>NZ_JBFTSG010000101.1:4212-20203 GCF_056399885.1 Cupriavidus sp. 01L45 | reverse complement strand
GAATGAGACCTTGGCCGTGATCGCAACACGTATCCATCGCGTGCGGCCGGATCGCGCCAAGCCTCGTCCGCCTCGCCACAAACCTCATCGACATGCTGCTTATAAGGCCTGTTGATGCCTAATTGTTGATGCTTAACTTGGGTGGATTGGGGATAGCGGAGGTCTGCTGATGCCGGCATAACGGTAGTCGCCAGTGCGTGGGCGGATCGACGGGATTCACGATCAGAACCGCGCTGACAACGCTTGCGGCCCTGCACCCATGAACTTCGCAGCAGTGGGGTTTTGGGAATAGACGTAGGCGATACCCTGCATTACCATTCGATGCCATGAGCCATGCTCTCGTTTCCCCTCGTCTGCTCGCCTGGTCCCGGCTTCGCGCCGGGCTGACGCAGTTCGATCTGGCGGAGCGGCTACCGGTGAAAGCCGAAAAGGTTTTCGAGTGGGAGGCCGGGGAGAGTCAGCCCACGTTCAAACAGGCGCAGAAATGGGCTGCGCTGGCGCATGTCCCGTTCGGATTTCTCTTTCTGGAAGAGCCGCCGGATGAAAATCTGCCGCTGCCAGACTTGCGCACGAAGGGCGGTATGCCACCGGCGCGGCCGAGTATCGAGTTGATCGATACCGTCAAGGAAGTCCTCTGGAAGCAGAATTGGTACGTTGAGTACCTCAGTGACCATGATGCACCGCGCCTGCCGTTCGTCGGGCGGTTCACGCTCCAAAGTCCGGTGAAAGCCGTGGTCGCGGATATGCGACAGGTTCTCGGCATTCCCGACAACGCTTCGCGAGCCAGCCAGGACGAATACTTCAGGCAGTTGGTGCGTGCGGCCGAGACTGCAGGCATTCTGATTATGCGCAGCGGCATTGTGGGAGGCAATACACACCGCAAGTTGGATGTCGGGGAGTTTCGTGGCTTCGCCGTCAGTGACCCAGTTGCGCCTGTCATATTTGTCAACAGTGCGGACGCTCCCGCAGCCCGGCTATTCACGTTGATCCATGAGCTGACGCATGTGTGGATCAACAGCAGCGGCGTTTCCAGCGTTGCCGTGCAGGCTACTCGGCATGAAGAGGTCTTCTGCAATGCCGTGGCTGGTGAGTTCCTGGTGCCGGAGGCCGAATTTCGTCGAGCCTGGATGGACGTGGACGACGGGATGCGCCAACTGGCGTTGCTTGCTGACCAGTTCCGGGTTAGCAAGCTCGTGGTCGCCCGGCGCGCCGCGGACTTGGGCCTTGTTCCTGCCGATGCCTACAGCGAGTACTACCTGAACGAATTGCAGGCCTACCGCAACAAGGAAAAAAAGGGCGGCAATTATTATGTGAATGCGGGTGCGAAGAATAGTGCGCGATTTAGCAGAGCCGTGCTCGCGGAAGCCATGCGCGGGCAGATGTTGTTGCGTGACGCTGCTAGGTTGCTTGGGATTCAGCCTTCGAAACTGCGGACCTACGGCGACAGCGTTTCCGAATGAAGCATTTGCTCGACTCCAACACGCTCATTGAGGCGAAGAATCGCTATTACGGGATGGCATTTTGCCCGGGCTTCTGGCAATGGATTCGCGCACAGAACGACAGCCTGGAAGTCGCGAGCATCTCATTGGTCGCCGACGAGCTTAAACGTGGCAACGACGACCTGGCGCAATGGGCCAGGGACAATGCGGGCATGTTTCTGGATGTGTCCGACGCCGCGACTCAGCAAGCCTTCTTGTTGGTTGCTGCCGAGGTGGCGAAGTGCGCTCCGGCGATGAAGGCTGGTGCGCTTGATGAGTTCATGCATGGTGCGGATCCGTGGCTGATTGCGAAGGCGATGGCGACCAATGCTGTGGTGGTCACGCACGAGACGTTCAACCTCGATGTCAAAAAGAAGTTCCTGATACCGAATCTCTGCAAGCACTTTGGCGTGCCCTGGATGAACACGTTTGATCTGCTCCACAAACTGGGTGCGCAGTTGATTCTTGCGGCCTGACGTATCCGCAATTGTCTAGTGCAGCGCCAGGGCTAAGGATCCGGTACGGGGCGGTGGTGTACTCCCGGCGCGTGGGTGCTGCTCAGGCGCCCGGAACGGGGCCGAGGCAGCCCCGCTGACGAAACGCTCGGCATCCCTCCGTCGGCGGATAGCACCTGTATCGGCTCCCATGGATAATCGCTGCAATCTGCTGGGCGGCGGTCGTGTAGCGGCCGGGCGTACGTTGCCGGGCCGGCATGGCGGACACTCCAGCGAGGCCGCGAATATTGGCCACCGTCTTCCCGACCAAGAGGTCAGAGGCGCAGTGGGCGCTATTTTCAGATGATTGGCCATCAGCGTTAGAAATGGGGTGGGTGTGACAGTAATCTCGAAGCTTGTGCTGCAGAACTTCAAGAAGTTCGACGCGCTGGAACTCGATTTCAATACGACGACCAACATTCTCGTCGGCGATAACGAAGCTGGAAAAAGCACGGTCCTGCTCGCCCTTGACCTGATTCTCAGCGCGAGCCGGGGGCGAGTCGAAACGGTGGGGGTGGAGAACCTGTTGTGCAAAGCAGCCGTCGATGCCTTTCTGGCCCGGGAGCGGAAGCCCGCGCATCTGCCTGTGTTGTACGTTGAAGCCTGGCTGATGGCCGGGGACAATTTCGAACTCAACGGCAAAAACAACTCCAAGGGCATCGAAGCCGATGGTTTGCGACTAGAGATCGCGCCGATCGAAGAGTACGGCAAGGCCATCGCCGAAGTCCTCGCGCAGGACGAGCCGAATTTTCCTTACGAATACTACGGAGTCCGGTTCCACACGTTCTCCGGGGAGGCGGTCCTCGCCTACAAGCGCCCTGTCAGGCATTTGTCTCTGGACAGTTCTCGCATCGACAGTGAACATGCGGTTCGGGAGTACACGCGGGCCGTATTCGGTGTGCACACGGACGTTCCGACGCGGCACCGTTTGGAGAACCAGTATCGCCGCGGGAAGGATACTTTTCGCAAGGAATATCTGGGACCTGTCAACCAGGATCTTGCTGACTACCAGTTCGGCGTGCGCAGTGGCCACCGTTCAAACCTGGAGGTGGACCTGCAGATCATGGAGGACGGTATTCCTCTGGAGAACCGCGGCAAGGGACGCCAATGCTTCCTGAAGACCGAATTCGCGTTGCGCCGGCACAGGAATAACGGCGCATCGTTGCATGCGTTGCTGCTGGAGGAACCCGAGAACCATCTGAGTCACACGGGCATGCGGCGGCTCGTCCGGAGCCTCGAGGATGCGGCCCAGACGCAACTGTTTGTGGCCACGCACAGTAGCCATATTGCGTCGCGGCTGGATCTGCGGCACGCGCAGTTGCTGGGCATCCGGAACCAAGCTTCGAGCTTGCATGCGCTCAGTGAGGAGACGGCCAACTTTTTTATCAAGGCCCCCGACAACAATGTCCTGGAGTTCGCGCTGTCCCGACGCGTGATTCTGGTGGAGGGCGACGCGGAATTCATCCTTTTCGATGCGCTGTACCGGGCCGCGTCGGGAGGGGCGTCGCCGGAACAGGATGATGTGCACGTGATGGCGATTGGCGGAACGAGCTTCAAGCGCTATCTGGAGTTGGGCAAGCTGCTGGGTATCCGGACCGCCGCCATTCGGGACAACGATGGCAACTTCCAGGCTAACTGTGTGGACAATTTCGCCGGCCATATCTATGACGCGGGTAGGGTGTTCGCCGACGCCGACGATGCCAAATATACGTTCGAGGTGGGCTTGCATGACTGCAACGCAGCAGTTTGCGAGGCCCTCTTTGCGGGTGGCAGGCGCACGCTGACCCCCCTGCAATACATGCTGGCCAACAAGACCGATGCAGCCTTGAGCTTGCTCACCAGTCAGCGTACCCTGGTTGTCCCGCGCTACATCGAAGAGGCTGTGCAGTGGATAAGAGGGTGATTTTCGCGGTCGCGGGCTCCGGCAAGACGACCCGTTTGATCGATGAACTCAATCTGGAGCGCCGGGTACTGCTGATTACCTACACCGAGAACAACTTCACCCACCTTCGGTCGCGCGTGCTGCGAAAGTTCGGCTACATGCCACCGAACATTGTGGTCTGCACCTACTTCGCGTTTCTGCACAATTTCTGCTACCGGCCGCTGCTGCAGATGCGTCTGGGCAGCCGAGGCATGAATTTTCGACAGCCACCCGCCCAGACTTCCAGGCTCCCGTTGACTCAGGACGCACGCTACCTGGATGGAAGTCGCCGTCTCTATCACAACCGGCTCGCCAAGTTGCTGGAGGTAAAAGGATGCCTGCCGGCCATTTTGGGACGCGTCGAACGATACTTCGACCGGGTCTTCGTGGATGAAGTGCAGGACTTTGGCGGCCATGATTTCAATCTTCTGACCTGGCTATGCCGGGCGAACACAGATGTGCTGCTGGTCGGCGACTTCTTTCAGCACACGTTTGATACCAGTCGTGACGGTTCGGTGAACCGGACGCTGCACGACGATTTTGGCGCCTATGCGCAACGCTTTTCCGCCCAGGGCCTCACCGTGGATCGGCAATCCCTGCGTGCGAGTCGCCGGTGCAGCACGACCGTCTGTGATTTCATCCGCGAACACTTGCAGATCGACATGCATGCGCATGACGTGCGGGGCTCCGATCTGTCGGTTGTGGAGCAAGCGGCGGTCGCGAAAGACCTGTACCGGGATCCTGCCATCGTCAAACTGTTTTACAGCAGTCACACCCGGTATGGCTGCTTCTCCAACAATTGGGGGGCCAGCAAGGGCATGGACCATTTTCGCGACGTCTGTGTCGTGCTCGGCACAGACGCATGGGCGCGTCTACGCACCGGCGGCCTGCAGGACCTTCCGCCGCAGACCCGCAACAAACTGTATGTGGCTTGCTCACGGGCGCGCGAAAACCTGTTCTTCGTTCGTGAGCAGGATCTCCGCGAATTCCGGAACTGAATCTCGAGGGCACATGCCAATGAAGAGCACTCCTCATTTGAACGTCGTGATCGTCGAATCGGTGGGCAACTACATCGAACATACGACGGCGCTGTCCGCCCTGATTCCCAATACGGTGCTCTACCGTGGGCAGGCGAAGCAGCGCTCGCTGCTACCGGGCATCGGGGTTATCGTACTTTTGATGCGAAATCTGGCGGTTCTGCCCTGAAAACCCTTTGGAATCAGTTACCTGTGAGATCGGCGGGTACGCGGCGCCAAGTAACCTGGAAAGCCTTGCCGCAAGCGGCATCCCGGCTTGCTAGCGCCAGATTTCGCACCAAAAGTACGATGACCCCTAGCTGCGAGGCGAAGAAGGCGCCACCCATCATATGTTCAACATACTGGACAAAATGCAGCTTTTTGCCTAGTCTACTGAACATATGATCCATTGCCAAGAAACGAACCCTCTCATCGAGCGCCAGTTGCTTTTGACGCTGGGCGATCGGCTCCGGCGCCTCCGCAAGTCTAAGCGGCTGACGGCGAGTCAGTTGGCTGAGCAGGTAGGCATCTCGCGAACCACGCTCGCATCTGTCGAAGCTGGCGATCCGACGCCGTCGATCGGCACCTTACTCCGCGTCATGTCGGCTCTCGGTGTCGCGGGTGACCTCGCTTTGTTGGTGTCCGACACATTCCAGCCAGCGCCACCGAACTCCGCGGGGTCGAACACGCACCGCGGCCGCCCGCAGGTTCAGGTGACGGTGAGGGCGGATTCGGCGCTTCACCAGGCCCAGGATCTGCAGAGCATGGCGCTTCACGAAAGGGCATTTCGGTTGTTGCGCGAGGATCCCGAACTCCGTCAGCGTGCACTCAACACGCTCGCGGCCTGGCGCGCAAAGGGTCCGTCTCGTTCAGATTCTCTCTGGCTTGAATGGGAGCACATCCTGGCCAATAAAGCGTGGCGCAGGGCGCTGGGGCGCACGAAGCGCGCGCAGGAGCTCAGGCAGGCGTCACCGTTGCCAACCGTGCTGCCAGAGGAGGTCCGCCGCGAGGTGATTTCTCAGGTTCAGGCGCTCAAGAAGGGCGTGGTGATCGGCGACGTGCCCGAAGATGAGTCCGGTGGAGAACCACAATGAAGCGGGAGGATCTCGAGCACATCATTCGCGCGTCGGGCGTTATCACCGACGAGTACGAGTTCGTCATCGTCGGCAGCCAGTCCCTTCTTGGCGGGCATCCATATCCGCCCGAGGTCTTCACCGCGTCGGCGGAGGCCGACATCTATCCGCTCCATGCTCACGAGAAGGCGGATGATATCGATGGCTCGATCGGCGAGGGCTCTCAATTCCACGAGACGAATGGCTACTACGCGCAAGGCGTCGGACCAGACACCGCGGTATTGCCTGACGGATGGTTGGGGCGAGTCGATAAGATCCAGAACGATGCTACGAATAGCCGCATCGGATACTGCCTGAGCGCCATCGATCTGTTCATGGCCAAGGCCGTCGCGAACCGTGACAAAGACCGAGACTTCAACGTGGCGCTGCTGGTGCACGGCTACGTGGAGGCAGACATGGCCGTATCGATGGTCGATAAGATGCCGATCGACACCGCGGCAAAGGGCCGGCTGCGAGCTCGCGTCAAACGATGGGTGGGCATCGCTCAGACGCAGGTAGACGCAAAGCAATAGCGGTACCGAAAGCGACAGGAGCGAGCGTGGCGCACCGGCGGTCAGCCCGCGACGGCGCCGTACGCCTTCTGGGGGTCCCTTTGATTTCTATGCAGTTTACCGGGGTAGACACCCTAAGCATTCATGCGGGTTCCCGGGTGGGTGCCGAGAAAACACCGCCTTAAATCAATAGGTTGCTGTTTGCCGTTTTCGATCGCGGAGACGGCTCAATACAGCACTTCTTCGGCAGCCACGTTGCTTCCCAGTCTCATTGCCGCTAGGCCGGGCAGCCGTAATTATCCGACCAAACCGGCCTCGAAGCGCCGCCGTACTCAGCCCACCCCCCAACTGTGGCGTACAAGTACCGCAGGGCCCAAGGAAAGGGCCGGACGGCAAGTGACTGATTTGATTGTGGTTTTAGCGAGATATCGCCCGAAAAACCGCACGATTGCCTGGGGTGTCTACCCCGGTAAACTGCATAGAAATCAAGAGAACCCCTGGGAGGAAGGTTCAGGGTAAGGACCGGGCGGCAATCGAAAGCAGCTGCGGTCACTGCACGACATTCCGCCGGGTTATGACTCTATTCCGAATACATCATTGTGGTCCTGGTTCCCCTCCTGCAACATGGCGCCCGCGGCCTGCACCGTGCAGGCTCGCACCTCATGCACATAAGGCGGCGCAGCGTTGTGCAGCCGCTTCGACAAGAAGGGAGACAGCATGCAAGCGCAATCGGCATCGCGCAGGACGGAATTCGTACGCAGTCGAGTGTGGTTAGCCGTGGCGCTGCTGGTGACGCCGATGAGCGTGTCGATGGCGCAAGGTACCGGCCAGCCTTCGGCCGTTGCCGAGGACGAAGTCATGCAGGGCTTTCCGCCGCCACCCGACAGGCAAATCAGCCGCGGCAACGGCCTGCGCCCGCCGTATATGCGCTGGGCGTTCCGGCATGCGCGCGAGATGTCGTCAACGGTGGGCATCCGGCATGCCAATCAGCCGCTGGTCCTGTCGGGTCAACCGGGCACGGAGCTGGACGCCACCACGTTTGCCATAGCGGGCAATACCGTCCGGCTGGCCGACTACCTGCGCGACACGCATACCGATGGCTTTATCGTGCTGCACCAGGGCAAGGTCGTGTATGAGCGCTACCTTGCGGGCTTTGGGCCCTACCAGCCGCATATCTGGGCTTCGATGACCAAGTCCGTCACCGGCCTGCTGGCCGCCATGCTGATCGAGGAGGGCAAGCTCGATCCGCAGGCCCGGCTGGCGCAGTATGTGCCGGAACTGGCCGGCAATCCGTTCGGCGAGGCTACGGTGCAGCAGAACCTGGACATGGAGGTGCCGGTGGGCTACCCGGAGGCGCTGCCACCGGACCTGGGACTGTTCGGGGCGGTGGGGATCATGCCGCGCAAGGCGGATGCGCCCGACACTATCTATGACTTCCTCAAGGTCGTTCACGCCACCGGCGGGCGCGATGCGGGCGAGGGGGGCGGCATCTGGTACTACCAGAACGGCTCGCCGGAAGCGGTGGCATGGGCGCTGCGGCGCATCACCGGCAAGAGCTGGGCGCAACTGATAACTGAGCGGCTGTGGTCGCGCTTTGCCGATGATGATGCCTACACCCAGGTGGACCGGCAGGGCACGGAAATGGCCAGCGGCGGCATGAATTCCACGCTGCGCGACGCTGCCCGCTTTGCCGAGGCGGTGCGCCGGGCGGCGGGGGGCGATGCCTCGGGCGGGGTCTCGCCGGCGGCGGTGCGTATCGCTCTGCAGCCGGCCGGTAACCAGGCCCGCTTTGCGCGCGGCAACACCATGCCGGGCCGCGACGGCTACAGCTATCGCAACTACTGGTTCCAGCGCAACGACGGCGACGGCAGCATCGAGGCCAGCGGACGCTTTGGGCAGAAAATCTATATCAACCCGGCCAAGGGGCTGACTGTGGTGAAGTTCTCCACCAGCCCAGATGGCGCCGCGCGCGCGACCAGCGCCGCCAGGGTGCGCAAGCGCGACGATCCGGCGCGCGCGCTGGAATCCGCCGAGGCCATGGTGGCCGCGGCGCTCGCGGTCCATCGCGCGGTCAGCCGCTGACCCACGCCGGGCAGGGCCCGGCAAATCCTCCTGACTTACCTCTCACGCACGCCGAGGTACACGCGGCGCTAACGCTTAGGTCATTGGTGGCAAGCAGTCCAAACGTTCCATGAGCACCAACTAGTTAACAAGTTAATAATTTAACATAATAGTCATTATGTGCCTTATAAATCACATTAACAAGGGCGTACCCCGGGTTATCCAAGCGCTTCACCATGGATAATGCATTGACGGCCATTGACCCGGAGGCTTCCTAAATCGAATGTCCTGCTGTAGGAAACCGGAATTCGTTGGCCTGGCCGTGCGCCGCAGGGGTTCAATGCGCCCGCGAAGGACCGTTGACGGCCAGTAGCTGCCATTCCATTGTCAAATGTGAAAGGCGGCTTCCACAACCCTAAGAGACGTACGACCCAGTGCTGTCAGCCCAGGGAATTCGTCGGCGTTGACCCGACGCTCGATCCACTTCAAGCCACCTCCCCAAGCATCGCAAACGCAGGAGCGACGACGGGACCTTGAGCCCCCAAATCTCACCTGATCTTCGGCACAAAGACGGGGGATCGGCTTCATTGGAGTAAAATCCGACGGCACCAGTTTCAAATGCGTTCGACCCAACCGGCTATTCCAATGACCGTGGCTGTCAATATGACTGAACTTGTATCGCTGATCCCGTTCAAGGACATCTTTGTAAATGCGATAGGTGGATTTTTGGGCGGCCTCACGCTTTTGTGGCTCGCGATAGGTTCTCGCGGAATCCGTTCTCTCCGATCAAAGCTAGAAAGGCCGCGCGTACGTATTGAACGACGGATGACGCCGGAGAACATCTTCACAGCGATCGAGCTTGGCGCCCCCGCGCAGTGGGTACAGCAGCAACTAGGTGCGCCCACGAGAGTGGGAGAAAGGTGGTGGGGATACAGATTCTCCGATTCTCTGGTCTCACTGAGCTTTAGCGCGAACGATTCGGTCGAAAGCATCGCTGTCGCACTTGTCGATCCAGAAACGACATTCGAATTTCCAGCCTGGCACTTTGACTGCCCGCCCCTCGGGAAAATGACACTTAGAGATCTATTGGCCGCAGATCATCTGTCTCTGGAGTTCAATGATTCCTTGCGCCATAGTGAACTGCGGATTACCGGAAGAGAAGGACCAAGAGGGGCCTGGCATTACATTGCCTTCGGTGTGCTAAGTCCTCATATCCCAGGGCCTCTACTTTCCGTTGACTTCGAATGGGATAAGGAGAAGGATGAACTCATCAGTCAACCGCAAGAAATCAAGATCAACTGGGCTGTAGTGTCCAGCACTTCGAACATCGAAGGCTTTCCTTGGGACCTTGGGATACGCATTTGACGTTCGCGGTCATGGTCAAGCGATCTCAGCAAAAGCGAACATCTTTTGCGTTCAGCCGTACCGCGCTACTTTTTGCATCGCGTACCGATATTTGAGTTTGGTGATAAAGACAGGCCTTTCAGGAGATTCTGCATCTATCCTACTGGGGTCGTTCCGCTGATTTCTGATTTTCGTGCCCTTCGTTGCGTAGGCGTTTCAGGAATCTTGCGATTACCCACAAATATTTGGTCGATTGCCTCTGTTAACGAGAGAGCCATTCTGTTAACGTTGTTGCGTGTACATTCGACAACAACGAGAGATGGCGAACGGAGGCGACAAAGGCAATGGGGCCATGGAGTTGAAAACCAATGCGTGGCTGGATGAAGAGACTAGACGAAGTCAATTCCGCGACGAGCGATTGGGAAAGAGATTCCGGTTGGTTCTTGAACGTTTGTGGTCCTGTATGGGGCAAAGCATTCCGATGGCCTTTCAGGACTGGTGCAACACGAAGGCAGCGTATAGGTTCTTCTCCAATCCGAAGGTCAGTGAACAGGATATTCTGAGAGGACACTTCGAAGCAACCCGAAGCCGCTTCACCGCATCGCAAGGTCATGTCCTGATATTGCAGGATACGACCGAATTCTCATACAAACGAGAGCGGCCAGAGCTGATTGGCTCGACGCACAAAGTCGCAACCCGCAAGGACGATTCGGGCCGAAGTTCGATGCATACGGTCTGTGGGATTCTGATGCATTCTAGTCTTGCGGTCACCACACAAGGAGTCCCATTGGGTCTTGCCGCTGTCAAATTCTGGACGCGGAAGAAATTCAAAGGATGCAACGCGCTCAAGCGCAAGATCAATCCGACACGCGTGCCGATCGAAGAAAAGGAGAGCTACCGGTGGCTCGAGAATCTACGGCAATCAACGGCACTGCTTGAACAACCGCAACGGTGCGTTCACGTTGGCGATCGTGAGAGCGATATTTACGAACTCTTCTGCCTTTCCGAAGAGCTTCAAACAAACTTCTTGGTTCGTACCTGCGTTGACCGGCTTGCTGGGGATGGGAGCCACACGATCGCAAACGAGATGGATGAGGTTCAGGTTAAAGGCGTACATCGGATTACAGTCCGGGACCAAACTGGCAAGGCTCATCAGGCGGAACTGGAGCTACGATATCGGCGCATAGCAGTGTTGCCTCCGATTGGGAAGCAACGACGTTACCCAGCTTTGCGCTTAACGGTGATCCATGCTATTGAACGAGGCGCACCTGCAGGAAGAAAGCGCATAGAGTGGAAGCTGATCACAAATTTGCCGGTGACCACCCGCAGGCAAGCTGTCGAGAAGCTGGACTGGTACGCGCTACGATGGAAAATTGAAGTGTTCCACAAGATCCTGAAGTCCGGCTGCAAGGCAGAGGACTCCATGTTGCGTACCGCCGACCGCCTGGCCAATCTGATCGCCGTATTCTGTGTTGTGAGTTGGCGTATCTTCTGGCTGACGATGGTGCATCGAGCCACCCCGCGTCTACCGGCAGAAATCGGATTAACGCCGCCAGAAATGGAGCGGCTCGATCAGTTGGTCAAAGATACCGCGAAGACATCAACTGCCGAACCTCTTACCCGGTACATCATCAAACTCGCCCAATTGGGCGGCTATCTCGCACGCGCTAACGATCCCCCACCAGGCAATACCGTGATCTGGCGAGGCTTACGAAGACTCATCTATATTCAGCTCGGGTTCGAGCTCGCCAAAAATTGTGGGTAATCGCGGGGTAGCTTTGATTTCGGTGCAATTTGCGACGGTTCGCAAGCCCAGCATCAGCGCGGACGGGCCATCGTAAGCTATTGATTAATAGAGGATTTCTGTTTGGCCATCGATCAACCGCAAACGGCGTCATTGCGAGCTCGATTTCAGCCCGCAGCGCTTGTTTTGGGTGCAGTTTGTGACGGCAGTAGTTGTCCGACGTAGCGCTCAACTGGGAAGCGGAAGACGCCCCGGAGATTGATGCCCTCTAGCCGTGTTGGGGCGATTCGCCCGAACGACTCGGGTGGCACGGGCTGCCGTCGTTTCACTTGCCGATCGAGCACTGTCTGCATCTGACCGGTATTCCACGCCATCACGATGTTAGCCAGCAAGCTTAGCGCGTCGGCGACGGCCTGCATCTCGTCGGCGCGCCTAGCCTGCGTGGGTGCGACTCGGCCTGTATAGATCGCCCGCTTTAGCGAGTTGACCGCCTCGCCGCGATTAAGCACGCGTAACAGCTCACGCCGGAACCCGGCATTGACGAAGTAGTCGGCAAGGAACGCGGTGCGCAGCAGCTTACCTAGCTGCACGCCGGCGTCATAGATAGGGTCGCCCCGCGCGGCCGAGCCAAATCGCGCTAGGGCCGCCACGGCGCTTGCGTGTCCCGACATCACCGACGCCGTCAGGTGCACCAAAGGGTCCCATTGCGCCTCGATCGCAGCCAAGTCCACGTTGGCGAGACACACGGAGGCGATCTCATCGGGAACAGCAACGCCGCGAGGTACGAAGAGACGACGCTGCTTGAGCTCTCGCAATCGGGGACACAGGTCGAACCCAAGTAGCCTGGCCAACGCCATTGCGAAATCGGTATTTATATGGACAAATCGCATTTTTGGCCAATCATTCGACTTCCCTTCCAATCGGCGCAGCGTCAGTCTGAGCCGTGCCCTGGCTCTCCCAAATCAATCAGAAGTCGCGCGATGCGTTCGGCGATGGAAAGATGCCGTTCTCGTTCCTTGGGCCAACCGCGAGCCTGCGCATCCGTGGCCAGCGTTAGTTCAAGCTTCCGACGCTCGCGCAGTCGTGGCACGTATGCCGGGGTCGTCACGAACTTGGCGCACGTCAAGTACATATCGCACTCGCACGGCCCCTCGGCCGGTAACCGCAAGCAGTGACCGAGTTCCAGTTCGGTCTTGAAGAAGTTGCACTTTAGCCAGTCTACGGAGGACCTTGGCAAGGTGCCGCTGCGGAGTTGCTCCGCCGCGGGACCTGCAAGGATCGCCCCGGGTTTCAGAACGGACTTGTAGTCGCGCAACACCTCGCGATCACTGATCTGTGCATAGACAAGCGACATCGATGCACTGCGATGCCCCAGTATGCTCATGATCGTATGCAGCTTCGCTCCGCGTTCGGCCAGTTGCGTACCGACCGTGTGACGGAAGCGATGAGGACTAATGGTCCGACGCCCATTCTCGTCGACAGTGCCGGCGACTTCGCAGGCGCGTTTCAACGAAGCCTGGAAGAGGTATGCGCATGAGAGCAGTCTGCCGTGTGCCATGAACACGTATCGCGTTGGCGTTCCCGTCAGTTCATCGGTCAGTGCACGCTCGCGTCCCTGAGTCCGTGCTGCGATCAACTTCCTCAGTTCAATTGCCGCTTCTTCATGCAACGGCACGACGCGTTCCCGGTAGGTCTTGCCCGCTGGCAGGCGCAGACGGGCCGTGCCGTCAGGATAGCTATCAAGGCAATCGACGGACAGTCGCTGGATCTCTCCCTTTCTAGCCCCGGTCCATCGAGCGATGAGCAACGCAGTACGTTGATACGGACACTCCAGATTTCCGACGGCAACCATCAGACGCGCAAGCTCATCTGCTGGAATGAATCGTGGCACTCGTACCGGCATCTTTGGCAGATCCCCGATGCCGAGCAACGGTCTCCCCGGGGTGTCATCCCACTCCCACGCGGCTGTGTTACGAAAGAATTGTGACAGCGCGGAAACATGCGCGCGTCGAGCCAGTGTGCCCAAGGGCTGCCCCGTTCGCGGGCTCGGCTGCGTTGATAATGCCACCAGATATTCCAGGACGTCGTCTCGCGTGACCTGCGCAAAGCTCTCCACCGCCGGCCGCTCATTGTTCAGCCACACCATAAATCGATATAGCGCGAGCTCGAACTTCTGCACGCTTAGCGGACGATCCGTCGCGCTACGCGCCACGAGCCAGCGGTCCACCACGTCCTGCATGCGCGGCACAACGGGCTTTCGTTCCTTAATGCTGCGCATGACTTTCTTCGGCTGTGCATCCAGTTGTCCTCGATGGAACAGCAGCAACTCAAGCTGATTCACACGCAATGTCCAGCTCTTGCGAAACGCCTCGAAGTTGCCTGAGGCGCTCGGATAGAACTCGTGCAGGTCGCGACTGGCAAGGAACGCCGCGATCCCTGCGCGAAGTCCGTGCACATGCTCACCGCCGAACGTGGAGGCGTCGATGCACCCGGTGTGCAATATCACCCGGCTCACGGTCCAGCGCAACGTCGCGTCGAACCCAAGCTTGCCAAAACCCAGTCGCTGAGCATCACTCCGAAGGGCGTCGATGCCCAGATCCAGCCCCATTTCTCGCGCCATCTCCGGAACGTACAGTGGGCTGCTGGCGAAGAGCCATGGATAGTCGAACTGCAACAAGCCGCGAAGCCCCAGGAACAGAAGAAACGGCCGTCCGGTGTGGGAAATTTCGGCATTAAGCCCATACTGCCTTCTCGCAGGCACACTGCCGACACGGACGGCAAGGGGCTCCGCAAACCAGGCTCGAAGGTCTGGCCAGCGACGTACGAAGCGGCGCATATCATTAAGCCTGCGGCGGCATCGGGTGGGAGACCCGGGCAGCGCATTGGCAAACTCTGCATATTCAGACTCGGAGCAATACGAACAAGCTCGATGTGGTGTATCGAGCGGTTTCGCTGCAACGTTTGTTGGTCGCGGCATCGATCATCCTAGATCGCTCAGGTGGTCACCGGAACGCCGCTCACCGGTGCGACATCATCAAGGCCCAGCGCTTGTCGATAATCGGCGACGACCTGTCGATCGGAGATGCGGGTGTAGATGCGCGTCGACTCTGGGGATGCATGGCCGAGCCGCTTCTGGAGCGTCAGCTCACGCATCCCCGCCTCCCACATACGGGTGGCATGGGTGTGGCGCAGGCTGTGCGGCGTTACCCATGGCTCCCGAATTTTGGCTCGCTCACAGGCCCTGATAAACAGCTTGAACAAGGCAGGATAGCCGGGTGGTTCGAGCCGGCGTCTCCCGGCGCCACCGATGAGAAATACGAAGGGACTGTCTCCGTCGTTCGGCCTTTCGGTCATGACGTACATGTTCACAATTTCCAGCGTGGTGGGATCGTGCAGATCAACAACGCGTTCGAAGCGAGACTTAGCCCGTACGCCCTTCGGATGATCATTGCGATATCGCACCATGACGCGACGCTGGCCGTACCGAACGTCTTCCAAATGCAGGCCCAACGCTTCTCCTGGTCGTAACCCACCATCCAGCATCAATCGCAGAATTGCCCGGTCACGCTGGCAATGAAGCTCCCCGAAGAGCGCGTCGATCTGTTCATCGGACATCGGGCGAGGCAACCGGTCCACGGTCTTTACGGACACCCGCCTGCGCAACGGCCTTTGACGGCTCACGCCGTCCATGAATGGTCGATGCCTACTGGTCACGCGCTGCTGTTGGTGATCAAGCGTCTTCTCAAGCGGGTTAGCGCTGTCCAGTTGGGCCGAGAGAATTGCGAAATCATAGAACGACGAGACGGCTGCAAGTATCCGGTTGACAGTGGCCGGGGCCAATTGCGCCATTGCCCTTCCGTCGATCGTCAGCGCCTCGGCGATCGAACGCCGGCGAGGCGACAATGGAATCCGTAGCGATCTCAGATAACCAAGAAGTTCGACGGTATGCCACACCCTAAACTCTTGCCACTTCAGTCGCTGTTGCGTGAGGAAGCGCCACAGGTGTTGCAGATCGTGGGCATAGGCAATCAGCGTATTTGGTGAACAGTTTCGCGCCGCAAGGTGTCGCAGGTAGTCATTGACGACCTGGACAGGTCCGCCAGCGTCATCCAGCAGCAAGACGCTTCTTTGCCCATTTGACAAAAGGGTGTTGCGAACGACCATGGCAGGCTCCTTTCGAAGCACTGGTTAGCTCCCGACTATGGACAAGGCATCGGCACATAACGCAGGAGCCCCCTGGTTCGCCGTTTGTCGGTCGGTAGTGTCGACTGGCTGGCAGGCCCGCTTCGGGCTACGCCCTGCGCAGGCC
>NZ_JBFTSG010000101.1:0-4187 GCF_056399885.1 Cupriavidus sp. 01L45 | reverse complement strand
ACGCCCTGCGCAGGCCTGCCAGCCAGTCGACGTATCTGTCCTTATCTATATGCCTTACCTATGGCGGAATGATGACAATGTCCACGTAACACTAAACCGAAGTTCACCGGCCGCCTGGGCGAGTTTCCCCTTTTGCGACAGGCACTTGTCGTGATTCCCGGGTTCCAGTTTCTGTCTACACGCGGATTTGCTGAAGCAAATCCAGAGCCTGCTTCTGTTTCGCGTTTGCCGTGGTGACGAGTTCGAACGTCGGCACTTCAGCGCCAGCGCTGGGTGTACGGCAGGTGTTACGCACGATCGCGGCGAGTTCGGCCATCAAGCTCGAGAAGCTGTGCACGGGCGTGCCGTCGTCAAGTGTGTGGCGCGCCGCCTTGGCCAGCGCTGCCGCAGAGCGCACGGCAGGCGCCACCGGATCACGCGTGGCCTTGGCGGCCTGATCCGGGTCGGCGAACATCAGTTCGCGCCAAGCCTCGCGCATGTGCCATTCGACATAGTAGGCCAGCATGCACAGCAGGATATGCGCACGCACCCGATCGGCCGTGCGGTGATGGATTGGCCGCACCTTCAGGTCCACCGTTTTTAGCGAACGGAACGCACGCTCCACGTTGGCCAGCGCCTTGTAGTTGCGCACGCACTCGGCCGAGTCCATCTGCGCCGCACTCACCGAAGTGCGGATGATGTAGAGGCCGTCGAGCGCCGCCTCGCGGGCGATGCCCTCGCTGTTGCGGCTGAACGTGAAGGCCGCGTCGTCGATGCTCAGCGCGAAGTGCTTGGCCACCTTGTACTTGTCGATCACCTTGCCCACGCGCAGGCCGATCTGATCGCGCCCGGCAAGCTTGCCCGCCTGCACGCGGGCAACGATCGGCTGCAGGCACGCCTCGGTGGCCGCCAACAACTCTTCTCGCTTGTGGGCACGTAGCCTGGCCAGTTCCGGATTGCGGCACGCCACCAGCCGCTCGCCCGGATAGTCCGGTGAACTCAGCTCCAGCAGATTGCGCTCGTCGAACAGGCCAAGCTGCAGTTGCCCTTGCTCGAGCAGCGGGCGGATCGAGGCGCTCTTGAGCGCGGTGATCCAGCCCAGGTCACCGCCCTCACGCATCTGGTCGATGGCCTTGCTGGAGATCATGCCGCGATCGCCCACCATGACCAATCGGGAGAGACCAAATTCCTCTTGCAGGCGCCGCACCTCGGGCATGAAGGTCTGGCTGTCGGCCACGTTGCCCTCATGCACCGACACCGCCACTGGGCAGCCGCGCGCATCGGTGAGCAAGCCGTAGTTGACCTGTAGCAGCCCCTTCTTGCCATCGCGGCTGTAGCCAAGCTTGGCCAGCGGGCAGGTGCTGCCCTCGAAGTAGCTGGAGCTCAGGTCATACAGCACCAGGCCACCGGCGCTCAAGTGGCGCGCGGCGAGCTTCTTCTGGATTGTGCCCTGGCGCGCGAGCAGCCAGTCCATTGCCGCGTACAGGTCGTTCTCGTTGGCCTCGGTCACGCCGAAGTCCTCCGCCAGGGTGCTGGTGTGCCACCAGCGCGTGGTGGCCAGCTTCGTGTGCGGCGCCGCGATCCGCGCGGCCACCATCGCCAGCACCAGGTCGCGCTCGCGCGAGGGCTTGGAGGCGATCAGCGAGGCAAAGCCCAGACGCTGCATGGCCGTGGCCACCGCCTGCACGTGGCCGTGAGCGCGCGAGCGTGTCACCTCGAACGCCTCGCCCAGCGGCACGAAGGTCTCGCCCTTGAGTGAGCGGCGGATGATCTCGATCAGTGCCTCGGGCAAGTGGGACAGGTTGCCCAGCGTCTCGTTCTTGACCACGCCGTCCTCGCGGTAACTGCGCCGCAACAGGTGGGTGCGATAGACCTGGTCCTTGTACTTGCGGGTCGTCGTAACGACGTGAGCGGTTCCGGTTCGTGCTGGCATAGCCAGCAGAATAGGATAAAACTCGCCAATGTCAAGAGCTTTTAGTGACTACAAAATGCGGGTATCGAACGCCCCCCAATGAGCCGATTCCTCAATCAGGAAAAGGGCGTCGCGACGCCGCAGCCGCGGCGTCACCATGGAACTTCGGACTAAATCCATGAGTGTCGACCGCCAATTGTGTGGTCTCGATTCGCTCCTGCCGCACGACGCCCTCGATCGCCGCGCCGGCCTGCCTTTCGTTGAGCACAATCGGCTGGGCGTGGAAGATCCCCCATCGATCGCGGACGTGAGTGTAGATACCGACCGAGGCGGTGTGGCGCCTTGGGTCTTGCCGTGCCTGCCAGACGCGCTGGCTTGTTTCCAGGCTCATCATGTCCGAGGAGGCGAGGTCCGACCGGCCCCAACTTGCCGCGATCGGATGGCGGTGCATGAACTCCAGAACTGCCTTACAGGCCTGAACCAGTCGCCGCTCATCGCCCGCCCAGCGCATGACGTGACGTATGCTCGTGGCTGATAATTGTGGAATCATCCTGGCACACTCGGCCGCCGTCAGACTCGTGCCATGCGCCAAGATGCCAGCGTAGACCATCAACAGTTCCTGCGCAGACCGGGGCTCACGGCCGAGCATGATCCAGCTGAAGCGAGTGTCGGCGTCCACTGCCAGGATGACCTCCGGCAACTGAACATCGCCGATGTGCTGGTCAAGGCGGCTCCGCAGCCTTGAGACCTCGGGATCCTCTTCCTGTGCCGCTAGCGGTGCCAGGTGCAACTCGTCATCGACATGTAGCGTGCCGGCGCGCGTCGCTGCCGCGACCGCGTCAATGCCTGTGCGCACGCGCTCGAGCAACGGCTCGAGAAAATCGGCAGCTTGGGCTGGCAGCGACAGCCGCGTATAGTGGCGCCGAGCTTCAGCCTGCCAACGCTCCGCTGGCAGGAACAAACTCTCGCGACCTCGGAAGCTCAACGAATGCTCGATCCAGACCGACCCGTTGCGCACGGCACGGCGCAGGGCGAACAGGGTGGCGACCTCAAGCGCCCGGAAGGCGCGCTCACGATCGGCACCGCTGATCGCATCGAGCCAGGCTGGCCCAAGGCGAGGGGCGGTCATATCATTGGGTAAGCTTCGAACGCCGTTCGCATAGAGGTGGCGCAGCTTGCCCAGAGCGTCAATTACCGGGTGTTCCCCGGTGGCTTGCCAGGGCAGCTTGGCGACGGCCACCAGTAATGCGCGCACGGGCCTGATGGCATCGATCAGCCGCTGCCTGATCGCAGACGACCGGCTCGGTGTGCGCTGAGTGCGCTTGTCGGCCACCAACTGGGCCAGATGCGGGCGCAGCTCGGCATCCGGAATACTCCCATCGCTACTCAAGCTGGCCAGCTCATCGAGCAGTTTCCGGTATTGTGCGGCCCAGTCGATGGGAGCCTTCACACCCTCCGCGCTCTGCCGCCATAGATCTGCCACCCGGCGCTGAAACATGAGGATCAGTTGGTCAGTGGCAGTGAGCAGGCAATATCGCAGGAAGCAGCCCAGCTCGACGGTGCGTGCCGGCTCCTTAATTCGTGCGCTGAGCGATGGGGACCGCGCCGCCAAGCGACGTGCAAAACGGCGCACCAAAACATCGTTGAGACCGAAACGATGGCGGTCGACGCCAATCTCGACTAGCCACTCGATACGTTCGAGCACTTCAGCGAACTGTCGCGTCGAGTGCTTCGCCGGGACCGCCCACAGCCAGTTCTGGACGTGCTGACCATCCGGTCGTGCTTGTTCCATTGCGGCTAGCCATCTTCGCCATGTCGCGGGAGGTACCGCCGAATGGATCGAGGCGCAGGCACCGGACTCAAGCTCGGTCAATGCCGCTGCGACAAGGCTTCGGATGGCGCGCTCATGCACGATGATCAGTCGATGCTGATACAGCCACTGGTGCGCATATGACAGCAGTCGGTCCCGATCGGCGCAATGCAGCACTTCGTCACGCAGCGCCCGCACCAGGGCTCGACGCTGATGTACCGTTATCCAACGAAACCCGAGCGTCTGGCAGGCCAGCAGTTGATGGTCGGAGAGCGTTCGCCCACGCGCGTAGAGCGCCCGCAAGGACGCAAGATCCGGCGTATTGATACCGAGTTCAGTGCCGAGGTGGCGAAGCAGTACTGGTGGCAGGATACTGAACGCATCCAATAGGCAGCCGCTCATGCGCAAAAAGCCAATGTGCAGCGCCAGGCCCAGCTTCATCGTTGGGCCGCGCCGTCGCCCGATCAATTCGTGCTCGGCGTGGCT
>NZ_JBFTSG010000100.1:0-12272 GCF_056399885.1 Cupriavidus sp. 01L45 | reverse complement strand
CGAGGTGGCGAAGCAGTACTGGTGGCAGGATACTGAACGCATCCAATAGGCAGCCGCTCATGCGCAAAAAGCCAATGTGCAGCGCCAGGCCCAGCTTCATCGTTGGGCCGCGCCGTCGCCCGATCAATTCGTGCTCGGCGTGGCTGTATGTGAAGAACGTCTGCAATTCGAAACTGCTGAGTTCACGCGGCACCTCGCGCGCGCCCAAAAAGGTGCTCTGCCAGCCTTGCATCTCGTGCGCCTCCCGTGCATTGGGCCAAACACGATACGCCAAGCAGAAGCGAACAGCAAACCTCAAAAAATCAATAACTTAGGGATGAGCCCCCGCGTCGCTGCTGGGCTTGCGAACCGTCGCATATTGCACCGAAATCAAAGCTACCCCATGAAGCATTCCGCGCTGTGCAAAAAGATCGCGGAAGTGCCCGGCATCGGTCCGATCACCGCCACAGCCATGGTCGCCGCTGTCGGCGACGCGAAGCAATTCAGGAACGGCCGACATTTGGCGGCCTGGCTCGGTCTGGTACCACGCCAGTACTCCTCAGTGGGCAAGCCTCGACTGCACGGCATCAGCCGGCGCGGTGACACATACTTGAGGACGTTGCTCATCCACGGCGCGCGGGCAGTCCTGCGCTATGCAGCGAAAAAATCCGATCCACAGAGCGTCTGGCTGCAGCAACTGATTGCGCGACGCGGGCACAATTGCGCGGCGGTCGCGCTGGCCAACAAGAACGCGCGTGTCATCCAGGCGCTGCTCAGTAGCGACTCGACCTTTATGACGCGAAGCGCCGCCGCATAGCCCAAAAAACCGCTTGCAAGGAAGGAGATACCCACGCAGGTTTGCGAAGCTTCTCAAAGCGATGACGAATTGGTTGAACCAGCATCCTGAAGCCTGTTTTTTGTGCCGGCGGCCGCTATCAGGCACGCCGCGATTTTGCTAAGGACAGGGTGCGCGGATCTCATCGAGGCTGCGGGCGTGCTTCGGCTATCGTCCAAGTGCAAGCCGGATACATGCATGCAGACCGTTTCGACATCACGAACAAGAAGCTTGCAAAAGGCGTCGGGTCCATACAGGCACGAAAGGTACGATTGCTCCTAGTTGCTATGGGCGAAGTCCGTGTAGCCGTAGGCCGGCCGCGTTACCCTTGGCGCCTACCTCCGCTCCGCTTAACTACCTCCCGCCTGGCCCCAGGCGCCTTCTCCGTCGTTGCCTCGATACTCTCGCGAAAACGTTGCGTGACAGCGGTTTCGGCCAGCGCGTGATACGCCAGCGAAATGCCGATCGACGCATCCGGCGGCAGGTCGGAGATCGGGCGGAATACCACGCGGCCCGATGAGTGGGATGCGTTGACAGACGGCACCAGGGCGACCCCGAGCCCGCTATCCACCAGCCCTACCACGGTCTGCACCTGTACGGCTTCCTGCGCGATGTAGGGGCTGATGCCGGCGCGTGCGAACAGGTGCGACACCGCGGCTTGCAGGCCGCCCACGCGTGAGGGCGTGTAGCCGATCAGGGGGTAGTCGGCGAGGTCGTGCAAGGCGACCTGCTTCTGCTTGGCCAGGGCGTGGCCGCGCGGGAGCGCGGCACAGAATACGTCGGTCTGGATCAGCTGGAAGCGGACGTTCTCCGGGCGGGCGGTGGGCACGCGCACGAAGCCCACGTCAAGCTCGCCGCTTTCCACCAGCGATAGCAGTTCGAGGTTGGTGCCTTCGCGCAATTCCAGCTTGACATGCGGGTGGCGCTTGGTGAACGCCTGTATCAGCCGCGGCAGCAACCCGAACGTGACCGAGCCGATAAACCCGATGCGTAGCCGTCCGGCTTCGCCGCTGGCGGTCGCACGCGCGGCCGCGCTGACTTCTTCCGCATTCTGCAGGCATTTCCTGGCGGCTTGCAGGGCGGCTTCGCCGGGGGCGGTCAGCCGTACGCCGCGGGCAGTGCGCTCGAACAAGGGCGTGCCGAGTTCTTCCTCCAGTTTGCGGATGGCGACGGAAAGCGGCGGCTGTGCCATGAAGAGCCGCTCTGCCGCCCGGCTGAAGCTGCTGGTCTCGGCGACGGCGACGAATTGCTTGAGTTGACGCAGGTCCATCCATATACCTCGTGTATAGCTCGGTGCATGTAAAGTATTGGATTAAGTATATGGCATTGCTTACGATTGTTTCTGAAACAGGCACAAAGAAGCCGAGGGCGCCAGGCACACGTTTGGCCGCGCCTGACCTCAGACCGGAGACAATCGATGATCAGCACGAAACGCTGGCTTGCCGCTGCCGTTGCGGCCACCGCCGCGCTCACCTTGCCCGCGCTTACCTTAGCGCAGACTTTTCCTGCCAAGCCCGTCAAGATCGTCGTGCCTTACCCGCCGGGTGGCACCAATGACATCGTGGTACGCCTGCTGGCGCAGAAGCTGGGTGACAGCATGGGCCAGCCGTTCGTGGTCGAAAACAAGCCCGGCGCCTCCGGCAACCTGGGCGCGGAACAGGTGGCCCGCGCGGCGCCCGACGGCTACACGCTGCTGCTGGTGACGACCGGGCATTCGATCCACCCTTCGCTCTACAAGAACCTGCGCTACAACATCAAGACCGATCTCACGCCGGTGAGCGAGCTCACGCGCGGCCCGATGCTGGTGATGGTGACCCCGTCGTTGCCTTACAAGACGGTGCAGGACGTGATCGCCGCGGCCAAGGCCAAGCCGGGATCGATCAACTTCGGCTCGGCGGGCAACGGCTCGTCCACGCACCTGGCCACCGAGCTGCTGAGCTCGATGGCCGGGGTGAAGATGACCCACATCCCGTACAGCGGCAGCGCGCCTGCCATGGCGGACGTGATGGCGGGCAATGCCCAGCTGGTGATGGACCTGATGTTCTCGGCGCTGCCGCAGGTCAATGGCGGCAAGCTACGTGCGATCGCCATCACCGGCGCCAAGCGCTCGCCGCTGCTGCCTAATGTGCCAACGGTGGCAGAGTCCGGCGTGCCAGGCTTCGAGACCCTGGCGTGGAACGGGCTGATGGCGCCCTCAAGCACGCCCAAGCCGATCATTGACAAGCTCAACGCCGAGATCCACAAGGCGCTGGACGCGCCGGAGATGAAGGAGCGCCTGCGCGCGCAGGGCTTCGAGCCGTCGCCGGGCACGCCTGAGCAGTTCGGCGCGTTGATCCGCTCGGAGATCGACCGTTGGGCAAAGGTCGTCAAGACGTCCGGCGCCAAAGTCGAATAAGCCAGATTTGCGAAGGCAGGGGCGACTGCCGCGCCGGCCCGATCCGCTCCTTTTCTTTTCCTCGTCCCTCTCCGCCGCCACTGTTTTTCTTGCAAGCGATCTCGCCATGCCAGACCGTAATCCCTTTGTCCGTCTCCTTCGCCCGCGTTCCGTCGCCGTCATCGGCGCGTCGGACGATCCGCTGCGCATCGGCGGCCGGCCTATCGACTACATGCGCAGCCAGGGGTACCAGGGCCGCCTGATGCCGGTCAACCCCAGTCGCGCCACCATCCAGGGCCTGGAAGCCTACGCCAGCGTGGCCGACCTTCCGCAGACGCCGGACGTGGCCATCGTGGCGGTGGCCGCCAAGCTGGCGCCCGACGTGGTAGCGGAACTGGCGGCGCGCGGCACGGCGGCGGCCATTGTGTTTTCCGCCGGGTTTGCCGAGGCCGGGGACGAGGGCGCGCAGATCCAGCAACGCATGGTGGCTTCGGCGCGCAAATACGGCATGCGCCTGCTTGGCCCGAACTCGCTGGGCGTGGTCAATCCCGGCACCGGATTTTACGGCAGCTTCACCTCGGTGGTGGAAATGGGCTTTCCGGTGGCGGGGCGGGTCGGCATTGCCAGCCAGTCCGGCGCGTATGGCAGCCACATCCTGGGCATTGCGCGCGATGCAGGCATCGGCGTGTCGGCCTGCGTGATGAGCGGCAACGAGAGCGACATCAGCCTGGGCGACATCGTCCACGCCATGGTGGACGACGACAACACCGATGTGATCGCGGTCTACTCCGAGGGCATCCGCGACGGGCAGCGCCTGATGCAGGCGCTGGAGGCCGCGCGCAAGGCGCGCAAGCCGGTGGTCATGATGAAGGTTGGCACCAGCGCGGTGGGCAGCGCGGCGGCGCAGTCGCACACTGCTTCGCTGGCCGGCAACGACGCGGTGACCGATGCCGTGCTGGCCGAGTTCGGCGTGGTGCGGGCGCGCTCCACCGAGCATATGCTCGACGTGGCACGACTGGCCACGCGCCGCATCTATCCTGCCAACAATTCCCTGGGCGTGATTACCGTCAGCGGCGGCGCCGGCGTCATTATTTCCGACGCGGCGGAAGTGGCCGGCTTGCCGATGCCGGAGATGCCCCCTGCGACCCAGGAGCACCTGAGAGCATTGCTGCCCTTTGCCGCGCCGCGCAACCCGGTGGACTGCACGGCGCAGTTCCTGAACGACATGACCATCGCGGGGCGCTTCACGCAAGCGGTGGTGGCCGAGGGCGGCTACCAGTCGGTGCTGGGTTTCTTTACCTACACAGGCGGCGCCGACTCGATCGCGCCGCGCCTGCGCGAGCAGCTAAAGGGCGTGCGCGACAAGCATCCTGACCGGCTCTACCTGCTGTCGGTGCTGGCCTCGCCCGAGCGTGTGCGCGAGTACGAGGCCGACGGCTTCACCGTATTCGAGGATCCCACCCGCGCGGTGGTGGCCATCGAAGCCATGGGCCGCTTTGGGCAAGCGTTTGAGCGGGCTCCCAGCTTGCCGCCGCCCGCGGTGCCCGCTGTGGACCTGCCGGGACGCACGCCCAGCGAGGCGCAGGCCAAGCGCGTGCTGGCGCAGGCCGGCATCGCCGTGGCCCCGGAACGCGCTTGCGCCACGGCCAGCGAGACGGTGGCGGCGGCCGAGGTGTTGGGCTATCCCGTGGTGCTCAAGATCCTGTCGCCGGACATCCAGCACAAGTCCGAGATCGGCGGCGTGCTGCTGAACATCACCGATGCCGAGGGCGTGCGTGCCGGCTTCGGCCTGTTGATTGCTCGCGGCAAGGAGGCCGTGCCGGGCGCGCGCCTCGAAGGCGTGCTGGTCGCCAAACAGCTCAGCGGCGGCGTGGAGTGCATTCTCGGCATCCAGCGCGATCCGGTCTTTGGCCCGGTGGCCATGTTCGGGCTGGGCGGCATCTTTGTGGAAGTGATGAAGGACGTGGTGCTGCACCGTTGCCCGTTCGGCGAGGACGTGGCCGAGCAGATGATCCGCTCCATCAAGGGCGCGCCGCTGCTGCTGGGCGCGCGCGGCAAGCCGCCGGTGGATATCAAGGCGCTGGCGGGCATGCTGGCGCGGCTGTCTGTGTTTGCGCACCAGGCTGGCCCGCGCCTGCAATCGGTGGACCTGAATCCGGTGTTTGCGATGCCGCAAGGACAGGGCGCCTTTGCCGTCGACGCCGTGATCGAGGTGACGGAGCTGCCCCGATGATTCGCGACGCCGAAACCCTCAACGCCCTGCTCGACAGCATCCAGCGCTTTGTGCGCGAGGAACTGGTGCCCGCCGAGCGCCTGGTGGACGAAACCGACGAGATCCCGCCGCGCATCGTGCAAGGCATGAAGGATCTCGGCCTGTGTGGCATGACCATCCCGGAGGCGTACGGCGGGCTGGGGCTCACCACCGAAGAAGAGGCGCTTGCCGCCATCGAACTGTGCCAGACCTCGCCGGCGTTCCGCTCGCTGATCGGCACCACCATCGGCATCGGCTCGCAAGGCATCCTGATGGATGGCACGGATGCGCAGAAGCAGGCATTCCTGCCGCGCCTGGCCAGCGGCGAGATCCTGGCCTCGTTCGCCCTGACCGAGCCGGAGGCCGGCTCCGATGCCGCATCCCTGCGTACCACCGCGAGCGCAAACGGCGATGACTACGTGATCAACGGCACCAAGCGCTATATCACCAATGCGCCCTATGCCGGCATCTTCACGGTGATGGCGCGCACGGACGCCGCCATCCCGGGCGCGGCTGGCATCACCGCCTTTATCGTGGACGCCGGCACGCCGGGCATCAGCTTTGGCAAGCGGGACCGCAAGATGGGCCAGCGCGGCTCGCATACCTGCGATGTGATCTTCGACAACGTGCGGGTGCCGGCCAGCCGCATTATCGGCGGCGCCGGTAACACGGGGCAGGGTTTTCGCACCGCGATGAAGGTATTGGACAAGGGGCGCATCCACGTTGCCGCCGTCTGCGTGGGCGTGGCCGAGCGGATGCTGCGCGATGCCCTGCGCTATGCCACCGAGCGCCGCCAGTTCGGCCAGCCGATTGCCAGCTTCCAGCTGGTGCAGGCGATGCTGGCCGACAGCCAGGCGGAACTGTACGCCGCGCGCAGCATGCTGCTCGATACCGCGCGCAAGCGCGACGACGGCCTGAACGTCTCCACCGAGGCGGCTTGCTGCAAGCTGTTTGCCTCCGAGATGTGCGGCCGCGTGGCCGACCGCGCGGTGCAGATCTTTGGCGGTGCCGGCTATGTGGCCGACAGCGGCATCGAGCGCTTTTACCGCGATGTGCGCCTGTTCCGCATCTTTGAAGGCACCACCCAGATCCAGCAGGTTGTCATCGCCCGCAACATGATCCGCGGCGCCGCAGCGCAGGCCTGACGCAATCACCATCGACCAGAAGATCCGCCATGCCTCTCGATCCCAAGCAACTCCTCAGCCGCCAGTTTGCGCCCGTCGAGCAGGCTTACAGCGCGCGCGACAGCATGTGCTACGCGCTGGGCATCGGCCTGGGCGCCGATCCGCTGGACGCGGGCCAGTTGCGCTACGTCTATGAGCACGCGCGCGGCGGCCTGCAGGCGCTGCCCACGCTGGTCAACGTGCTGGGCTACAGCGGCTTCTGGGCCGACCAAGCGGACACCGGCATCACCTGGCAGAAGCTGGTGCATGCCGAGCAGGCGTTCGTGCTGCACCGTCCGTTGCCGGCGCAGGGCCGGGTGGTTGGCCGGAACAAGGTCACCGCGCTATACGACAAAGGCCCGGACAAAGGCGCGTTGATGATGCAGGAGCGCCAGGTGCATGACGCGGCCACCGGCGACCTGCTGGCCACCGTCACCCAGACAACCATGCTGCGCGCCGATGGCGGCTTTGCCGCCGGCGGCGCCACGGCGGGCTCGCCGCCGCCTCCGCATGGGATGCCCGAGCGCGAGCCGGATGCCGTGTGCGATCTGGCGACGCTGCCGCAGGCTGCGTTGCTCTACCGACTCAACGGGGACTTCAATCCCTTGCACGCCGACCCGGCGGTGGCGCAGCCGGCCGGGTTCTCACGGCCCATCCTGCATGGCCTTTGCACCATGGGCATCGCCATGCACGCCGTGCTGAAAACCGTGCTTGGCTACGACGCCGCGACGGTGCGCGGCATGCGGGTGCGCTTTACGGCCCCGGTGTTGCCCGGCGAAACGCTGCGCACGGCGATCTGGGTCGATGGCCCGGTGGTGTCGCTGCGCACCACGGCGCTGGAACGCGGCGTGGTGGTGCTCAACGCCGGGCGCGTGGACCTGGGCCAGCCGCCCGCTCCAATCTGACGCTGCTTGCGCAGTCATCCCGATACACGTATTCCGAGGAGAACCGAATGGATCTACAGATCAAGGACAAAGTCGCCATCGTCACGGGCTCGGCCCGCGGGCTGGGCGCGGCTACGGCACGCCACCTGGCGCAAGAGGGCGTCAAGGTGGTGATCACGGACATTCTGCGCGAGCAGGCCGAAGCCACGGCCGCCGCGCTGCGCGCCGACGGCTTGCAGGCGCATTGCATCGTCGCGGACATCACCAAGAGCGCCGACGTGCAGCGGCTGGTGGATGAAGCCGTCGCGTATTTTGGCGGGGTGCACATCCTGGTCAACAACGCCGGCTTTCCACGCGACAAGTACCTCGTCAAGATGACCGAGGAGGACTGGGATCTGGTGATGGAGGTCATGCTCAAGGGCGCCTTCCTGGCCACCAAGGCCGTGATGCCGCGCTTGATCGAACAGGGCTGGGGACGGGTCATCAACATCAGCTCGCGCGCGCACCTCGGCAATCCCACGCAGGCCAACTACGCGGCGGCCAAGGCCGGGCTGATCGGCATGGCCAAGGCGCTGGCGCTGGAGGAAGGGCGCTACGGCGTGACGGTCAATTGCGTGGCGCCTGGCTTCATGGAAACCGAGATGGTGCAGGCCTTGCCCACCTACGAGACCATCAAGGAGCGGGCTGTCGCCGCGCAGCCGATCAAGCGGGTTGGCCGGCCGGGCGACATCGCCGATGCAGTGGCCTTCCTGGCTTCGGAGCGCGCCAGCTTCATTACCGGCGAAGTGCTGCATGTGACCGGTGGGCGCTATGGCTGAGATCTCGGCAGGGCCGGTGCGTTGCTCCGCCAAAGACGGCATTGCCACGCTGATGCTGGACAACCCGCCGCTGAACGTGGTCTTCCGCGGCCTGACCGAGGCGCTTGACCGTGCCCTGGACGCGCTGGAACGCGATCCCGCCGTGCGCGCCGTGGTGCTGACCGGCGCCGGCACCCGTGCCTTCTGCGCGGGATCCGATATCGCCGAGTTCCGGCCGCTGATGCGGCCCGGGCAGATCGTGCCGGGCAAGCTTGCCTTGCAGCATGCGGTGTTCGGGCGGCTGGACGATTTCCCGAAGCCGACGGTGGCGGCGGTCAATGGCCTGGCGTTTGGCGGCGGCCTGGAGATCGCGGTCTGCTGCGACCTGATCGTGGCGGACGAGACGGCGCGCTTCGCGCTGCCCGAGATCAAGCTGGGCGTGTTCCCCGGCAGCGGCGGCCCGGTGCGCGTCACGCGTCGCGTGGGCGAAGGGCGTGCCAAGGAGCTGATGTTCCTGGGCGAGGCCATCGACGCCGGCACCGCGCTGGCCTGGGGCCTGGTCAATCGCGTGGCGCCGCCGGGCCAGGCGCTGCAAGCCGCATTGGCGCTGGCCACCACGCTGGCGCAGCGCCCGCCGCTGGCGCTGGCGCTGTGCAAGCAGGCCATCGACCTGAGCTTTGACACTACCGAAGACGAGGCCATGCGGCGGGCACTGCCGCTGTCGGACCGCGTCTTCAGTTCCAAGGAAGCGCAGGAAGGCGTACGTGCCTTCTTCGCCAGGGAAACCCCGCGGTTCGGCACTGACGAACTGCATCAAGAACAAAGGACGCCATCATGAAACGAGCCGCAATCGTCTCCCCGCTGCGTACGCCGATCGGCGCGTTCGGCGGCAGCCTGCGCAGCATCTCCGTGGAAGAACTCGGCGCCACCGTGGCGCGCGCCGTGGTCGAGCGCACGGGCCTGGATCCGGCCCGCATCGAGGATGTGGTGTTCGCCCATTCCTACGCCAACGGCGAAGTGCCTTGCACAGGCCGCTGGGTGGCGCTACAGGCCGGCTTTCCCATCAGCGTTGCCGGCATGCAGCTGGACCGCCGCTGCGGCAGCGGCCTGCAAGCCATCGCCACGGCTGCGATGATGGTGCAGACCGGCGCCGCCGATGTCGTGATGGCCGGCGGCGTCGAGAGCATGAGCAACGTGGAGTACTACACCACCGACATGCGCTGGGGCAAGCGCGCCGGCACCGTGAAGTTCCATGACCGCCTGGAGCGCGGGCGCGAGCGCTCGCAGCCCGAATCCCGCTTTGGCCGTATCTCCGGCATGATCGAGACCGCCGAGAACCTGGCGCGCGACTACGGCATCTCGCGCGAGGAGGCCGACGCTTTTGCGCTGCGCAGCCACCAGCGCGCCGCCGCCGCGTGGTCCAGCGGCAAGTTCGCGCAGGAGGTGGTGCCGGTCAGCGTGCCGCAACGAAAGGGCGAGGCGCTGATCGTGAGTGAGGACGAGGGCATCCGTGGCGATCTCACCATCGAGCAGCTCGCGCGGCTCAAGCCCCTGATGAAGGACGGCATCGTCACCGCGGGCAATGCTTGCCAGCAGAACGATGCCGCTGCCGCCTGCCTGATCGTGACCGAGGACAAGCTGGAAGCACTCGGCCTGGAGCCCATCGGCTACCTGCATAGCTGGGCCGTGGCCGGTTGCGAGCCGTCGCACATGGGCATCGGCCCGGTGCCGGCTGTCAAGAAGCTGTTCGGCAAGAATGGGCTGGGCTTCGACGACATGGGCCTGGTGGAGCTGAACGAAGCCTTTGCCTGCCAAGCGCTGGCCTGCGCCAAGGGCTGGGGCTGGAACGATCCGGAGCGCTTCAACGTCAACGGGTCCGGCATCTCGCTGGGCCATCCGGTGGGCGCCACCGGCGTGCGCATCATGACCTCGCTGATGCATGAGCTGGGCCGGCGCGGCGCGCGCTATGGGCTGGAAACCATGTGCATCGGCGGCGGGCAGGGCATCGCCGCCGTGTTCGAACGCGCCTGACGCCGCAGCCAATACGAACCGGACCGCCCCCATGACCTACCCCTTCCTCAACCGGCTGCGCGTGATCGAAAGCTCGGCCTTCATCGCGGCGCCGCTGGCCGGCCTCACGCTGGCGCAGTTCGGCGCAGACGTGATCCGCGTGGACATGATCGGCGGCGGCATCGATTACATGCGCATGCCGCGCATGCCGCAGGCCGACGGCAAAGGGCGCAGCCTGTACTGGACCGCGCTGAACAAGGGCAAGCGAAGCATCGCGGTTGACCTGCGCAAGCCCGAAGGGCGCGAGCTGGTGCAGGCGCTGGCGACGGCGCCAGGGCCGGATGCGGGCGTGCTGCTGACCAATATCGGCACGCCGTGGCTCGCGCACGAGGCGCTGGCCGCGCGGCGCGCGGACATGATCAGCTGCACCATCCAGGGCAACGGCGACGGCAGCACGGCGGTGGACTACACGGTTAATTGCGCCACCGGATATCCGGCTGTCACCGGCGGCGGGTCGCGTGAGAGGCCGGTCAACCATGTGCTGCCGGCGTGGGACATTGCCTGCGCGTACCAGGCCGCCTTTGCCGTGGTCGCGGCGGTGGAGCAGCGCCGGCGCACGGGCGCAGGCGCGGAGCTGAAGCTGGCGCTGTCGGACATGGCCTTCACCATGCTGTCGCATCTTGGCCTGCTGGCCGAGGCCGAATTGCTGCAGCAGGAGCGGCCGTCGATCGGCAACCACCTGTATGGTGCCTTCGGCCGCGACTTCGGCACGCTGGACGGCGGCCGCCTGATGGTGGCAGCGATCTCGGCCGGGCAATGGAAAGCGCTGGTGGAGGCTTGCGGCATTGCCGGGCAGGTGACTGCGCTGGAGCAGCGTACCGGCCTGAACCTGGGCGACGAGGCCGATCGGTTTGCCTGCCGCGAGGCCATTGCCGAGCTGGTCGCACCCTGGTTTGCCACCCGCACGCAGGCCGAGGCGGAGCGTTTTCTGGAAGCGCGCAAGGTCTGCTGGGGCCGCTACAGCACGGTCGGCGAGTTGCTGGCCGGCGATCCGCGTGTCAGCCTTGCCAATCCGGTGTTCGAGCGCATTGCGACGCCAGGGATCGGCGAACATCTTGCGGCCGGAGCGGCCGTGCGGGTTCCGTCGATCGAGCGCGAGGCAACTTTGCCGGCCGCGTTGCTGGGCACGCATACAAACCAGGTACTGCATGAAATCCTGGGGCTGGACGGCGCCGCCATAGGCCGGCTGCATGATGCCGGCGTGGTGGCGGGCCCGGAGCGCGATCCCACTGCCAGCGGCACTGCGTGACGAACGTGGTGGACTCGGCGGGTGGCAATTCGAGGGGACAGAGAACGCTTGGGGTTACCTAACCGATACCAGATAGGTATCTAACAGATACCATTTGGCTTTCCGTGGCGGCCGATCTTTCACTTATCTGCGATCGACGCGCAGCTTATTGATCCTTGTATAAATGATGACATCACCACAACTCGGCCTGCTTCCAGCACGCGGCAATGATGCTAGCGCGTTGCTGTGCGCTGCGCAGCCGATGGCGGGCGGTCGGTTTGAGTTCGGTGAGCGAGTGTGGACAGAAGTTGGCCAGGGCATGTCGCTTGAGCCAGGCCCAGAGATACTCCACTGGATTCAGGTCCGGGCTGTAGGGCGGGACAAAGGCCATCTGCACGGTACCATCAGTGCTATCGAGGTAGTCGCGCACGATCCGACTCTTGTGCTGCGCGGCGCCGTCCCAGATGATCATCAGGCGGCGCTTGAGGTGCGCGCGCAGCGCCTTGAGGAACTCCACGATCTGTGCACTCTTGATCGCGCCGTCGTAAAGGCGGAACAGGCAGTTGTGATAACTCAGGCCCGCGATGGCCGAGACATGTTTCCAGTTGAAATGAAACTGGATGACTGGCGTTTGACCTTTCGGCGCCCAGGTGCGCACGCGCGTGGGTCGCTCCGAGAGTCCAGACTACTC
>NZ_JBFTSG010000099.1:0-12319 GCF_056399885.1 Cupriavidus sp. 01L45 | reverse complement strand
CGCGAATAGCCTTCACTGCCTGCTGCCGCATTACCTGCAAGGCTTGATGCTCGATCGACCGAGCATCCGAGTTTCGTTTGCATTTCATGAAAGCATTGTCTCACATGACAATACTTTCTAAAAGGTTAGTACCTCAATAACAATCTTGAGTCGCTGATCGACTATCGCACCCGGCAGCGTGTCGGCCTGCGAATCGCGGCCGGCTTCGTCGAGTCATCTATCAATCGAATCGTTGGCCGTCGCACGTGTCAAAGCCAACATATGCGTTGGAGTCGTGCGGGAGCACACAGTGTCGTGCAAGTGCGCGTCGCCCTCTTGAACCAGGGATTCCACGAACTCGCTCAGCGGCAGTTGCCATGGATTGGCCAGCGACGTGTGTCTTGGCCCTGGCAAAGACCGTCCCGGGCTTTTTAACGGCTTCCCTCAACAGCATTTGCCGTGACGCCCCGTGATCGGTCGCACGAAGGACAGGGACTCACCCCCGCCGGGTGGATCCGGTGGATACAGTGAGGTGCAGTCCAAGTTATATTCGGAGAGCAAGCGGCCAGCTCATTGGAGTTATCCGAACGCTCGCCAAATAACCGATGTCAATCCGGGCCCTTCAACTCGATCAGCAAATCCTTCGCGGCCACATGGTCTCCCTGCTTAACATGCACCGCGGCGATTTCGCAGTCGCGATCCGCCGCGATGTGGGTTTCCATCTTCATTGCCTCCAGCGCCATCAGCGTCGTGCCCGCGGCAACGCGCTGCCACGGCTGGACCGCCACCGTCACGATCGAGCCCGGCATGGGCGCGGCGATATGCAGCGGATTGCCGGGATCGGCAACCGGACGGCTGCTGCGCACCACGCTCGCATGCGTGGCACTGCGCTGCTCGACCAGCGTTGTGCGCGATTGTCCGTTCAGTTCGAACTGGACCTTGATCACGCCCTCTTCGGCATCGGGGTGCGTGCCTTGCAGGGAGACCAGCAACGTCTTCCCCGCCGCGATGTCGACGGCCGCTTCTTCCTGCGGCTGCAAGCCGTACAGGAATGCCGGCGTGGGCAATACCGAAGTATCGCTATAGGCACGCACATGCGCGTGGTAGTCGCTGGCCTGCTTCGGATACATCAGGAACGAAGCAAGCTGCCTGTCGTCAAGTGCCTGCTCGCAGGCAGCTTCGCCTGCGGCACGCGCCGCATCAAGATCGACTGCCGGAGTCTGGTCCCCGGGCCGGTAAGGCGCGGGCGGCTCGCGCCGGAGCACCTTGCACGAGAGTTCCGCGGGGAAGCCGTCGGGTGGGAAGCCCAGTTCACCCTTGAACAACGAGACCACTGATTCAGGAAAGGCAATCTCCTTGGCCGGATCGCACACGTCAGCGGCAGTCAAATCGTTGGCCACCATCATCAACGCCAGGTCCCCCACCACCTTTGACGTGGGCGTCACCTTGACGATGTCGCCGAACATCTGGTTGACATCGGCGTATGCGCGCGACACCTCGGTCCAGCGATGCTCGATGCCGAGCGAGCGGGCCTGCTCGCGCAGGTTGGTGTACTGGCCGCCCGGCATCTCGTGGCGGTACACGTCAGCCGTGCCGGCGCGGATTTCGGATTCGAACGGCGCGTAGTAGCGACGCACCCCTTCCCAGTACATCGACGCCTCGTGCAGGCGCTCCAGGCTAAGTCCGGGATCGCGTTCGCTGCCCACCAGGGCCGCAGCGATGCTCGACAGGTTGGGCTGCGAGGTGAGCCCGCTCATGGCATCGAGCGCGCCGTCCACCGCATCGCAGCCGGCCGCGATCGCGGCCAGTGCCGAAGCGGCCGAGATGCCGCTGGTGTCGTGCGTGTGGAAATGTACGGGAAGTCCAGTTTCCTCCTTGAGTGCCTTGACAAGCGCAGCCGCCGCCTGCGGACGGCAGATGCCTGCCATGTCCTTGATGCCGAGCACGTGCACGCCGGCGCGCTGCAGTTCGCGGGCGATGCCGACGTAATACTTCAGGTCGTACTTGGCGCGCGACTTGTCGAACAGGTCGCCGGTATAGCAGATCGCGCCTTCGCACAGCGCGCCGCTTTCACCGACGGCATCAATCGCCACGCGCATATTGCGCACCCAGTTCAGTGAGTCAAACACGCGGAACACATCCACGCCGGCGCTGGCGGCCTGGCGCACGAAGAAGCGCACCACGTTGTCCGCATAGTTGGTGTAGCCAACGGCATTCGATCCGCGCAGCAGCATCTGGAACAGCACGTTGGGCACGCGCTCGCGCAATTGCTCTAGACGCTGCCACGGGTCTTCCTTGAGGAAGCGCAGCGCCACGTCGAAGGTGGCGCCGCCCCAGCACTCCAGCGAGAACAGCTGCGACAGCTCGCGCGCGTAGAACGGCGCGATCGGCAGCATGTCCGCGGTGCGCATGCGGGTGGCAAACAGTGACTGGTGCGCGTCGCGCATGGTGGTATCGGTGAGCAGGACCTGCTTGTGCTCCAGCATCCAGCGCGAGAACTGCTCCGCGCCGAGCTCGCGCAGCCGGTCGCGCGTGCCATAAGGCAGCGGGCCGCTGCTATCCATGGCGGGCAGCACCGGCTTGGGCAGCGGCAACGACGGCAGCATGCGGCCGCTCATTTCCGGGTGGCCGTTGACGCTGACCTCGCCCAGGTAGCGCAGCAGCTTGGTGGCGCGGTCCAGGCGCTTGGTGAGCGCCAGCAGTTCCGGCGTCCGGTCGATAAAACGCGTGGTGACGTCGCCAGACCGGAAGGCGGGATGGTTGATGACGTTCTCGAGGAATTGCAGGTTGGACGCGACGCCGCGGATGCGGAACTCGCGCAGCGCGCGATCCATGCGCCGGATCGACTCGGCGGCGGTCGGCGCCCAGGTCGTGACCTTGACCAGCAGCGAATCGTAGTATGGGGTGATCACCGCGCCGCCGTAGGCGGTGCCGGCGTCCAGGCGCACGCCGAAGCCCGCCGCGCTGCGGTAGGCTGTGAGCCGTCCATAGTCTGGCAGGAAACCGTTCTCCGGATCCTCGGTCGTGATCCGGCATTGCAGCGCATGCCCGTTCAACGCAATCTCCGCCTGGGCTGGAACGCCCGCGGCGCGCACGATGATGTCGCCGTTTTCGTTGCGCGTGTTTTCGGTCATGCCGATATGGCCGCCCTCCGTGACGCGGATCTGCGCCTTGACGATGTCGATCCCGGTGACCATCTCCGTGACCGTGTGCTCGACCTGAATGCGCGGATTGACCTCGATGAAGTAGAACTGCCCGGAGTCCGCATCCATCAGGAATTCGACCGTCCCGGCATGCGTGTACCCAACCGCGCGCATCAGCCGCAGTGCCGAGTCGCACAGCGCAGCCCGGCCGGCATCGTCGAGGTACGGGGCGGGAGCCCGCTCGACGACCTTCTGGTTGCGCCGCTGCACGGTACAGTCCCGCTCGTAGAGATGCACAAGGTTGCCGTGCGTGTCACCGAGTACCTGCACCTCGACATGGCGCGCGTTGCGCACCAGCTTTTCGACATACACCTCGTCGTTGCCGAACGCGGCCAGCGCCTCGCGCCGGGCCGCGGCGAGCGCGGTTTCGAGATCCTGCTCGCTTTCCAGGATCCGCATGCCGCGTCCGCCACCACCCCAGCTCGCCTTGAGCATCAGCGGATAGCCGATGCTGGTGGCCAGCCGCTTGCAGGCTTCCAGGTCGTGCGGCAACGGATCGCTGGCCGGCATCACCGGCACACCCGCCTCGATCGCCGCGTTGCGCGCCGCCACCTTGTTGCCAAGCTTGCGCATGACTTCGGGCGACGGGCCGATCCAGCGGATGCCGGCGCCAATCACGGCCTGCGCGAAGTCCGGATTCTCCGACAGGAAGCCATAGCCCGGATGAATCGCATCGACCTTTGCCTGGCCTAGACAGAATGTATTGACCTGCCGCACCTCAAGCGGCGTGGATTAGGCTTGAGATACTATGAAGGGCCGCGGAGGCTAAGCCCCTGGAGTAAAACGAAGATTCGCAGTCTCGTTTCTCAGGAGCACGCAAATGAACACGCCTGACACAGCCCTTCAGGGGCAGAATACGACCATCACCGGCCGGCTGTATATGGCCTTCGAACTGGGCGAGAAGGGCTGGAAGCTGTCGCTGGGCGACGGCGTGCGTGGACCGAGCCGGCATACGCTGGTGGCTAGCGACCTGAATGCAGTCCTGCAAGTGATCGCCAAAGCCAAGGCACGCTGCGGCCTGGCGCCGCAAGCCCCGGTGCGCAGTTGCTACGAAGCTGGCCGCGATGGCTTCTGGCTGCACCGCTGGTTGACGGAACAAGGCATCGTTAACCTGGTCGTGGATTCGGCCAGCATTGAAGTCAACCGCCGCGCGCGGCGCGCCAAGACCGACCGGCTCGACGGCGACAAGCTGCTCTCGATGCTGATGCGTTACCACGCCGGCGAGCGGCGCGTGTGGACAATTGCGCGGGTCCCAACCGAAGAGCAGGAAGACGAACGGCGTTTGCATCGCGAACTCGGCCGACTCAGGCAGGAACGCACGGCCCACAGCAACCGGATTCGTTCCTTGCTGGTATTGCACAACCTGCGAGTCGCCCACATCGGAGGCCGATCCTGGCAGCACTGGTGGAACGATCATGACTCGCAACTGCCTGCTGGCTTGGGTGCCGAGATCGAGCGTGAAGTCGCGAGACTGGCGCTAGTAGTAACGCAGATCAAAACAATCGAAACCCAGCAGCACGAGGCGGTGAAGGCCGGAGCGCAGCCAGCCGTCGCGCTGCTCGCGCGACTTAGCGGGATCGGCGTGGGCAGTTCCTGGCTCCTGGTCAAGGAACTGTTTGGCTGGCGGCGTTTTCACAACCGGCGCGAAGTTGCGGGTTGCCTAGGACTCGCGCCGACGCCTTACAGCAGTGGCGAAAGTCAAGTCGAACAAGGCATCAGCAAGGCGGGCAACAAACGATCCCGCTGCCTGATGATCGAACTGGCCTGGAGCTGGTTACGCTACCAGCCAACGAGTCAGCTCGCGCAATGGTTCAATGAGCGCTTTGCGCCAGGCGGCAAGCGCATGCGGCGCGTCGGTATTGTCGCACTTGCCCGCCGATTGGCAATAGCCCTGTGGCGCTATCTCGAGTACGGCGAGATTCCCCCCGGGGCAAGCCTCAAACCAGTTGTAACGTGACGCCGAGCTAAGCATGGAGAGCGAAGCGGTACGAATAGCAGGGTCAGCGCGCCCCGTTAACCCACCGGGCTACCTCCGCGGGTAGCCGTTCTTTGAGATGGGGGCGCGCAGGTAACAGGGGTAGTCCTGCGCTTTGCGCATATGGTATGAGGTGCCCGGCCCTCGCGTCGGCACGGATAGAAGGCAGTCTGGGCAGCAGCCCGACAATGAGCGACCCCGACCTCAATTTCTGACCGCATCACCTGGCGACAGTAATGGCTTGCAAGGAGGAGAGTATCGCGTCAGACATCCTTATGCTGAAATCCAATACTGCAGGGGGTTGACACCCTCGCCCTCATAGAAGGTGGGTTAAACCAGAGGCCCAGAGCCACAATTGAGGGGGCAGGTCAATACATTCTGTCTAGTGGAAGGAGACGCCGCAGACGATATGAAGGTCGGCCGGGGTACCGTAGTCCCTCACCCACTGCGCCACGAGCGTGGACAGCATTTCCTCACCGTGCACCGCCCGCTGCCGCACCGCCTCGATCAGCGACCGAATGTCGCCCAGCACCGCGGACGCCGCTGCAGACGACGAAACGGATGCCTTGCGCCGGGTCATGCCGTTGCTCCTTCGGCCTACCCCGGCCCCGGTGATCGTCTTAGTTGGCCGCTGAAGAAGGATGAATCGCGTCACACGGTTTTGATAATCATATAGCCGGCCCGTTGCCGCCGGGCGGAATCAGCCGGAGTAGTAGAGTCAATGCCCACACCGACGTGACGATCCAGGCATACATTGAAGGAGAGGGAACGCAGCCCCTCAAGGTGATTACGGTCGGAGTGATCGAGCGCAGAGCTGATGCTGCGCCAGCTCGATCGCCTCCATAAGCACGCTACGTTGACAGCTCTCCGGATCATTGCTATCCGTCAAGGACAGTGTCAACCGGGCCCTCACGTCACATCGGCAACGCGGAGGTGGTTGTGCTTGCGAGGGCCGGTACTAGCCGGCCTCCGCCCGTTACAGATTGCCTGTTTCCTTGCCGATGCGCCAGTAAATGCCGCCCCCGGTCATGCCGCCATCAACGGGCAAGTCCGCGCCTGTGATGAACGATGCCTCCGGCCCCAGCAGGAACAGCACCGCAGTGGCTATCTCGTCTGGATCCGCACCCCGCGACAGTAGTGTCGCATCGCGATTGCCTTCATAGAACTTGCGGGCCTTGTCGGCGTCGTGCTCGGCGTTTGGCCGCAGGATCATCGGCGTGTCCACCAGGCCCGGGCAGATGGCGTTGACACGCACGCCATGATCGGCGAGTTCCATCGCGGCGGCGCGAGTCAGTCCCCGGATTCCCCATTTGCTCGTGCTGTAGGCGGCGCTGAAATAGCCACTGAGTCCCGCCGTCGAAGAGATGTTGACGATGGATGCGCCGCGCGGCATCAGCCGCGCCAGCGCGCGGATCGCCAGGAAGGGGCCGTTCAGGTTGATCTCCAGCAGCCGGTTCCACTCCTGCGGGGTGGTCTGCGTGACCGTCTTGCGCAGCGTAATGCCGGCGTTGTTGACCAGGCCATAAAGGGGCACGCCCGCCCGCCCGATCTCGTCGGCCAGCACGGTCCAGGTCTCTTCGCTCGCGACATCGGCCACCCGCACATGCAGGTTCTCCGCATGCCCTGCAGCACCGCGATGCAGCGTTGCCCAGCTTTCATCGGCTTCAGGCAGCACATCCAGTGCGTACACCGTCGCGCCCGCGCGCAGCAGGTGCATGGCCTCCGCCGCGCCCTGGCCACGCGCCGCACCCGTGATCACCACCGCCTTGCCCGTCCAGTAGTCTTGCATGTCGTCAGTCCTCGCCCGTCAGGATTTGGACACGCCGCCGTCCACCAGCAGGACATGTCCCGTGACATAGGAAGCCGCTTCCGACGCAAGGTAGAGCACGGATGCAGCAATTTCATCGGGCCGGCCAACCCGTCGCGCCGGCATCCGCTCCAGTTGCTGCGCATAGGCTTGCGGGTCACCGTGCATCCAGTTGCTCATGGGCGTGTCGATAAAGCCCGGGGCAATCGCGTTCACACGTACGCCCAGCGGACCCCACTCAAGTGCCAGGCATTGCGTCAGGTGCGCCACGCCTGCCTTGGCGGCCGCGTAGTCGGCGCAATTCGGCCGCGCCTTGATGCCGGCGTAGCTGGACAGATTGATGATGACCCCCCTGCCCCGGCCAGTCATGTGCCGCCCGGCGGCCTGTGCGCCGAAGAATGTGCCGCGCAGATTGATATCGAACGTGCGCTGCCATGCCTGCACGTCCAGTTCCAATGCGGGACGGCGCGCCATGAAGCCGGCATTGTTGATCCAGATATCGATGGCGCCATATTCCTGCGCCACATCGTCGGCCAGCGCCCGGATCGCTTCGGCCTGGGTCACGTCCAGCGCCCGGCAGTCGGCCTGCGTGCCGTCGGCTGCTAGCGTCTGGCTCAGCGCTGTGGCATCCAGGTCGGTCGCGACTACCCTGACCCCCTGGGCGCGGAGCGCGCGTACCGTTGCCTGCCCAATGCCACCATTGGCGCCAGTGATGACGGCGACCTTGTCCGCCAGATCCGGATATTGCATATTGCGTGTCCTCTGCATGATGAAAGTTCGTTGATTCCGTGACTTCAGTTGTAGATGGCCCGGCTGGCGCGCGGTGTCTCAGGTTCTCCAGGCATCGGAATGTCGTTGAGGTCGAGTCCCGCGGTTTCGCGGATCAGCATCCCGCCGGCAAAGGCGATCAGGCCCAGCGTTGCCACGTAGGCCGTGTAGGCCCACTCCATGCCGTGCGACGTCAGCCACGTATTGATGTAGGGTGCCGTTCCTCCAAAGATGGTGACGGACAATGATGAGATGAAGCCTACCCCCATGGCCCTGGCCTGCGTGGGCACCTGTTCGGCCATGACCGCTGGAAAGATCGCTGCCAGCAGCGCCCACACCATCAACCCGATCAATTGCGCGACAAACAGCGTCCACGGCTGGTCGGTGACAATCAGCGAAACCGGCAGCACCACGACCGTCACGCCAAGCCCGAACGCCATGACCATGGGCTTTCGTCCGAAGCGGTCCGCCAGCAGTCCACAGACCGGCAGCCACATCAGGCAGATCAGCTGGGCAATCAGGCTGGCCGTGTAGGCGCCGGCCGGGTCCATGCCGTGCGTCGCAATGGCCGTCGCCGGTGCAAACGTCACCCACGTGTAGTAAGTGGCATTGGAAGCGGCCGCGATCATGACGATGTTCCTGGCGATACGCAGTGCCTGTCCACGCGTCATGCGCGGCGCGCTCGCCTGCCCCATGCCGCCAAGGCTTTGCTGCTCGAAGACCTCGGTTTCCGTCGCACTGCGGCGCAGGATTAGCGCATACAGGCCCAGCAGCGCGCCGACGCCAAAGCCGACCCGCCAGCCCCAGGCTTCCATCGCCGCCTTGCCCAGCAGGTGCGTCAGCAATGCGGCCAGCGCCGTGGCGGCCATCACGCCTATCGTCACGCTCACAAAGACCGAGCTGGACCACAACCCGCGGCGTGCCGGCGGGGCGATCTCGGCCACATACGTGTAGGCCACCCCGGACTCCCCCCCATGGGCCAGACCCTGCATCAGCCGGCAGAGGAACAGCAGGACCGAGGCGAACACGCCGACCTGTTCATACGTCGGCAGCAAGGCAATGCCCAGGCTGGTCGCCGCCAGCAGGCACATGGTCAGCACCAGCGTGAATTTGCGCCCGTAGCGATCGCCGATGCGGCCGAACAACCAGCCGCCCACCGGGCGTGCGAGGAAGCCACCGGCAAACACGCCCAACGTGGCCAGCAGCGCCGACGCAGGATCGGTGGCGTCGAACAGGTTGATGGCAAGGTAGACCGAGAATGTCCCATAGAGCGTCCAGTCGAACCACTCCAGCGCGTTGCCGACCGCTGCGGCGCGCAACGAGGCGAGGCGCTGCTGCCGGGTGTGTGTCTCTAGTGTATTTATCGTCATGTGTCCCTTGGTTTTTCTTGATGGTCGAGCGCTTGCCGAGCGTCTATCCCGCTTACCCTGGCTTGCCCAGGTGCGTGGCGAACCAGCGTGCCGCCGCCCGGCTGGTCTGATCGAAATGCTCGGTGTAGACCGAGTAGTGCCCGCCGCCGAGCAGCATCAGTTGCTTGGGCTGGTGTGCCTGGTTGAAGGCCTCTTGCTGCAGGTCGGCTGGCGTCAGGCCATCTTCGGTGGCGACGATCATCAGCAGCGGCGTCGGCGCGATGCGCCGGATATAGGCACCCGGCTCATAGGCGCGCGCCAGCTCCAGCGAGCGCAGGGTGACCTCGTTGACCCAGGACGGGCAGCGCTTCGCCTCGCCACTCATGTAGTCATACGAATCGCGGCCGGGATAGGCGACCGGCGCCTCGGGGGAGGCATCGACCATGCGCAACATCGCCGGCGTTGCACCGGCAAAACGTGCCTCGCGATCCGCCTCGAAAGTGGCCTGCAGTGTGCGCGCCCTGTCGTAGCGCATGCGTCGCTGAGCAGCAGCAAAGCCGCTGATGGTCGGGACCTGGCTGACCACGCACCTGACCCGTTTGTCGATGGCGGCCACGACCAGGGCATGCCCGCCGCTATAGCTCGATCCCCAGATACCGATGCGCTCGCGGTCGACCTCCAGCCGGCCGCGCACGTAAGAGATTGCCGCGCGGAAATCCTCGATCTGCCAGGCAGGATCGATCTCCTGCCGGGGCTGCCCGCCGCTGCGGCCCAGCCGCCGGAAATCGAACGTCAGGGCCGCGATGCCCTCATTGACAACGGCCGCCGCGTAGTCCTCCAGGTCGCCGCCCGCCACCATCGACCACCCGTGCGCCAGCACCACCGCGGGCACCTGGCCTGTGGCGCCCGCAGGCAAGTAAAACGTACCGCGGATCACGTCGCCATCCAGCGTGAATTCGATCGGCTCTGCCGATCCATTCATGCTCACCTTGTTTTGCGGAATCTTGCTCAACGCCCCCTCTCCTTTGCCCATATCGCCAGACAATTCCTGTAGTAACCGCGCCATTCTGCAGATGCGCCGTTTTGGGAACAAGTGCTAATATCCTGCCAATCAATCGGCATTTCCGATTGCTTTATCAATGAGTGCCAGGAGGCATTGATGGACCTGAAACAGTTGGAATGCTTTCTGGCAGTCGCGCGCGAGCTGCACTTCGGCCGGGCCGCCGAGAACCTCTACTTGAGCCAATCGTCGGTATCCGAAGCGGTCAAGGCGTTGGAACACGCTCTGGGCGGACAACTGTTCGATCGCACCAGCCGGCGAGTCGCACTGACGCCGCTGGGCGAGACACTGCGCAATGGCGCTGCGCCAGCGATCATTCAGCTCAAGGCATCGATCGAAGACTGCAAGCAGCAGGCGGCAGGCAAGCCGCGTTTGTTGAAGATTGGCTTTCTCGGCGGTGGTTTTTATGAACTGCACCGGCCGTTTGTCACGGAAGCCAAGGCCGCGTACCCCGAAGTGGAACTGGAATTTGTGGAGCTGACCTATGTGACGCACTACGCCGCTGTCAGCAACGGTACGGTGGATGCGGCCTTCTGCCGGCTGCCACTGGGGGCCGACGGCCTGCGTCATGGGCCCGTGATCATGCGAGACCAGCGCATGTTGTGCGTGCCGCAGGATCACCCTTTCGCCGCCGCCGGATTGCTGGACCCTGAACTGCTGGCGCAAGAGCGGCTGGTGCGCATGGTGCCGGGCTCGGTCAACCAGGAATGGCAGGATTATCACTTCCCGCGCCACACACCGCAGGGCAAGCCGATCGGCGAGGGGCCCGTGATACGCACGATCCGCGAAGCCATTGCTGCCGTTGGCACCAAACAGGCCCTGCTCATGCTGACTAAGCGTGCCGCCAGCTACTACGCGACGCCGCAGATCACGTTCGTTGAGATYGWCCTACCGGCCATGCCATCGGCACTGGTGTGGCGGGCCGACGACCAGAGACCGATCCTTCAGCAACTAGGCGCGCTGTTACTGCGCATTGGCAGCCGGTACGGCATCGCTCCGGCCTGAGCCCGGGCACAGATACCGCTCAGCGGGGCCGTCCCTGGAGGTGCTGCCCGGCCGCTTTCAGCGATGCCTGGGATAAGCAAAGAGTTAGCGTGAGGATAAGACGGAGAACTAAAACCACTGTTCACCGAGGATCAGCGCCGCCTGCGTTGCATGGCTAATAGATATCCATATCCGTCATTGAGCGACCTGCCGCCTCCTCATCGTGTCGTCATAGGCGACCACGTCGCGAGCGTGGCAAACCTCTTAGAAGTACCCCTTCCAAGGTGACGAAAATTGCGCGCCTGGGGTTGCAACGCGCCCTTGATCCAGCCTGGATCGACGAGTTGTTCGAGCAAGAGCGTGAAACGCAGTACACGCGGGAGTTATTGTTCTCGACGACGGTGGAAATTATGTCGCTGGTCGCCGTGGGGCTGCGCCCGTCGGTGCATGCGGCAGCCAAGGCCAGTCCGGCGCTGCCGGTTTCCATCACCGCGCTGTACGACAAGCTCAGCCGGACCGAGCCGGGGCTGGTTCGTGCCCTGGTGCAAGGCAGTGCGCAGCGGTTGGGGCCGGTCGTGCAACCGATGTTGCGCAAACAGCCGCCCTCGGTGAATGGCTATCGCCTGCGCATCGTGGATGGCAGCCATTTGCCAGCGAGCGAAAAGCGCCTGAAACCATTGCGGGGGTTTCGGGGTGCGGCCTTGCCAGGCCAGTCATTGGTCTATGACCCGGACATGGCGATGATCGTCGATCTGGTGCCCTGTGAAGATGCGCATGCCCAGGAAAGGGCCATCATGGAAACCCTGCTCGCATCGGCCCAGCCGGCCGAATTGTGGATCGCCGATCGCAACTTCAGCACCCGAGCGATTCTTGCCGGGTGGCAGCGTCGCGGCAGCGCCTTCATCGTGCGGGAGCACGGCCGCAATCCGAGCCCCAGCGAGCTGGAGCCGTTACGCGAAATGGGCCGGGTCGAAACCGGCATCGTGTACGAGCAAGCGGTCAGCATCCCAGATGAATCGAACGCACCGCTGGTGCTGCGGCACATCGAGCTGCATCTGGATGGCGCCACCGAGCCCCCCGTGCCAATATGACGTGCGTCACCTAATCGCTGATAGATTAGTGAGCAACGAGGTAGGTATGACCGTCAACAACTCATCCAAGGCAACGATGGCCGCCAAGGCAACGATGGCCGCC
>NZ_JBFTSG010000098.1:0-21695 GCF_056399885.1 Cupriavidus sp. 01L45 | reverse complement strand
CGCGGGCATACGCGTCCTGGCGCATTTCATGGAGCGCACCGGCCCCTACGGCGGCAATGGCAACAGCAAGCACAAAGCTGCTGGCCACGAAAAGATTGAGGGATTTAAAGTTCACTTTTTGGCGCGGGCCAAGGTTATCCGGTTGCATGTTCGGGGTTGTCACTCCGCCCAGGCTCGAGCGCGCCGATTGTACGCGCCCAAATACATGTGCCACGCAGGCGCGTCAGGAGGAGGGCATACGTCAAGTGGTGGCGCTCGAAGGCAGTTGCAGGGGTTGCGCACCCAATTCTCGATGGACCTGGAGCGCACCCGCGAGCGGTCGCGGTGGCCCGGGAGCGGGGCACGCGCGCTGCTCGAGATCGATCAGGAACGAACCGTGGCCGTAGCCAGCGCCGAGAGCGCGCTTGGCACTGGAGCGCGAACTCGCCAATGCCGGTATCAAGGCGCTACCACGTCGGGCCGCCGGCTCACGCTGCTGCGACATCGCCACATCAATGCGGCCCTCGTCCAGCAGGTTTAGCAGGCGGGCGCTGGCGTCCCCACGCGAATTCCACGCAAAGGGTCGGCTRGAGGCGCCACAGGGCCGGCAGCGCGCACGTCAGTAGCGGTACCGCGCTCTTCGTTTCGAACCCTTATTCGTCTCGCGAGGCAGCGCTTGCGCGTTTCCGATATACGTTAAAAATGGGGATTGCCGCCGGTTGCCTTGGATGGCTGTTCCCGTGTTTTGGGGYGAGCGAGGGCAGTACTGCTTCTAGGCGGCTCTTCAGAATGCCGGCAGGCGTCTTCCGCGAAAATGGGCAGAAGTTGGGCGAAGGCCGCGGTTAGACGCAGCAGAATGCGCTGCGCTAGAACAGGGCGGTGCTAGCGAGCCGCAGACGCGCAAAACCCCGCGCTGGTGATGGCGTGTCAAATTGCGTAATCACCGGGCTCCACGCCGCTCTGCTTGAGGTCGAGCGACTTAACGAGCGCGCTCCATTGCTCGTTGTCGAATTCCTCCCCAGCGATATCGGCCTCGTTGCGCTCGTCGTAATCAACAAACGTAACGAGGTAGTAGCCGGGCAGATAGTCGTCGTCCCCCATCCCGTCTTCTGCTGGGTCAAACACGTCGAGGACGATGAATGCGTCTCCCTGGTCGTTTTGCCAGACAGAGTGCAATGCGGGTTTTTTGAGCGCCAAGACGAATTCCTTCTCTGTTGATCGGGTCGATCCGCATCAGAACGGGCCGTGGCGCAACGCCGTTCTGCGCTAGTTGCCGATGCGGTGGAAACGGATCATAGCGCGCCGTATCGAACGTCTGAATATCGAGCATCGGGTGTTGTGATGGGGGGCGCGGCGCGAAAATGACAACCGAACCCGTCTCTCGTAGTTTTTCTGGATGATTTTACATAATAGTTTGTGTGCTTTATGCGTCACCTTTTGGTTTGATCGCGCGCCCGGATTTAATAGTCCTGTTGCGCACCGGCTCCCTTCCCGATATTGCGCGGCTCGCGCACGGCACCAGTCCTTCAGGCCATGATGCGCGCGGCGTCCGGGCGCGCCCACCAGCGATGCTCACCCACGGCTTCGAGGAACGCATCGTGCTGGGCGCTCGCGTCCTTCTTGCCCACCACCAGGCCCGGCCCCGCAAAGCCGCCCTCTATACCGGCGGCGCGCGCGGCTGCCGCAACCAGCACGGCGCCAGCGCCGCCGGCGCCGACCGGCTTGTAGTGCTTGTAGGCCTCGCAGATAAAGAGCAGGGCAGCCGGTTCGGCCTGCAGCGCGCTGACATCGCCATCGGGCACGTACACGGCGTCGAACAGCACCGAACCCACGGACGGCAGCGCGTGATCGACCGGCACGGCCTTGCCTTCCGCTGAGGTGACGCCATTGGCGCGCGGGCCGATCACCTTGGCGGACGCCCCGGCTGCCGCGGCGCGCGTCTTGAGCGAGTCCACCGCCGCGCCGCTGACGCCGTCCGCCACCAGCACGGCAATCTTGCGGCCCCGGATGTTCCCCTTGGACTGGGACGCCAGGCTCAACGCGGGCGAAGCCGCGATACCGTAGTCATCGATCTCGACCGGCTCGCCCACGGACTCCACCTCAATGCCAAGCTTGCTGGCCACGCCGCTGGCCAGCTCGGGCGCGATATGGGCCAACTGGCCGACCACGCGGGCACGGATGGCGGGGATCTCGACCTTGGAGAGCTCGAACGTGTAGGCATCGACGATCTGGGCCTTCTCGGTGTCGGACTGGCTGCGCCAGAACAGGTTGGCCTGCGAGAAATGATCGGAAAAAGTCTCGCTGCGCCGGCGTACCTTGGCAGCGCCTTCGGCGGCGGCTTCCGCGTAGCCCAGATGCGCATCGGTGTCGCCCGCCAGGAACGGGCAGCCGCCACCCACCGCGTTGGGCTGGTAACTGGAGCGGCCCTTCACCACGGTCTGGCGCATCAAGCCGTCGCGCTGGTTGTTGTGCACCGGGCACAACGGCCGGTTGATCGGCAACTCGTGGAAGTTGGGCCCGCCAAGCCGTGTGAGCTGGGTATCCAGGTAGGAGAACAGTCGGCCTTGCAGCAGCGGATCGTTGGTGAAATCCAGGCCCGGCACCAGATGCCCGGGGTGGAATGCCACTTGCTCGGTCTCGGCGAAAAAGTTGTCCGGGTTGCGGTTCAGCACCATCTTGCCTACGCGGCGCACCGGCACCAGCTCCTCGGGGATCAGCTTGGTCGGGTCGAGCAGGTCGAAACCGAACTGGTGCTCATCTTCCTCGGGCACCAGTTGCACGCCCAGTTCGTACTCAGGGAAGGCGCCGTTCTCGATGGATTCCCACAGGTCGCGCCGGTGGAAGTCCGGGTCCTTGCCATTGATCTTGAGCGCTTCGTCCCACACCAGGGAATGGGCGCCCAGCACCGGCTTCCAGTGGAACTTGACGAAGGTGGCGCGGCCTTGCGCATTGATCAGCCGGAAGGTATGCACGCCAAAGCCTTCCATGGTGCGGAAGCTGCGCGGCAGGGCGCGCCCGGACATGGTCCACAACACCATGTGCATGGATTCCGGCTGCAGCGACACGAAGTCCCAGAAGGTGTCGTGCGCCGAGGCGGCTTGCGGAATCTCATTGTGCGGCTCGGGCTTGACCGCGTGGATGAAGTCCGGGAACTTGATGGCGTCCTGGATAAAGAACACCGGCATATTGTTGCCGACCAGGTCGTAGTTGCCCTGCCGCGTATAGAACTTCACGGCAAATCCGCGCACATCGCGCGCCAGGTCCGCGGATCCGCGCGAACCCGCTACCGTGGAGAAGCGTACGAACACCGGTGTCTGCGCGCCGGTGCGTTGCAGGAAGTCAGCGGTTGTGTAGTCGGCCAGCGATTCGTGCAGCTCGAAATAGCCGTGCGCGGCGGCGCCGCGCGCATGGACCACGCGCTCGGGAATGCGCTCATGGTCGAAGTGGGTGATTTTCTCGCGCAGCAGGAAATCTTCCAGCAAGGTCGGCCCACGCGCGCCCAGCTGCAGCGAGTTGTCGTCTTCGCCAATCGGCATGCCCTGGTTGGTGGTCAGCACGCGGTCTTCGTTGGAAACCACATTGCCGACCGTGTCGGACCCCAGCACTTTCGGCTGGGGAGACAGCCGCTCCTTCACGGCGCGGTCATATGCGGCATCCGCGCCGGTAACCACGCGGCTTGCGGTCTGCGTCACGTCGCTGGTCGAGACACCCGTGACTGTGTCCGGCGCGGCACCGCTGCCGGCGGGCGTGGGCTGCCTGGCACCGTTGCCGCCGGATTTGCAGTTGGAAGGCCTCGGGGACGAAGTCTTTTTGGAAGCAGGCGTCTTTGGCATGGTGAATCCTGGAAAGAGGGTCGGCAAGAACAAACAGGAAGGCCTCATCCAGGCAGATAGCGTGCCAGCGCCGCTGCGGTATCCGAAAGATGCCCTGACGGCGGCCTGGCGCGCGCACTTGCGCCTTTGCCCGCCTGCGGCTTCTGCGCTTTCTCCGCGTGGCACGACACGCGCAATTTTCAGCGAGATGTAATTTGTGCAACTTAAACCTTATTCGTCTCGCGAGGCGGCGCTATGCCCGTTTCGGATACACGCTAAAAAGGGGGCGGGTTGCCTCCGGTGGCATTGGATGCGGATTCCGTGTTTTGGCGAAGCGAGGATAGTGCCGCTTCTAGAGCGTACACGCTGATGGGTGCCATTCAGCACAAAGAGCGACACTTTACGCAATTTTGCCGGCTTCTTCGTACAACATGTTCGCAAAATTGGCCGACAGCCCAGTTTGCCATTAGCGCGGATACGCATCTAAGATGCATTTCCCCAATCGTCCGCCAATGCTGCCATACTGCTTGACCGACTCACACAAGCCGCCGCCGAGCGCGCCGAACGCGCCATGACGCGCAGGCGGCGCGTCACACACACAGCCTGCGCGCCACATCAGGCGGTCAGCAATGAATGCGGCGAGCAGCGCACGCTGTTGAGTTTTTGCAGCAACGATTACCTGGGGCTGGCCAACCATCCCACCGTTATCTCCGCCTTTGCCGAGGGCGCTTACCGCTATGGCGCGGGCAGCGGTGCCTCCCACGTGGTTAACGGGCACTCGCTGGCCCACGACCATCTGGAGAACGAGTTGGCGCGGTGGATGGATTCACATATCCCCGAGGCGCAGGCGCTCTATTTCTGTAGCGGCTACATGGCAAACATGGCGGTGCTGAGCGCGTTGGGCACGGCCGGCGCTACCCTGTTCTGCGACAAGCTCAACCATGCCTCGCTGATCGACGGGGCGCTTCTGGCGCGCGCCCATGTCAAACGCTACCCGCATGGCGACACCACTGCACTGGCGAGACTGCTGGCCGGTAGCGACAGCCCCCTCAAGCTGATCGTAACCGACAGCGTATTCAGCATGGATGGCGACCTTGCCCCGCTGGTCGAATTGCTGGCATTAGCCGAATGCCACGATGCCTGGATCGTGGTCGACGACGCCCACGGCTTTGGCGTGCTGGGGGAGAGCGGTCGCGGCGGCCTGGAGCACCTGGGACTGGCCTCCGAACGCTTCATCTACATCGGCACGCTGGGCAAGGCCGCCGGCGTAGCGGGCGCCTTCGTGGCGGCGCACCCAACCATCGTGGAGCATTTGGTCAATGTGGCGCGGCCCTATATCTACACTACGGCCGCGCCGCCGGCCGCAGCGCATGCGCTGCTGGCCAGCCTGGCGCTAATCGCGGGCGAGGAGGGACGCCGGCGCCGGGCCCATATGGCGCAACTTATTGGACAGCTGCGAGCAGGCCTGGAAACATTACAGGCCTGCCATGCGGAGGCCGGCTGGCGGCTGGTCGATAGCGATACCCCTATCCAACCACTGATCGTAGGAGGCAATGCCGCTGCCATGGCCCTCTCCGCCGCGCTGGAAGCCGATGGCATCCGCGTCACGGCCATCCGGCCGCCAACGGTGCCCGAAGGCACGGCGCGCCTGCGTGTCGCGCTCTCGGCAGCGCACACCGCGGGCGACATAGCGCGCTTGCTGGACAGCCTGTCTGCCGTGCTGATGCAGCGGGATGCGGCATGAGCGCGCCAGCCCGCTTCGCCACACTCGCCAGGCTCGGAATGTGCTCCCAAGGACCATCAGCATGAGTACGACAATGCTAAGCACGGAGGCCGTGGCGCATGCGGAAGCGGTGATCGGGAAGCCAGTTCCCTGTCGCCCATTTGTTAACGCCACATTCTTGCGCGATCCTTATCCTCTCTACCGCGAGCTGCGTGAGGCTGGCCCTATCCATTGGAGCGAGGAGTTCTTCAGCGGCGCCTGGTTGCTGACAAGGCACGAAGACGTCGAGGCCGTGCTGCGCGATCCCCTCTACTCAGCGCGGCGCACGGGTGGCTGGGTGATGCGTGGCAGCGAGGAATCGCGCCAGGCGCTCTGTCCCTTTCAGCGCCTGTTCAGCCGGGCGATGTTATTTCTCGACGCACCGGATCATACGCGGCTGAGGCATGTGCTCAGTGCCGGCTTCCGGCCGTCAGCCCTACGCGCCAGCGCAGGCGCGATCGAGCACATGGTGGCCGGATTGATGAATGGCATTGACGAAGCGGGGCAGTTTGATTTCATGGAGAGGATTGCCAGACCGCTCCCGGCAATGGTGATTGCACGCCTGCTCGGCATGGACGCGGAAGACCAGCCTGAATTCCTGGCCTGGTCCGAGGATCTGGCCGCCTTCATCGGCGCACTGGACCCTGATCCGGCTCTAAAACGACGAGCGCAGGTTAGCTTGCTCAAGATGTGTGCCGCCTTCGAGGCAACGCTCGAGCGACGCCGGGCGCAAGGGGCAAAGGTGCCGGACGCAGCAGGCGACGATCTGATCGGACACCTGCTGCGAGCCGAGGCCAGTGGCGAGGTGGTGTCCGGGGCCGAACTATTGGCGCAATGCGCCATGCTGCTGTTCGCGGGACATGAGACGACGCGCAATCTACTCGGCAATGGACTGTATGCCTTGCTGAGCCATCCGGATCAATGGCGGCGCCTGCAGCGGACTCCCGAGTTGCTGCCGAATGCCTTGCGCGAGCTATTGCGCTACGAGAGTCCGGTCCAATACACAGGGCGGCGGGTCACCACGGACGTGGTCCTCCATGGGCGCCGGCTGCGGCGCGGGGAGTTAGTGGTCCCCCTGATCGGCGCTGCCAATCGCGATCCGGCGCGCTACAGCAACCCGGACAGCCTGAATATCTCCCGGGGGGAGGGCTCCCACTTGTCGTTCGGACATGGCCCGCATTTCTGCATTGGCGCCGCGCTGACGTTGATGGAGGCGGAGATTGCGTTTCGGGCGCTGTTGGCCCGCTGGCCCAGGCTAGAACTCCTGGATACAACTCCGCGCTGGACCGGGAACCCCGTCTATCGGGGGCTCGCTAGTCTGCAGGTACGCTGCCGGCCCTTGACGCACACAATGGGCGTGAGCTGAAACGGTCCAGAGTGGTAGATAGGGGGAGCCTAATCCAGCTTAATTCGCACGTCTTTTGCAACTTGCCGATACTGTGCGATCGCGGCACGCACGCGCTGGCGGAAATCCTCGGCGCGCCCATGCCGGGGTAATCGAATGGAAGGGACTTCCACCGAGTAGCAATCTGCGCAGGCTTGCGCGTTGCTGCCAACCCCAAGACCGCGGCTGGATATCGAGCGCTGGGCAGTCGCTGCCTGCAGGCTTTCGCAGTTGTCGGGGTCCCATTCAAACCAATGGGATCGCCGCACTCATTGTTATTTGCAATAATTTAACATAATAAACGTTATGTGCTCAAACGATGTCAGGGCTAAGTTGTAATGTCCGTTTATAGCCAAGTTCAAATGTCCGAGTTTGCCAAGCGTAACCTGAGCGGTTTCCAGTCTACTGGAGGCTGCCATGGCACCGGACACCATCCCCCTGACCATGCGGCAAATCGATCGATTGAAGATCATTCAGGCGCTGGCGGACGGCTTTCTCAAGACCGGTATCGCGGCAGCGAGGCTGGGACTCACGGCACGCCAGACGCTGCGTCTGCTGCGGCACTATCAGACCGTCGGTGCGCCTGGTTTGCTAAATAGCCATCAAGGGTTGCCGGGCAACAATCAATTGCCGCCCGGGCTCGAATCGCGCGTCCGCAGGCTGATCCGCGACACCTATGCCGACTTCGGCCCGACCCTGGCCTGCGAGAAGCTGCGCGAGCGCCATGGCATCACGCTGGCCAAGGAGACCGTGCGCCGGATCATGATCGACGCTGGCTTCTGGGTGCCGAGGAAGCTGCGCCCGCCCAAGGTCCACCAGCCGCGCAGGCGCCGCGCCTGTCTGGGCGAGCTGGTGCAGATCGATGGCAGCGACCATGCGTGGTTCGAGGAGCGGGCGCCGGCCTGCACGCTGCTGGTCTATGTCGACGATGCCACCAGCCGGCTGATGCAGCTGCTGTTCGTGCCGACCGAATCGACGCAGGCGTACTTCGAGGCAACGCGGGCCTATGTCGAGCACCATGGCAAGCCGATGGCGTTCTACAGCGACAAGGCGAGCATCTTCCGGGTCAATCGCCAGGAAGCAGCCGAAGGGCGCGGCTACACGCAGTTTGGGCGGGCCCTGTACGAGCTGAACATCGACATCCTGTGCGCCAACACCAGCCCCGCCAAAGGCCGTGTGGAGCGGATGAACGGCACGCTGCAGGACCGGCTGGTCAAGGAGCTGCGGCTGCGCGGCATTAGCACCATGCCAATCGCCAATGCCTTTGCGCCGGCCTTTATCGCCGACTTCAATGCCCGCTTTGGCAAGCCGCCGCGCAGCGACTTCGATGCCCACCGGCCGCTGCGCGTTGACGAGGATTTGACGCGGATCTTCACCTGGCGCGAATGGCGCAAGGTGTCGCAGAGCCTGACGCTGCAGTACGACAAGGTGATGTACCTGCTGGAGGATCGGCCCGAGCTCAGACGGCTAATCCACCGCTATCTCGAGGTGGCGGAATATCCGGACGGGCGGATCGAACTGTGCACCAAGCGCCAGCGGCTGATCAATCGGCTGGATCTGGAGCGCGCCATCGCCGGCACCACCGCCCCACCCTGTGCTGGCTTCTCCCCTTCCGGCCAGCTTGACCGCGTTACGGCTAAACCACAAAAAGCACGACCGCACTGACATTTCAGTTTAGCCAGCCGACTGACATCTAAAAACAGCCTAGACAAAACCTGTGTAGAGGCCAAATCAGAATGTCCGCTTCCAGCAGCGGTTGCAGAAGCAGCCACGGCCACTCAACGGAACGGACAATTCCAGTTTTTCTGGAAGAATGAGGCAAAATGGCGCTTACCAGTAAAATTTCCCACTATGACAGCAGATGGCCTGCCCTTTTCGCCAGCGAGAAAGAGCGCGTAGCGAAAGTCTTTGGTGTTGAATTTGTCGATATCTATCACGTCGGGAGCACGGCTGTTCCCGGACTTGCAGCCAAGCCAGAAATCGACCTCTTGGTTGAGGTGTCAGAGCATCGGGACGAGGCAGCGCGAGACAGTTTCATGTATGTACTGGGTTACGTTCGGGGAAGTGATCTTTCATCAGGGCACCACTTCTATCGTCGCGATGTTGATGGGGTGCGAACCCACAAGGTGCATGTATGTGTCAGTGGCCACTGGCAGATTGAGCGAATGCTCCGTTTTGGCGATCTTCTTAGGAGCGATCCCGGTATACGACAGCAGTATCAGGATTTGAAATTTCAGCTCGAATCAAATAACCGTGGAGGCATCGGTGAGTATCTTGCGCAGAAGGCCCCCTTCATCGATGCTTTGTTGGTGCCGCATCGGAGCTTAGCGAAGGAGTAAACGTCAGGATTCTGCCGCCGCCGCTCACCCTCACCTTCAGTCAAGCGGCAACGACAAAACAGATCGGGGTCTGTATCCACAATCGATGACCCGAATTCTTGTGCTAGCCCCGCGCCGTCGCCGCCATAGCACTACAGGAAATCGATTTGCACCAGCGTGTGGCAGTAGTCGTAGGTGGCCGCACCATGCGTGCCATCTGTCGGCCCTCCGAAGCCAGGCGTTAGCCGTAGGTCCCTGAGTACCTGGACCGTAAGCCCGAGCGTCATGTGTGGACGCCAACCGTTCGCGGGTTTCGCAACACGAAGGATGTAATAGCCTTTACAGGCCTCGACCGAAAAGGCATCGGCTCCCGGCGGTGCAGAGACTTGATCGACCTGGACAATATCGAATTGGCCCGTACCGGTGATTTCGGTGTGCTCAACGTTCCGGAACGCTCCGAGGTCGACCGCCCGAAAGCTTTTGATCCCAAGGCCCGACACACCCAGTCCCCGCACGTCAGTTACGGAAACCTTGAGGTAAATCGCTTGCTCCATGGCGCCAGCCTGGAGGCCATACTTGTCCAGAACCGCTTCGACGCGACTCACCATGACGCCCTCCTTTCCCTTCCAGTGCGGCCTCTAAAGTCCACTACTAGCAGATTCCCGCGACATTTCAAGGACATTGCGGATGCCGTAAACTCGTTGCTGACTTCGGCAGTCAGCCAAAGCAGCCCAGGTAGTACTGCTGGGCACGCAGCGCGTCGACACCCTTGCGGTAGCGATCGGCGCGGCTCCAGTACTCAGTCTCGTTCATTGCGCGTTCAGTCGCGCGCACCCGGTAGTCGAGAATCAGGCACTGGTTCAGAAAGAGGTTCTGGGTCCGCAAGTTCCATTCCTCGTCCCGCGCCCGTTGCGCCCTGACCTGCTCCGCTGTCTGCGCGCGGATACTCAAGTAGGCCTGATTTTCCCGAAGGGTTTTCGTAGCGTTGGGCACCGTGAGCAGGTGGCCCTGCATGGTGCCGGTGACATTCATGTAGCCGGCCGGGCAGGACGCCGACGTGTAGAGGACTTCGCCTCCACTCCGGCATTTGGTGACGCCCTGCGCCAGGCCGCTGGCGGCCAGCAGCGCCATCATCACGGCAAGTTGTCTGGACATGGCAGTGACCTCGTCAAATCACGATGGAATCAATGTAGTCCAGATCAGCGCCGATGCCAGCCGCTCGCGCAGCGCCTTGTTTTGTACAAGGTGGCGGCTCTTCAACCATGCCGCCTGCCACTGGTCGCAACCGTTGCTTCGGCCACCCGGCAATGCCATTTACCTTCCATTTGTTTCAAAAAGCGCACAAAACGCTAGGCAGGCTACGACTAAAGCATAAAGACAGCACCTGGCAATGCCGTGCGAAGCTCTGCTCTTGGCCCACGCCCTGGCGGGGGCCCATGCGCTGCTGGATTATCTGGAGCGGTTTGCGCGCCGGGTCATCGACAAATGAGCGGTGCGGGGTTCTGTCGCGATCAGAGCGCGAGGCAGCCAGGAACCGAATCGCGCAGTTGATGCTGCCAGGGAATAAAATTGCTGCGCTGCGGGCGCAGCATCCCATCGATGCACTGCGTTTGCCCCTTGGCAACCATATGCGTGATTTCAATGCTGCCCGGGAGGATGCTCGCGCCGCGAAAGGCTTCAAACCCGAGCATCGGTCTGGTAATTCGCCCCGCCGGGACGGCCAACATGCGTCACTACGATTCAACGCACTGAACGCCCGAACCCGCTCGAAGATTGAAGTGTAGGACGCGCCATTCCGAATCCTGGGCGACTTCGGGCGTTAAGGCAGAGGGGGCTCAGTTCCAAATGGGATTTTCCTTCTGCATCTGTTCCTTGGTCTTTGCCTCCCAATAAGCACCGATCTGACGCTCTGTTATGTAACCCCGCTTCCTGGCATCGATCTGGTCAAAGCGCTTGTAAACCTCCGGCATACCCGCCTTGGCTTCTTCCCGGCTTAGCTTGCCGTCATGGTTGACGTCGGCCGCCTTGAAACGCTCGGCAATAATGGCCTTGGCTTCCGCTGTGGTCGGCGGCGCATTTGGAATCTGGGTTGATTCTGCTCCTTGTTGGGCTTTCGATTCTTGTGTCTGCTGGGCGCTCGCACCCGTAAAGACGAGCGCCATCACAACTGTTAAACCAACTGCAGGCAATTTACGCATGATCATTTCCCTCTCCTCCAGCATTTGTGGTTTCGCATTGCATTCTCCTGAAAAAAACCTGGGAAAATGAAAATCGCCCGCAAGCCAATGCTCAAAGGGATTCTAGGCACACAAGGCCCGCTTACCAAAACCTTTGTGTAACGTGCAGCCGGCAATGGGAGGGCTTCAAGACCAGACCGTCAATTTGGGCGGGCTACGCCTTGGCCGGTAGTAGCTCTCACCATCTTGCGCAGGCATTTAAACCCTCGAGCAATCCTTGCAGTAGGCACGCAGCTCGGTCGCGAGAACAGACTGACCGTCGTTTCCCGACGGCCGCAATCGACGCATGAAGATTGCCGGAATTGGCCTCTTCAGGTCCCAGTCGACCCCGGTCATGAGCCCTGATTCAGTCTGGTTGTGCGTGACCGTAAGTACATCATTAGCCGCAATTCACTATTGTGTTCGGTGCGTGACGCTGTCACGCCCCCCCCTGACATCGATTGCGCCAGCCTCAAAAACATGCCGCCGAGGCAGCACAGAGAGCATACGATGTCAATTCCCCCCAAAGGCTTTAGGTCGGCTTGCGCAGGAATCCCTGGTTGCCACCGTTACGATTGGGCGCGAAGCCATTGGCCTGAAGCGTCTCTTCCGCCGTGTCGTAGAAGACCCCAATCTGCATGATCTCTCGTGCCTGTTTCGCTGTCGCKATGGGGCGACCRAAYTCGCCGGMGATRCGCACCARTTGCTTGATYTGCTCGACRGAGSTSMTCTTKCCCGTKCGGGTCTGGTTCCAGAGTACATCCTCGATGCCGCACCGCACATGCAGGCCCAAAGCCATGCCGATCATATTCACGGGCAGCACATTTAGCACCGAACTTTCCACCGTGATCACTGCTCCGTCGGGCGCAGCACGCAGAAAGTTGGCCAGGTTGTAAATGTTCGCTTGATCCATGCCGCCGCTGATAGCCACCCAGTTCATCACCAGTGGCCCCTTGTAGACGCCGCGGCGAATCATCCGCTCAATCGTTTCAAAGCTGTTGATGTTGTAGCACTGAAACTCACTTTGGATTCCGGCGGCTGTCAGGCGTCGGATGTGCTCCTCGACCCAACTGGGGTTCGAGGGCACGATCATGTCCTTGTAGGTTGCATAGAGGTGCGGGAATCCCCGCGAAACCCCCTTGAAGTCATCCAGACCAGCATGCTCAGTCACATTCATCTGCGTAGTGTTGACGGTCACCGTCACCTGGTCGGGCTTCGGATCGAGTTCGGCCAGCATATGCCGCGTGTCGTCGGAGAGCCATTTGGCCGCAGAGCCATCGTCCTCGGGTGCAAAGCTGATCGAGCCACCCACCTGGATGACCATCTCGGGTACGGCCTTGCGCACCCCGGCGATCAGCTCATTGAACATGGACAGGCGCTTGCTGCCCTTGCCATCGGGTTCGCGCACATGCAGATGCAGCACGGTGGCACCGGCTTCATAGCAATCCACCGCCTTCTGGATCTGCTCCTCCATGGTGACAGGGATATCTTCCGGGAAGTCTGAGGGAATCCAGCCCGGCGCATAGGGAGCGGCTGTGATGATCAGAGGCTGCTGGTTCTCGGGATACAGGTGGCCGTCAAGGAAGTTCATGATGATGGATATCCAGGTTGAAATGTGAATATTGAGAATGTCGAACTAGATGAGAGAGCTTTAGAACCCCATTTGCAGCGCCGTCTTCGGCACGGCGGTGCGCAGGCGATCCAGCATTCGTTGAACATGAACACGCGCCTGGAGCCCTTGCCGTCGGCTTCGCGCACCTGCATGTGCAAAACGATGGCGCCCGCGTTGTAGCAGTCCGCTGCCCTTTGCACCTGAGCGGCCATCGTCACCGGCACATCGTCCGGATCTCCGGGCAGCCATTGCGGTCCGTAGGTCGCGGTCTGAATGATCAGTGGCTGTGATCTTCAGGTCGCAAAGAGTCGTCGATGGAGTGCATGCAAGTCTCCTTAAAGCGGTTGATGTCCAAGTGTCAGCGACTACGAGTGAATCATCCGGCCTCGCGCCACTTCCCGCTTTACTTTGGATGCCTCGAACTAAGCTTTTCATGACAACAACGCGCCCCTGTCCGTTGAGCCACCGTCAAGACACATACGTCCGTCAACCTGGAAGACGACGTACGCGAGCAAAATGGAAGGGAGCCACCTTCCCTCCCCGACACGCGGTGTCCGACGTACTCTGCGCGCAAGCTTGTCTGCATGATGCTAGTGCACGGCGTCAGGCTTCGTTTTGACACCGGTCTTGCCATTGGAGTGCAAGCCCGTCATGAGCGCAGTCTGAATAAAGAACCGGCGCGACAAGACCGAAGCCAAACGCTTCTTCATCCGAGTGCTTCGCTCCTGCCGCGTGCCGCGAAAATCGTCACTGACCAATTGCGCAGTTACCCGGCCACGAAGGCCGACATCCCGGAACTAGCCAATGTCAAACACGTGTTCGTCAAAACCGCTGCTCGCTTGAACAATCGGGCCGAGAACAGCCACCAGCCCACACGTGAACTCGAGCGTCGGATGCGAGGGTCTCGCGATCGCAAGCGCACCCAGGCGTTGCTTCGAGCTTCGGCCCGATCCGGCAGCAGCTTGCCTAACTGCACGCCGGCGTCATGGATGGAGTCGCCCCGCGCGGCCACGCCGGCCAGCCTTTCGTTGAGCGCACTCGGCCGGGATTTCTCCTGCCTCGGCCCTGGCCCCGCGCATAGGGCATCGGCGCGCGTTGCTCGCGCGCGTGTTCCAGTTTTACAGCAGCTCGATCTTCGCGATTGCCGCCAGCCGCTTCCAGCGCGCTATCTCGTCCTTCTGGTAGTCGCGCAGTTCTGCCGGCGTGGACAGTATCAGCGAGGTGGACTGGCGCTGGTAATACTCTTTGACATCGTCGGCAGCACCGGCCTTGGCGAACAGTTCGCCAAGGCGTTGTGCGATGGGTGCAGGGGTCTTGGCGGACACCGCCGCCGCCACCCAGTTATAGGCCAGGAAATCCGGCACGCCGGCTTCGGGCGCGCTCGGCACCCCAGGCAGCAGTGGTGAGCGTTGGGGCGCGGTGTAGGCCAGTGCGCGCACCTTGCCGCCCTTGACCAGTTCGATCGCGCCGCTGGCGTCCACCACGGCGAAGTCCACGTTGGCGGCCATCACGCCGTTGATCGCGTCGCCCGCGCCCTTGTAGGGGACGCCCGTGGTCTTCATGCGGCTTTGCTCATTCAACCATTCGCTGTACAGCGTGTATGACACCGAGCCAGTACCGTAGTTAAGTGCACCGGGGCGCTTGCGCGCATCTTCCACCAGCGCGTTGAGCGTGTGGTAAGGAGAACTGGCGGGCACGATGATCAGGCATGGCCCCCGCGACAGCAGCGTGATGGGCTGGAAATCGGTCAGCGGATCGTAAGGCAGCTTGCGGAAGGTAGCGGCGTTGGTGGATAGCGTGGAGTTGCTGCCGATAAACACCGTGTATCCGTCCGCCGGCGCGCTGAGCACCGTCTGCACACCAATAAAGCCGTTGCCGCCCGGCTTGTTCTCCACCACGACGCCCTGCCCCGTCAGCTCGCCGATCTTCTTGGCGAACATGCGGGCGGTCATGTCGGTACCGCTGCCGGACGGAAACGGCACGATAAAGCGGATCGGCCGGTTGGGAAATGCCTGCGGCTGCGCCAACGCGGCGAACGGTACGCCCGCCAGGCTCGCTGCGACAGCGGTGCCGGTCAGGATAGCGAAGCTACGCCGGGAACAGTTCACGGTTCGGGTCATATTGTCTCCTTGGTCTTCCGCCCGGCAGTGGGTTCCGCCAGTGCGGGTGCGTCAGTGGTTCGGTGATTCCGTGAGGTGAGTGGTCTTTGCGACGGACTAACGTTTGAGGCCGAGCAGATCTCGCGCGATGACCCATCGGTGTACTTCGGACGGCCCTTCGTAGATGCGCATCAGCCGCGTCTCATTGGCCATCTGCTGCAGCGGCATTTCCTTGGTCATGCCCATCGCCCCGAAGGCCTGCATGGCGTGGTCGATCACGTCCCAGGCCATCTCCGTGGCGAACACCTTGATCATGGAGACCTGGGTGCGCGCTTCCTCGCCGGCGTCGATGCGCGCCGCGGCCTCATAGGTCATCAGGCGGCAGGCGTGGATGCGGGTAGCGGCATCGGCCACCCACCACTGGATGGCCTGCCTGTCCGCGAGCGCGGCGCCGAAGGTGCGGCGCTGCGGCGCGTACTCGCACAGCATGTCGAGCGCACGCTGGGCGCGGCCGATGCACCAGGCCGCCATCTGCACGCGCCGGCTGGACAGCCGCGCCTGCATCGGCGCAAAGCCCTGTCCTTCTGCACCGAGAAGCTGCGTGTGCGCAACACGGCAGTCCTCCAGCACCACCTCGTAGGTGGAGGCGCCGCCGATCATGGGGATGCGCCGTTCCACCTTGAAGCCGGGCGTGCCGCGGTCGACCAGGAACGCGGAGATGCCCTCGCGCGCGCCGCGCGCCTTGTCGGTCACCGCCATCACGATGGTCCAGTCGGCGCGAGCGGCCCGGCTGATCCAGATCTTGCGGCCGTTGAGCACCCAGTCGTCGCCGTCGCGTTCGGCGCGGGTGGTCATCATGGCCGGGTCGCCGCCGGCACCTGGCTCGGAAATGGCAATCGCCGAGACGGTTTCGCCGCGCGCGTACGGTTCCAGGTAGCGCGCACGCTGAGCGGCGTCGGCAGTCTTGAGCAGCATGCGCAGATTCGGCGAATCGGGCGGCAGGTCGTAAGGCGTGATGGTCTTTCCCAGCTCCTCGTTGACGCCGACCATGGCCACCACCGGCAGGTCGGCGCCGCCCATCTCAGCCGGCGCGTCCAGGCCCCACAAGCCCAGTTCGTGCGACAGTCCGTCCAGCTTGTCCTGCTCCTGCGGCAGCAGCGTGAGCTGGCCGCCCTCTGCCTCGCGGGCCAGTACACCCGCTTCGAGCGGGATCAACTGCTCGCGCACAAAGCGCGCCACCAGATCCTTGAGCATCTGGTGCTCTTCTTCCAGTGCGAAGTTCATGCAATGCCTCCTTTATGGTTCGCGTGCCGCGTCAGCCGGCATTCAGGTCGCCCGTTACCTGGGCTATGTCTTCAGGGGCTAGCCCGGCTTCGCGCAATACCTCATCGGTGTGCTCGCCTAGCGTGGGCGCGTGGCGGCGCAGCGACAGCGGCGTGGCGGAGAAGCGCGCCGTGGGCCGCATCTCGCGTAACGGGCCCTCGGTGGGATGCTCCGTCTGCTGGAACAGCCCGACCGCTTCCAGGTGCGGATGCGCCAGCAATTCGTCCGGCGTGTAGATCGGGGTGGCTGGGATATCCAGCGTTTCGAAAAGCGTCATCCACTCTGCCGTCGTGCGGGCCGGCGTGATTTCCGTGAGCTGCTGGTACAGCGCGCGGATATGGGCGTTGCGCTGCGCGCGGCTGGCTATGTTGTATTTATCGGCCAAGTCGTCGCGGCCCACTGCGTGGAAAAAGGCTTTCCAGTGGCGGTCCGTGTACGGCAGCACGCAAATCCATCCGTCCGCAGTCTGCGCCGGCCGCCTTCCGCCTCCCAGCAGGCGCGCATAGCCGGCTTCGCCGGTGGCGGGCTCGAAAGTCAACCCCGCCAGGTGCTCGGCCATCACGAAGCTGGCCATGGTTTCCAGCATCGGTACCTCCACCGCTTGCCCGCTACCGTGGCGCTCGCGGTGCAGCAGCGCGGCCATCACCGCGTTGGCCAGCGCCATCCCGGTGGTCTTGTCGGCAATCAGGCTGGGCACGTACTCGGGCCGGTTGCCAGCGGCGGAGCCCAGCGACACCAGCCCGCAAGCGGCCTGGATGATGTCGTCGAAGGCCGGTTTGTTGCGGTGCGGGCCGTCCTGGCCGAAGCCGGTGGCCACGCAGTAGACGATGCGCGGGTTCAACGCCGCCACTGCAACATAGCCGAAGCCCAGCCGCTCGATGGCGGCCACTCGCATATTGTGGATCAGCACGTCGGCGCCGGCGATCAGGCGGCGCAGCGCCGCCGCGCCCGCGGGCGTCTTTAGGTCCAGCACCACCGAGCGCTTGTTGCGGTTGAGCGCCAAGTAGATTGAACTCATGCCGGCGTTGCGCGAGACGCCATTGGCGCGCATGAGGTCACCTTCCGGTCCTTCGATCTTGATGACGTCCGCGCCCAGGTCGGCCAGAGATTGCGTGGCCAGCGGGCCCAGCACCACCGACGTCAGGTCGAGTATGCGAATGCCCTCGAGCGGACCGGCGCAGACGGAATTCTGCTGTTGCATACGGACCCCTCAGCGGCGCTGGAAGACTGGCACGCGGCGCTCGGCCATTGCCGCCACGCCTTCGCGAAAATCCGCGGTGGCGAACTGCACACGCTGGATGGCAAGCTCACGCTGGTTAGCCTCCACAATGCGGTCGGCCAGGCCCAGGCGCAGCGTTTCGCGCGTGCTTTCGACGGCCAGCGGCGCCGAGGCCGCTATGTCGTGCGCGAGCGCCAGTGCGCGGGTAAGCACCTCGGCCTGCGCCACGAGTTCGTCGGCCAGACCGATGCGCATCGCTTCTTCGCCGTCGACACGCCTGCCCGTGTACAACAGCAGTGCGGCCTGCTGCTCGCCGATCAAGCGCGGTAGCGTCACGCTCATGCCAAAGCCGGGATGGAAGCCGAGCCGGTTGAAGCTGGCGCTGAAGCGTGCTTCGCGGCATGTGACGCGGAAATCCGCCACCAGCGCCAGGCCCAGCCCCGCTCCGATCGCCGCACCCTCCACCGCCGCCACAATGGGCTTGCGGTTACGGTACAGCTTCATGGCCTGTGCGTAGAAGGCCGATGGATCGCGCGAGACGCTGCCCTGGTCCGCACCGCTGAAATCGGCCCCGGCACAGAAGGCGCCCACGCCGGATGACAGCACCACGGCGCGGCAGCTGTCGTCCTCGTCGAGTTGGAGCAGCGCTTCGGCCAGCTGGCGCATGACATCGGCGTCGACAAAGTTATGGGGCGGGCGGGAGATCTCGATTTGCGCTACATGCTGGTCGCGTCTCAGGACAATTTCGGGGGTGGATGCCGAGGTCATGGCGAAAGGCTCCGGAAGGTGAGAAGGCACCCAGTATTCGCCGATGCGCGTTGCCGCGCTACACTACAATTTCGGAATTCGAAATTAAATTGCGGCACACCGAAGCTGGACTGGCGGGGCTGCCGACAACCACATGCCCGATACTCTCTCCCAGCCGGATTCCCGACCCAAATCGCCTTCGACCCGTGCGCTCACGCACAGTACTGGCCGCTTCACGCGCCAGACCGAAGGCAGCCAGTCGCTCGAACGTGGCCTGATGTTGCTGCGCGCGTTCCGCGTCGGCTCTTCCAGCCTGACCAATGCGGAGCTGGCTGCGCGCACCGGACTGCCGCGCCCCACCGTCAGCCGCCTCACACACTCGCTGGTGGACAGCGGCTTCCTGCGCTACGACTCCACCGAGCGCGCCTACCGGCTGGCGGCGGTGGTGGTAAGCCTGGCAGACGCCTTCCACCACGCCACCACGGTGCCCGATATCGCGCTGCCGCTGATGCGCAAGATTGCCGAGGCGGAAAAAGTCAATGTCGGCCTGGCCGTGCCCGACCAGACCACCATGGTCTACCTGGCCGCAGTGCGCCACAGCCGCGACAGCGTATCGCGCACCCGGCGCGTGGCGCCCGGCACGCGGATTCCAATGGAACTGACCTCGATCGGCATGGCATGGCTGGCCGCGGCGCCGGCCGGCGTGCGTGACCATTGCCTCGCGCGGATCGCGGAAAAGGCCGGCGACGAATGGCCGGCCTTGCACAAGGAACTGTCGCGCGGCATTGCCCAGGCCCAGGCGCAAGGCTATTGCACCGCCAACTACCAGCCGGGTCACCTGACCGCCGTGGGCGCGGCGTTCCGCGGGCCGGACCACCAATGGTACGGACTCAATATCAGCTTCCCGCACAAGCCCAGCGACAAGCCGCGCGATGTGGCGCGCTATGCGCCGCTGCTGCTCGGTCTGATCGAGAAGATCAGCGTGTCATGCGGGGTGGAGGACGGCGTGGAGTCCGCATGACGGCCGGCGGCTAGCGCGGGGCCGGCATGGCGCAGCGAGGTGCGAATCCGAACTGCGCGATGGTTTCCGGTTTGGCCTGCAGTTTGCCAAGCGGCAGATCGGGCGAGCCCGAACATAAGCGTCCCGCAAGGCACCCTTACAAACCGACGTGATGGACCCACCCGGCAGGGCCAGCGGCCTGGTTGCGCTGAATCTCCACCAGCCGCTCCCTTAGCACCTTGACGGTGTTGCCGGCCGTGCCGTTCCCGATCGCAAAGCGTGTCCGCGAAGACCGCACTTCGCCAATGGCCACCAGCGTCGCCGCCGTTCCGCAAACAAAGGCCTCGGCCAGGCGTCCGCTTTGGGCATCCGCCTCCCACTCGGGGTATGAATACCGGCGCTCTTCCACCGTCATGCCCATCTCCCTGGCCAGTTCGATCACCGAAGCCCGGGTGATGCCTGGAAGAATCGAGCCGCTAAGGGGCGGCGTGACCAGGGTGCCGTCGTCCATCACGAAGAAGATGTTCATGCCACCGAGTTCCTCCACCCAGCGGTGCTCGGCGGCATCCAGGAAGACCACCTGGTCGCATCCGTTCGCAGTGGCCTCGCTCTGCGCGACCAGGCTGCCGGCATAGTTGCCGCCGCACTTTGCCTCGCCGGTACCGCCGGGCGCGGCGCGCGTGTAGTTCTCGGAGACCCAGACGGAGACGGCCTTGTCGCCGCCCTTGAAGTACGGGCCCACAGGGCAGGCGATCACGCAGAAAATGAATTCGGAGGCGGGCTTGATGCCGAGGAACACCTCGTTCGCAAACATGAAGGGACGCAGGTAGAGGCTGCCCGAGCCGTGCGGCACCCAGTCCTGGTCGACCCGCACCAACTGCTCGATCGCTTCCAGGAAGAGGGATTCGGGCAACGCCGGCATGGCCATGCGCTTGGCCGACGCCTGGAAGCGGCGCGCATTCTCGAGCGGGCGGAACAGCGTTACTGCGCCATCCGCGCCGCGAAAGGCCTTCATGCCCTCGAAGATCTCCTGGCCATAGTGGAGCACCGAGCACGCCGGATCGATCGAGAACGGCTTGCGTGCGGTGACCTTGGCGTCCTGCCAACCCTGTCCTTCACGCCAGGTGATCGTCACCATATGGTCGGTAAAGACGCGGCCGAACGCGGGGTCGCGCATCAGTGCATCCCGGGTGGCCGCGTCGAGCGCGTTCGGGTTGGGTTCGAGGCTGAAAGTGGTTTGTTGCGTCATGAGCGCGAGTCTTCCTTCGCTGGCGTTGGGGATTGGCAGCAGGACGAACACTCCTGTCTGCCGCCGGCATGGCACGTGGCTTTGCGTGAAATCCGGGGCATCAATGATCGCATGCTGGCGCCCAGCTTGTCTTCAATGTCATTGCAAGCCCCCATCGCCAGGCACTCTGCGCCATCGCGGCACAGCTTGCTGAACTTTTCCGCAAGGATGCACTGCTGGTCGTAGGCGTGTTCTCCGGCAGGCCGGGCGCCTGTGTCCGTCGTCGCCAGCCTGGGGTATCGCTCGGTCTTTCGCTCGAAGATAGGGGTGAAGGCTTCGAAAGATGGCGTTGACGGGGTAATCGTACTTTCCGTGCAACATCTGGCGGTGAGGCAAGAATTACCCTTATAAATCAAAGTATTAATAAAGCATCAAGTTCACCAGATTGCATCCTTTCGATGCAAAATCTGGCGCCAGCCTTGCCAGCAAACGCAGCCCTAGAGCCCTCGAACAATGCAGAAAGGCGCGCCGCATGTTTGTGTGCGAACGATAGGTGCCGACCTCGCTCCTCTACAACGTCCAGTGGATGTCGCGCAAGTTCAAGGAACTGCAGGAGAAGGGACATCCCGTTGATGCCGAGGTGCTGAAGGTGCTTTCCCCTTACCGGCGCGAGCATATCAATCGGCTCGGGGACTATCTGCTGGACCTCCAGAGACGGGCTCCGCCACTCGACCCAACGATAGATTTTCTTGTCAAATCAGCCACTTAGTGGAGATGCGTCGGATTTTTTACGAATAGCGGCCAACCCTCAGGAGACGCTCCAGGACCTCTTATGGAGAGTCAGTCTGCCGGCGCCATTGTGGGGTCCGGCAGATTCGGCGTCGTTTCAACTACGGATGAATGCCAACAGGTCGGCGTTGAACCTGTCCTTGTGCGTGTCGGTGAGCCCATGCGGCGCACCGGGGTAGACGATCAGCTTCGCGTTCCTGACGAGCT
>NZ_JBFTSG010000097.1:0-13377 GCF_056399885.1 Cupriavidus sp. 01L45 | reverse complement strand
GATCGGGCGACGGCGCGGCCCAACGATGAAGCTGGGCCTGGCGCTGCACATTGGCTTTTTGCGCATGAGCGGCTGCCTATTGGATGCGTTCAGTATCCTGCCACCAGTACTGCTTCGCCACCTCGGCACGGAACTCGGCATCAATACGCCGGATCTGGCGTCCTTGCGGGCGCTCTACGCGCGTAGGCGAACGCTCTCCGACCATCAACTGCTGGCCTGCCTGGCTGTATCGCGAGCAGTTGCGCGACATCCTTGAGCGCAAGCAGATCAACGTTGTTTCCGCAATGCTCGAGCAGTGGTGCACCAACGTCATGCGATCCAAGGTCGAGCCAATGAAGGAGGTCGCGCGCATGATCCGCAAGCATTTCGACGGTATCGCTGCATGGACCCAGACGCGCCAGACCAATGGCTTCCTGGAGGCGCTCAACGGCCTGTTCCAAGCCGCGAAGCGCAAGGCCCGCGGTTATGTGAACTTCAAAACCATGCGCACCGTGATCTTCCTGATCGCCGGAAAGCTCGACTTCTCCTCGATCAACCCGCATGCCGCATAACCCACTCGTTTTTCAAAAGAGCCTCTTTAACTCTATCGGCCGAACTCAGCCGTCTGGCCGGTCCTGATCTGGACCGGCGCCCCGCCCGCCTCGGCTCTCCCATCCCGCAATTCGACGATGGTCCTAATTTTTGAGGAGGCGCCATAGGGTGGAGCGACCAATACCCAAGCGTTTTGCGGCCTGGGTACGGTTTCCTCCACACTCCTTGAGAACCTCCTTCACATTGGCGATGGTCATGCCGGAGAGCGTGGTGTCGAGCGACTCCGGGATACAGGCCAGCGAATCGTTGTGGTCCGGATCACGGTCGAGAAGCTCGGCTAGTTGTCTTGCTGGCACTGCCGCGCCGGCTTCGAGACAAGCCATGGCAACTCGCTCGGCGAAGTTCTCAAGCTCGCGGACATTACCTGGCCAGGCATGTTGTCGGGCGACAACCAAGGCGGCGGGCAAGACAGCATCAAGCAAGTCTGCAAGCTGTACCCGTCGCATCGCCGCACTTACCAGCGAAGTTGCCAGAAAGTCGCGGTCCTCGGGGCGCTCGCGCAGCGGCGGCACCTGGACGCGCAGCACGCTAAGGCGATAGAAGAGATCTTGCCGAAAGGCGCCTTCGCGCACGCGCTCCCACAGGTCGCGATGCGTGGCGGCAACGATGCGGACATTGACCTGCAGGGTGTCGGTACCGCCGACTCGCGTCACTTCCCGCTCCTGCAAGACACGTAGCAGCCGCGTTTGCAATAGCGGCGGCATCTCCGCCACCTCGTCGAGGAAGACCGTTCCCTCGTTGGCGGCTTCGAATAGGCCCGCCTTACCGTTGCGCCGCGCGCCGGTGAAGGCGCCTTCTTCGTAGCCAAAGAGTTCCGTCTCCAGCAGCGTCTCTGGCAATGCACCGCAGTTGACCGCCAGGAACGGGTGCCGCCGCCGCCGACTGGCGTTATGCAGGCCTTGGGCAAGCAGTTCCTTGCCGACGCCGGTTGGCCCTGTGATCAGGACGGTGGCATCGCTTCGCTCGGCCGCAACTCGGCATCGGGTAACGGTGGCGGCCATGGCTGGCGAGGCGCCTACGACGTCCTCAAGCTTGTACCTGGCTGTTTGTGAGTGCGTGTACCGATGCGCGCGGAGCCTGTTAAAGGCCCGCTCGACCCGTGTCGGCTGGTGGAGCGTCAGTACCGTTCCCACGCGCACGTTGCCTTCATACAGCGGCGCGCGGTCAATGATCACCGTGCGTCCGTCGATCTCCTCGACGGAGCCGCTCTCATGCTCGGCATCGGACATTATGCGTCCCGGACGCAAGACAGCGAAGGGCAAAGGCAGCGTCTTCCCGGTGGATGGGATGAGGGGGCTGCCCACTAGTTTCTCCGCTGCGGGATTGGCCGCGATCAGCCTGCCGGCGGCATCCAGCGCGACAACGCCATCGCCAAGATGATGGAGGACGCTGTTCAGCAGCGAATATCGAGAGCGCTCGACCGCCTTCGCGCTTGCCAGGCCGATCGCGTCTTCCAGTGCAAGCCGCACCGAGTTGACGGAATAGAGGAACACGCCTGCCATGCCCTCCGCCGCTGCCGCCTGCATAACCACGCCCGCCCCGACGACCACGCGCATATCCATGCGCCGCAATTCGTCAATGACGTTACGGGCGTCCTGGGCGGATTCGTACGAGCGAAATACAATCGGCAACGCGAACACTTCCGCAAACTTCGCCATGTCATCACCTGCATCGCGGTGGAGCACCACAGCAATACGCTCGGAGATCGCCCTGGCCCGGACAATGGCGGCCATCACGTCATGGCCGCCGACGCGTACCGAGACCACGGGAATCGACAAGTGGCTGCGCAGGAATTCAGCATTCGCGCCTGCGGAGACCACCACATCGCACGGCGCCGTTTCCTGCCGACGCTGAATCTCAGCGAGCGCCTCATCAAAATGCGCGTCGATCACGCTGACTTGCGCGCGTGTATGAAACGTCGCACCCACCTCGCGGATGTGCTCTGCAAGCTGGTAGGCGCTGACACCAACGATGACGGGGCGACCTGGCTTTGGGAGTTCTTGCATGAGAATCAGGCCGGCGTGACAAATGACGGTTAGTTTAGCGTTTTATTGGGGCGTTTCAAAGTGGGACGAATGCGTTTCAACTTGAGTCAGCGCATTCGCGTTCCAAGCTGCCACCGATGTAATTTATTGTTAATAATCATATGGTTACAGGGTAGTATGAATTTGCCCAAACAGCTGGCATGGGCATTGCGGTAATGCGGTCACACACAAAAAAAACGCTGCAGGAGACCCATGAATCGCAGAGCTTTCAACCGCATGGCCTTGACCTTGCTCGGCGCCGCCCCGCTGGCGGCGGCGCGGCCCGCCGAACGCTATCCCGAGAAGCCTATTTCCCTTGTCGTCGCCTACAGCGCGGGCGGGAGCGCAGACTTGCGGGCACGCCAGGTGGGCCGCTTCATGAGCACGGCCTTGGCGCAGCCCGTCGTCGTGGAGAACCGGCCCGGCGGCGCGGGAAACATCGGGACGCAGTACGTGGCACGGGCGAAGCCAGATGGCTACGTGCTTGGCATCGGCAACCTTGGCCCGTTGAGCGTCAATCCTTCGCTGTTTGCCAACCTCGCGTTCGATCCAGCCAAGGACCTAACGATGATCGCGCTGATCGAGCGCGGCCCGCTGCTGCTGCTGGTCAGGCCGGATTCGCCGTACCGGACGGTGGCCGACCTAATACGCTCCGCCAAGGCCAGCTACGCGGGCCTGACTTACGGATCCAGCGGAGCGGGCGGCGCGCATCATCTTTGCGGCGAATTACTGAAGTCCATGACTGGCAGCAACCTGGTCCATATCCCGTACAAGGGCGGCACTGGGGCCATGGTCGACCTGCTGGGCGGCCGGCTGGATTTCCTGTTCGAGCCGATGTACTCCGCGCTGCCGGCTACACGGGCGGGYAAGGTGCGCTCTCTGGCGATCACCAGCAAGGCGCGCTCGCCATTGCTCCCGAACGTCCCCGCCATGAATGAAGCGGGCGTCCCCGGCTTTCAGGTGGAAAACTGGCAGGGGCTGGTCGGCCCCGCTGGCATGCCGACCGCGATTGTCCAGGTTCTCAACAGGACCGTCGATCAAGCGCTCGATGACCGCGACTTTCGCGCCCTCCTGCTATCCCAGGGCAATGAGCCCGTCGGCGGGACGCAAGAGGCATTTGCCGCTTACGTCAAGGCAGAGAGAAACCGCTGGCAACAACTGATCCGCTCCAGCGGAATCGAGCCAAGCTGACTTACACCGACTGTTTTTTACACCACAGCACAGAGAACGAAATGAAAGCCATCATGATCGAGAGCTATGGCGGCCCCGAAGTCTTGCAGCGCCGGGAAATGCCAACGCCGGAACCCGGCCCCGGCGACATCGTCGTCAAAGTCGCATTCGCCGGCATCAATTTCATGGATGTGCATACGCGCCAAGGCAAGTATGCGACGTCGACAACCTATCCCGTGCGACTCCCGTGCACCCTGGGGATGGAAGGAGCCGGCGAGGTGGTGCTTGTCGGCAGCGATGTCAGCCGCTTCGTAGCCGGCGACCGGGTGGCATGGTGCATCGCTTGGGGCAGCTATGCCGAGTACACCCGCGTGCCGGCCGGGCTCGCAGTCCGGCTGCGCGACGACATCGCCTACGATCAGGCGGCAGCCAGCCTCTTCCAGGGCAGCACCGCGCACTATCTGCTCAACGATGTGGCCAGGCTACATGCCGGGCAAACCTGCCTGGTGCACGCCGCCTCCGGCAACATCGGGCAGTTGCTGGTGCAGATGGCCAAGGCTGCCGGCGTTACTGTTTTTGCGACGGGCAGCTCGCCGCAAAAGTGCGCGGTGGCGCGTCGCCTCGGAGCCGATTACGCCATGGCTTACGACCAAGGGCGATTCGCCGACGCAATACGCGAGGCCACGCAAGGTCGCGGCGTTGATGTGGTCTTTGACTCGGTGGGGAAAGCGACACTGCGCGACAGCTTCCGCGCCACGCGCAAGCGCGGCCTGGTGATTAACTATGGCAACGTTTCCGGCTCGGTGGACGACCTGGACCCCATAGAACTGGGGGAGAGCGGCTCTCTGTTCCTGACCCGGCCTCGATTGGCAGACCACATGTCCGATCCGGAGACGGTACAGCGGCGGGCGGATGACATTTTCGCGGCGCTCGCCTCCGGGGAAATCCATATGCCCATCGCAAGCCGCTATGGCTTTGACGATGTGGAGAGGGCACATGCGCTGATCGAGCAACGGCAACAAATTGGGAAGTCCGTATTATCGATTGCTGGTTAGAGGCGGCACTGGATTGGCGCGTGCGGCGCGGACAATCCCCGCGGGTTTCGATTGCGGCCCGCTGGCCTCCGCCTGCCGAAGGCCCGGAGAGCGGCTGTGAGCGGTCATCCAGGCTGACGTTGCCGATCGTCTCTAGCAGTCATCTACCTCCAACCGAGCGAACGGCCGAAGCGGGAAGAGCCGTCCGCGGTCGTCGTGCCAACGCGCCGCTCGTCGGCGCGGACTTTTGCACATAATCGGACGTCCACGCAACGACAGACTCGACTGTTTGTCGAAAGGTACCCCACGGCCTGGGGAACCGTCCGACCCTCAGTTGTCCGTCGGCGAGCGGTGGGTTGGAACCGGTTCAAAGTCGAAATGGGCGGCAGCATACACGGCATTGCGCGTTCATAGTTCTTCCCCGTCCTTATAGAAGGTGACCCATTTGCCGTCGCTGACGCATTGGGCGCCGGGAAAAACCTCCTCATGGCCGTTGGGACCGTCCAGCGGGAAGGGCGCGTGTGGCGTGGCCCAGTAGTGGCCGTTCGGTAAGGCTGTGATCGATTTTCGGGACATTCTCTTCGGCACCGCCATGCGCAGTCACGCAACGCGCGATCCGACCCGCCGCGGCGAAACGTATTGTGTCAATCCCGCAACGGCGTGGCACCGTCCCGAGACATCCTCGTGTAGCCTCACTGCCAATTACCTCCTGCTATACGGTGCAAGTTCGCCATGGCGCAATGCCTCCAAATTGCAGTCCGAGCCTTCGGCGTCGGCGCCATCCTTGTGATCGTCGCCGTTGCCTCCCGGCAAGTATATCTGCGGGTCGCTGCTGAGGCTGGCATTGCCGGCGGTGAAGAGGATCCCGCGGCAAATGTTGACCCGATGCGAAGCCATCACAGCCGCCTGCAGAATCGGCATATTTCCGAAGGCGCTGTGGATGCTAACGAAAAGCCGAGTGCCCGTTGCGTAGAGTCCTGAGGACTACCCAATCTGCGATTCGCTTTCTGTCCGACGAAAGAGGGACCCAAGCGTAGCGCCTTTCCCGCCTAAGCCGGGTGCTGGCGGGACAACGCCGCGATAACGTGCATTAAAAGGCGCATATTCGGCGCCCAGCGCGCCAGTCTAGTCAATGTCGCCCGATTGCTCGATATGCCCCAGGTCTTCCATAGTCTTGCAAGATCCGGTCGCGGCGCCGCTGACCATCGCCCGGGAATACGGAATCGGCCGCGCCAGTCCCGGTCGTTTGCATTTTGCGCTGGAGGTGAGTCTCATTGCGTGAGTGCATGGAGCATGCCACTCACACGGGAGGCAAATCCTGTTGGTAGAACTCATGCAACTTGGCCTGCAAGAGGGCCTTGTCGGGCAACTGAGTCTGATATTCGGCAATCAACGCTGGCGACAGGCTGCGACTGAGTGCATATTCAACCACTTCGTCGTCCTTGCTCGCGCAGAGCAATACACCGATAGCCGGCCGCTCATGTGCCTTCTTCACATCCCGGTCTAGCGCCTCCAGGTAAAAGCTCAGCTTTCCCATATACTCCGGTTCGAAACGGCCTACCTTCAATTCAATCGCCACAAGGCAATTGAGCCCTCGGTGGAAGAAAAGCAAGTCCAGCGCGAAGTCCCGCCCCCCTACCTGTAACGGGAATTCGCTGCCCACAAAGCAAAAATCCCTCCCTAGCTCAATGAGAAAGTGCTTTAATCGTCTCAATAAGCCGCGGTGCAGGTCCGCTTCGCCATGGCCTGTCGGCAGGTCAAGAAACTCGACCAGATAGGTGTCCTTGAAGACACCCAAGGCTTCCGGGTGAGTTTGTGACACCAGCGGTGACACTTTTACCGGGTTCAGTACCGTGCGTTCGAACAGGGCAGCCTTGAACTGACGCTCCAGTTCCCGTTTGCTCCATTGCTCCTGGATCGCCAATCGGAGGTAGAACTCTCGCTCCTCCCTGCGCTTGCTCTGGCTGAGGATGATCAGGTGGTGCGTCCAGGGCAACTGGCTCACCAATGTCGAGACGATCTCGTTGTCCTCATAAGCCTCGTAGAACTGCCGCATGCGGAACAGATTCCGACGGGTAAAACCTTGCAAGCCCGGCTGCGTTACTGCCAGGTGTTCGGCCAGTTGGGATACCACGCCATCGCCCCATTCCGCCGAGGCGATCTTGCGGCTGATCCTCTGTCCAATCTGCCAGTAAAGTGCGATCAGCGTTGTATTCACCGCGCGGACCGCCTGCTGTCGGGCAGCAGTAATCAGTCGAGTGATCTCGGAAAAATCGTCTTGGGGTTGCAGTGAAGTGCTCAAGCCTAGGTTGTCTCCGGATTGCGGGACTCGAAATAATTGGACTCAGTGAGTTTATCAAACAAGGTAGCTCACCGTGCTTCGCTTCCGCTAGCAGCCTCTGAGGGACCTCTCGTGCTCGATGCCGAGTTGGTCGAAGGCCTGCCATAGAAGCTATGGTTCGCCGCGCAGGTTGACGAACATCTTGTCCAGATGCCAGGTCACCTCGTCTCGGCGCTTTTGCATCAGGGGGTCAAGGAGTCACTGTCAACTTAAAGGCCCGGTAGTGAAAGTTGGACACGACCTAGGCTTCAAACCATGGTCACAGTTTCCAGGCGGGGATCATCAGGTGCGCGGTGCGCTGGTACTTCCGCTTTAACCTCAGGCTGCTTGAATGCCAAACGATGTTCCCGGGCGCGCACGCGGACAATGTCGCAATTAGATTGCGACTGACGTCTACTATCCTCTGCGCTGCAGACCGGGTGCCGAAAATCTCCGCTTGCTCTACCGTCACGAATATCGACACACAGGCGAGCGAATTGAAGCCAAGGGCTCCATTACCCATTGACTGGTGCCGACGTCGATATACCGTCTGAACGTGTTGCAATATTCGAAATAATGTACGATGCTGGAGTCACCATAGAAATGGAGAAAACCATGGCATCATACAAACAGTTGCTCGCGGAAAAGGAAAAACTCGAGGCTCAACTTGTCGAAGTACGAGCAACGGAAGTCGCTGGCGTTATCGGGCAGATTCAAGCCCTGATGGCGCAGTACGAGTTAACTGCCGACGACATCGCTCCAAAGCGTCGCCGTGGCCGTCCCGCAACAGGCCCGGCGGCTAAGGCTCCGGCAAAACCCAAGACATCTCTGCCGCCAAAGTATCAAGACCCCAAGACAGGTGCAACTTGGACTGGCCGTGGCCGTGCACCGGCTTGGCTCGGCAAGAATCGCGACAAGTTCTTGATTCCAGAAGCGTGAGCGCTGGGCCGGCCCAACGACCGTCGGTTTGATGCAATTATTGGCAAATATTCGCCGCGCCGTGTGAGCCCTTAGTTTCAGTTGGGGCCAAGCGGCCCGGCTTTCCTCCGGAAAACTGAACCCTTCCGCGAACACGGGCGTGTGCTGGCTCGGCCCGGAAACGTGCACTTAGCTTCCGCGCATGAGGCCATCAAGTTTGTGCGGCAGACAATCCCCGGGAGATTTTTAGTCTCATGTTTATGAATCTACGCTGTTGGCAACCTTGCGACCGACAGCAGCGAAGAGGGGCACCCGTGCCACACCGATTTGGGTAGCTGCTATCATGCCGCGCATCGCGCGCGGGTGTAGCTCAACGGTAGAGCAGAAGCCTTCCAAGCTTATGACGAGTGTTCGATTCCCTTCACCCGCTGCATCGGGCCTTTAGCTCATGCCTGGTTAGCGCAGCGGACTCATGATCCGTTGGTGCCGTGTTCGACTCACGGGAGGCCCACCAATCAGGGCTAGGTTGCCGGGCGACGACAGGCTCAGGCTGAATGGGATGGGGTCTTTGGGGATCGAGGCGGACATTCCTTGAATATCTTCGCGGTGCAGCTTGCGCAGATTTCCGGATCAAGCTTGCGAAGCACGGCGCGCAGGGCGTCATCCTTGCTGCTGAATATATTTTGCGGGCCGAGCCTGTCCTGGAAGCCTGTCTTGTCCCAGATTCTGAGCACGTCCGGGCGCGGCCGATGGAAGTAAAGACCGCCGCCGGCTGTGCGCCGCGCGGCCAGTTCGCTTTCCCACAATTCGGCGCCTGCCAGGTCGATGAAGTTCATGCTTTTCGTCATGGCCAGCAAGTGCGTTTGTCCGGGGCGTCGGTTGCGGATGTCATGGAGGTATTCGGTGACGTGCTGGACCGCGCCGAAGTAGATGGCGCCTTCAATGCGCAGCAGCTTGAGCTGGGGACATTCCGCTGGCGGCCCTTCGAGGTTCTCGATCGGCTTGAACCGGCGCGCCGGGTCATTGGGGTCTGGCACCAGGCTGCGCACAGCGGGTCGGGAGGTGCGGTAAAGGTAGGCAATGAGAGAGAAGATACTGCCCAGCATGACGGCGATTTCCAACCGAAGCACCAGGGTGGCAATGAATGTTCTCAGTGCGATGGCGAATTCGGTGCGACTCAGGCGCTCGATCTCGCGCAGGCGGCGTACGTTAACCAGCCCGGTTGACACCAGCAGCAGCATGGCTGCGATGGCCGCCAGGGGAATCTGTGCGAGCAGCGGCGCGCTGACGGACACCAGCAGCACGAGCAGAAGAGCAGAGAAGACGCTTGCCAGAGGTGTCTTCGCACCTGCCTCGAAGTTTGGCATGGAACGGCCCAGGGAGCCGCAGGAGATATAGGACGAAAAGAAGCCTCCCAGGACATTGGACAGGCCTTGGCCGATGAACTCCCGGTTGGCGTCGATATGCTGGCCGGAACGTATAGCCACCGCCTTGGCGATCGAGATCGACTGGCCGAGCGCGACGATGGTCAGGGCAGCGGCGATGCCGAACAGATCCGGGATCGATTGCCATGAGATGGTTGGCAACGCCAGTGGTGGGATGGCGGAGGGGATGGGGCCAATGACATCAACACGGTGACCGCTCCCGAGCAAGGGCATGGCGAACACCATGGAGGCGCCATGGCCAGCAAGCAGACCGATCAGCATAAAGGGGACCCGCGGCGAAATCCGTCTGGCCAGGAGCGTTCCCGCCAATGTCACGAGGCCGACAGCAACAGCGGTCCAGTTGATGTCATCGATATGCCGCGCCAGATAGCTAACCACACCAAAGGCGCTGGTGCCGGCAGGCATATGCAGACCGAAAAAATCCTTCAGCCCATAGAGGCCGATCAGGGTCGCCGCGCCGCCTGTGAAGCCAAGCAGCACTGATGGCGAGATAAAGTTGGCGATCGAGCCCAGGCGCAGCGCCCCGATCAGCAGTTGCATGATGCCGACGAGGATGGTGATGGCAAGTGCCAGTTGGATATAGTCGGGGCTACCGGCTATTGCCAACGGACTCAGCATGGCCATCAGCGCCAGTGAATTGGCGTTGGTCGGACCTGACATCACATGCCAGCTGGAACCGAACACGCCGGCGATGATGCACGGCACCACGGCAGTGTAGATGCCATACTGCGGCGGCAAGCCCGCCAGCGTCGCAAATGCGACGCCTTGCGGTAGTACCAGGTATCGCTTTGTTTTCGCTGCAGTTTACCGGGGCAGCAGCCCCCAGTATTCATGCGGGTTTCCGGCCGGTGCCCCAATAAATTCCTGTAAAATCAACCACTTGCTGACTGGTCCATTCCCCGTATCCGCAGATGTACCGATCGCGACACAAGCATGGCCGCGGAGGCAGGGATGTAAGCCTCCAAAATGCTTAATCGCGGCCGACGGATGGACCAACGTCGAGCCTTTGCCGGCAGGGGATATATGCCGCTGATGCGCAGGCTTTGGCACCGTCCTCTGAGCCGCCTTCAAAGCAAAATGGTCATGCCGTACGCCACTGCGAAGGTGAGTCGGGCCGGAACGCCGAGGTGGGCATGAGCCGGTGCGCATAGCGCGCGATGGGAAACTCAAAAGTGCCCCGCAGATTGATTCCCTCGATATGGGTGGGACCGATATACCGAAGGCCCTCAGATCGAGTCGAGTCGCCGCCGATCTTCTCGAGGATGTTCCAGCTGCGTTGCATGTGCATCGTATTCCAAGCCATCACCGAATTGGATAGCAAGGTCAAGGCCGATGACACTGCCGCCAGCGACGCGTCATGGCGGGCCAGCTCGATCGGTATCTTGCCGGAATGGATCGCCCGCTGGAGAATGTGCACCGCTTCACCGCGGTTCAGCGCGTGCTGCATCTCATGGCGAAATGCGGTATTCGTGAAATAGTCGATCAGGAAGATCGTACGAAACAACCGTCCGAGATGCATGCCGGCCTCATAGACGAGTTGTCCGCGCGCCGCCACCCCAAAGCGCGTAAGTGCCTGGACTGCTGTGCATTGCCCGCTTTGCACGGATGCCGCAATCCGCACCAGCTCGTCCCAGGCGCACTCAATGAGGCTCAGTCGAACATCTGCATCGGTGACGGCAGCCAGTTCGCTAGGCACATTATGATGCCTGGGAACATGCAGACGTCTGTCGCGCAGGTGGGACAGTCGCGGACAGAGGTCGAAGCCCAACAGCCGTGACAGACTCATCGCGAAATCTGTAAAGCCGTGCGTATCCACTGCAAGTTGCGCTATGTCTTCCGAACTGCCTTGTCGGATCACGCCCTCGATCGCTGCGCCGGCCTGGCGCTCATTGAGCAAAATTGGCTGGTCATAGAAGATGCCCCACCGATCTCGAACGTGAGTGTACATCCCGATCGATGCAGTCCGCCGGCGTGGGTCGGCCCGCGCTTTCCAGACAGAACGTGTCGTTTCCAACGACATCATGTCTGACGAGGCCAGATCGGAGCGCCCCCAATGCTGGGAAATTGGGTGCTGATGCATGAAGGTCAGCACGGCTTCAGCCGCGTGGCGCAGCTTCCGCTCGTCCGCAACGCGATGCATCATCTGCCGGATCGCGGAAGGCGACAACTCCGGCACCATTCGGGCGAGATCCGCAGCTGACATCGAGGTGCCGTGCGCGAGTATCGCTGCGTAGACCAATAGCAATTCGCTACGGGAATGAGGCTCTCTTCCCAGCAAGAGCCAACTAAAGTGCGAGGCGCTGTCGATCTCGAGCAGGATCTCAGGCAACTGTCCGCCCGGGTGCTGCTCGAACAGTGCGCCTCGCAATGTCTCCACATTCGAGGGCCTGGCGCTTGCCACCAAGGGGTCGATGTGGATCGCATCGTCAATCTTGAGTTTCCCACACACGACAGCGTCCCGCAGCTTGGCGAGGCTTTCGTCCAGATGCGCGATCACAGGCGCCAGAAATGCCTGACCATCCTGTGGCAGCTTGAGATGGCCATAGAAGTGGTTGCGTTTGGCCTTCCAATCGCTGGCGCCGATCAAGATGGCCGCTTGGCTTCGAAAGGCAAAGCTGTGCTCAAGGAACACTGAGCCGTTGCGCAGTGCCACCCGTAGGGCGAATAGCGTGCCCCACTCGAAAGCGGCCAAGGCCCGCTGACGGTCCTGTCCCTCCAGAGCGGGTTGCCAGGCGCGGCCAAGTCGAATCGTGATTTGGTCGGGAAGATGATCGGACTTCCGCGCGTAAAGTTCCTGGAGCACTGCCAACGCTTCAGTCACCGGGTGTGCTGACAGGGCGGAGAATGGCAGCAAAACCAACCTGCCGAGCAATGCCCGAACCTGGCGGTGTCGCGAAAGGAGTTGCGCGCGGATCAGGCTGGCACGGCTGGGCGCACGCCGGTTAAGCGCCGCGTCGGCCAGCGCCGACAGCTGCTGGCAGAGTGCTTCACGGGTTAGCATCTCATCCGCGGCCAGTGCTTTGACCGCGGTTGCGAACTCTCGCATCTGGGTGCCAGGGTCCGGTCGGCCAGCCTCAATCAAGCGCCGACCGTCATTCACGGACTTCTGAATCCAGTGTCGCAACATGGTCGCCAGATGATCCGAGGCGGCGCATAGAGCGTAACGCAGAAAGCAAGCAGCTTCCAATCGGCGGGGTTGCTGCGCGACACGTTTGCTTACTGATGGCGGACGATTGGCACAACGCCTGCCATAGTAGCGTATCAGCGCTTCATTGCACGCCGCTGGCCAGTTTCGGTGAATGCCCATCTTGTAAAGGAGTTCGACCTTGTCGAACATCCCCCAACTGATGGGTCGAGGTTCGCAATGGGACGGTCCAAAGCCATTGCTGCAGGCTCGTGTGATCGCCATGCGGGTGCGCAAGTGCTGTGCCCCACGTGTCCAAGGAGGCAGCCCCGTAGGCGCGCACTAGAGCGACGGCAAGCGCCGTCTCGGCCGTGGCGACGGCCTGGCTAATCAGTCTTTTTCGTGCGCGGTCATGGGGTATTATTGAGACTTGTATAAATCATGACAACCGATTTGAGTCTGACGCATTATCTGACCAAGGCGTTGATCGGGAGTCGATTGCATGGCTGGGAAGATGGACGAAGCGACCAGAAAGCGGGTTYGCGCTGGACGGATGCTGTTAGCGAACAAGCCGGTCGCGGMGGTTGCGGCTGCGGTGGGCGTGGCTCGGCAGACGGTGTACACGTGGAAGGCGCGACTGGACGAAGGCGGCATCGACGCGCTGCGCACCATGGCCCGTGGACGGCCGTCGTTGCTCGACGATGCCCAGCGCGAGCAGTTGTGTCGTGCCTCGAGCAGTTGTGTCGTGCCT
>NZ_JBFTSG010000096.1:0-17887 GCF_056399885.1 Cupriavidus sp. 01L45 | reverse complement strand
TGAGCATCAAAGGCAAGGCATATATCGTCGGGGCCTACGAGCACCCGACCCGCAAGGCACCGGACAAGACCGTCGCGCAACTGCACGCCGAGTGCGCCAAGGGCGCGCTGGAGGACGCAGGACTCAGCCTGCAGGACGTGGATGGCTATTTCTGCGCGGGCGACGCGCCCGGCCTCGGCGCGCTCAACATGGTCGACTACCTCGGCCTGAAGGTGCGCCACGTCGATTCCACCGACACCGGCGGCTCGGCGTACCTCGTCCACGTGTCGCACGCCRCGCAGGCCATCGCCGCCGGCAAGTGCAATGTGGCGCTGATCACGCTGGCGGGGCGGCCGCGCTCGGAAGGGTCGAGCGGCACGCAAGCGCGCAACTGGGGCGCCAACCTGCCCGACCAGCCGTTCGAGGCGCCGTTCAACCCGGTGACGGTGAATCTGTACGCGATGGTGGCGATGCGCCACATGTACCAGTACGGCACCACCAGCGAGCAGCTGGCGTGGATCAAGGTCGCAGCGTCGCATCATGCCCAGCACAATCCCAACGCCATGTTGCGCGATGTGGTGACCGTTGACGRCGTGCTGAACTCGCCAATGATCTCCGATCCACTCCGCAAGCTCGACTGCTGCGTGGTGTCCGACGGCGGCGGCGCGCTCATCGTGGCGCGTCCGGAAATCGCCGCCAGGCTCAAGCGTCCCAAGGTCAAGATCCTTGGCGCCGGCGAAGCCGTCAAGGGCCAGCTCGGCGGCATGGTGGACCTGAGCTGGTCGGGCGCCGCCATTTCGGGCCCGGTCGCCTTTGAAGAAGCCGGCATCCGGCCGTCCGACATCAAGTACGCCTCGATCTACGACAGCTTCACCATCACGGTGCTGATGCAGCTGGAAGACCTGGGCTTCTGCAAGAAGGGCGAAGGCGGCAAGTTCGTGGCCGACGGCAACCTGATTTCCGGCGTGGGCAAGCTGCCCTTCAATACCGACGGCGGCGGCCTGTGCAACAACCATCCCGCCAACCGCGGCGGCATCACCAAGGTGATCGAGGCCGTGCGCCAGTTGCGCGGCGAAGCGCACCCAGCCGTACAGGTCAGGAACTGCGACCTGGCGCTGGCCCAGGGCACCGGCGGCTATCTCGGCTCGCGCCATGGCAGCGCCACCTTGATCATGGAACGGGAGTAACAAGATGAGCACACCTTACACAGCCACTCCCCTCAAGTCGCCGCAAGTCGCGCCGGACAATACCGAGTTCTGGGAAGCCGCGCGTGAGGGCCGCCTGCTGGTCAAGCACTGCAAGTCCTGCGGCAAGCCGCACTGGTACCCGCGCACGCTGTGCCCGTTCTGCATGGGCGAGACCGAATGGAAGCAGGCCTCGGGCCGCGGCACCGTCTACTCGTTCAGCGTCACGCGCCGTGCGGGTCCCACGCCCTTCTGCATTGCCTATGTGGCGCTGGAAGAGGGCGTGACCATGATGACCAACATCGTGGATTGCGACCTGGATACCGTGCGTATCGGGCAGGAAGTGAAACTCGTGTTCACGCCGACGGAGGATGGGCCGCCCATGCCCACCTTCACGCCGCGCTGAGCGGCGTCAGCGCAAGAAGGCCCGCGGCCCGGCCGCGGCGCCACTCACATGGGCATCAGTCCACGCCGCCTCCGGACGGCTGGCTCCTCCCCGATGCCGTCCATGCAGCCGACACCGCGCCGGCGTGGTCCGAAGTCTGGATTCCTGTGCGTCGTTTCCTATCGGAAGCGGGCGGCCAGGGCGTAGCTGGCAAGAAAGCACAGGGCTTTCCAGCGCCTGAATGTCCGGGACACCAGACAGGCAGCGAGAGCGTTTTCAACGCGCAATAGCGACGAATTCATCACGCGCCTGCCCCCAGGATTCCCCCGCGCAGCGAAATGTCTTCTCATTTCCGCTCCAGCCCTACAGTTCTCCAACAGCCTTCCGTTAGCCGGGGCATGCTGGCCGACAACAAAATTGTCGGAGGCCTTTTTCCACAACCGCCCCCTACCCATCGCGCATGCTTCTCTCGCTACGTACACGCATTACGGCGACCTGTGTCGCCATTGTTGTCACCGCCCTGTCCGCATCCACCGCCATCACCTACGTTGTCACGAAGCACAGCGACGAACGCGCCCTGAGGCAAAACCTCGCCACAATCACCCAAGGCAACGCCCAGGCCATCACCGAATGGCTGACCGCGAGAGCCGCCATGGTGGAAGCAGTTTCCCCTGAGAGCCTCGCCAGCGACCCCATGTCCGCGGTCACGCAACTGGAGAAATCCGGCGGCTTTGTCGTGGCTTACGCCGGCTTTCCCGACAAGCGCGCCGTATTCTCCCGCGACCTTGGCATCCCCGCCGGTTACGACCCCACGGGCCGCCCGTGGTACCAGGCTGCCGTCAAGACCGGCAAGCTGGTGATCACGCAACCCTATGAGGACATTGCCTCGAAGAAACTCGTGGTGACGCTGGCCCTGCCGGTGTTGGCCAATGGCGAGCTGAAGGCCGTCGTGGCCGCCGACGTGAACCTGGATGCCGTCACTTCCATCGTGACGGGCATCCACCCCACCCCTGCCAGCTTCGCCTTCCTGGCTGACAACAACGGCCGCATCGTTGCGCATCCCGATGCGAAGCTCAACCTCAAGCCGGCCACCGACCTGTCCGCCGAGTTGACAACGAACGCGCTCGGCAGCCTGGCCGATCCCGAGAAGCCACTCGCGGTGAAGATTGCCGGCGCCGCCAAGCTGCTCCATGCGGAGCCGGTGAAGAATTCGGACTGGGAACTGGTTGTCGCCATGGATGAGGGAGAGGCCCTGGCCGGTCTGCGTAGTGTGCTGCGGGCCATGTTCATGACGCTGGTGGTCGTGGCGTGTCTCGCGGCCGGTGTGGGCTCCGTGATGACTGCCTCGGCGTTCCGGCGGCTGTCCCAGGTGCGCGAAGCGATGGATGAGATCGGCTCCGGGCACGGCGACCTGACCAAGCGGCTGCCCGCTGACGGAGAAGACGAAGTCGCCCAGATCGCCCGCTCGTTCAATCAGTTTGCCGACAAGCTGTCGACCGTCCTGATCGATATCCGCGACAGCAGCGAATCCGTGCGGACCGCGGCCGCGGAAATCTCCCAGGGCAATATCGATCTTTCATCGCGCACCGAGCAGGCCGCCGCCAGCCTGGAACAGACGGCCGCGTCCATGGACCAGCTTACCGGCACCGTGCAGAACTCGGCCGAAGCCGCCGTGCGCGCCGGCGAGCTGGCCGCCTCGGCCTCGCAGGTCGCCAACCGGGGGGGCGAAGCCGTTGCGCGGGTGGTGACCACGATGCAGGAGATTTCCACGGCATCGGCCAAGATCCACGACATCATCGGTGTCATCGACGGCATCGCATTCCAGACCAATATCCTGGCGCTGAACGCCGCCGTGGAAGCCGCCCGCGCCGGTGAACAAGGCCGCGGGTTCGCCGTGGTGGCCGGCGAAGTCCGCACCCTTGCGCAACGCAGCGCGCAGGCCGCCAAGGAAATCAAGGCCTTGATCAGCAAGTCGGTGGCGAAGGTGGATTCGGGCGCGGACCTTGTGCAGGAAGCAGGGGAAACCATGAACAGCATCGTCGCCAGCGTGAAGCAGGTCGAGCAGGTGCTTCGGGAAATCTCGGCCGCCGGCAGCGAGCAAAGCGTCGGCATCATGCAGGTCAACCAGGCCGTGGGCCAGCTCGACAACACGACGCAACAGAATGCGGCGCTGGTCGAGCAAGCGTCGGCCGCTGCCGGCTTCCTGCATGAGCAAGCCAACAAGCTTGCCGATGCGGTGAGCCAGTTCCGGCTGGCCAGGGCCCATGGCGACGCCAGGGCCGTAGCCTGAAGCGCCGGACAGGAGGCGGCATGTGCCAAAGCCGTCTGCAATGACGACGGCGTCCACTTCACTCTCTCCCCTCAGGGGGAGATTTGGAAAGAGAGGGCTCCGCTACGGCTGAACCCTCTTTTCATTCGGAGAGGACATACGCCGTGGTGGGCCGCAAAGCTGCCCAGAAAGAAGCGTCCCTTCCCTCCTTTCCAACCTTCCAACCGCATTTGAAGAAATATCCCAAATACTGGCAGCTTGCACGTGGCATAAAATACACTTCGCCGCGTCCAGGCACGATCCGAACGCGGCCTCATCCACCTCGCAATGCCTGTAAGGCAGGAGACCCCCCTCGCATGACTGTGTTCCAAGGGACCGGCGCCCTTTTCACCCTCATCGCCATTTTTGGCGTCATCAACCACCGCTTTATCAAGCTGCCCGATACATTGGGCATCACTGCCGTCGGCCTGGTGGCCTGCCTGAGCGTCTCCATCCTCGGCTTCAACCATCCTGAAATGGTCGCGCAGGCCCGCAAGCTGGTGGCCCAGATCGATTTCTCCGATGTTGTGTTCCATGGCCTGCTCAGCCTGCTGCTGTTTGCCGGCGCCCTCCACGTCGACCTCTCACGCATGCGCCGTCAGCGCCGGGCCGTGATCATGCTGGCCACCGTGGGCGTGGTGATCTCCACCGCCGCGGTCGGTGCCGGCTTCTACTATGTGGCGCAATGGCTCGGCCACCCGATCAGCCTGCTGTGGTGCCTGGTATTCGGCGCCCTGATTTCTCCCACCGACCCGATCGCCGTGCTGAGCGTGCTCAAGAGCGCGGGCGCGCCGGAAAGCCTGGAAACCAAGATTGCCGGCGAGTCCCTGTTCAACGACGGCACCGCGGTGGTGGCGTTCCTGACGCTGGTGGGCCTGGCCACCGGCGCCACCGATTTCTCTCCCTCCCATGTGGCGGTGGCGCTGGTGCGCGAAGTGCTTGGCGCCGTGGCGCTGGGCATCGTGGTCGGCTACGTGGCATCGCTGCTGCTGCGGGGTATCGACAGCTATCCCGTCGAGATCCTGATCACGCTGGCGCTGGCCACCGGCGGCTACAGCCTGGCCGAAGTGGTACACGTGTCGGCGCCGCTGTCGGTGGTCATCATGGGCCTGGTGATCGGTAATCACAGCGCCACCAAGTCGATGTCGGAAAAGACGCGCGAGCATTTGTTCAACTTCTGGGGCCTGCTCGACGAGTTGCTCAACCTGGTGTTGTTCGGCCTGATCGGGCTGGAGATCATCGCCCTGTCCCTGCAGCTGCATATCGTCTGGCTGGGGCTCGCGGCGATTCCCGTGGTGCTGCTGGCGCGCGGCATCAGCGTGGCCATCCCGCTGCTGGCGCTGCAGAACTTCCGCCGGCTCAATCCGCACTCGGCCACCATCATGACCTGGGGCGGCCTGCGCGGCGGCATCTCGATCGCGCTGGCGCTATCGCTGCCGGAGTTCCCGGGCCGCGAGATGCTGATCGGCGTGACCTACCTGGTGGTGGTGTTCAGCCTGCTGATCCAGGCCACCACGCTGGGCAAGCTGGTCAGGCACCTGAATGGCCTGAACGCGAAGCGATAGCCGCAAGGCGCGCGGCGGAGCGCATCCGGCGCGCGCATCGGCCTTACAGACGGCTCTGGTAGATCTTGTCGAATTCGCCGCCATCGGCGAAATGCCGGCTCTGGGCCTGGGCCCAGCTACCGAACACATCGCTCACGGAGAACAGCTGGATCGGCCGGAACAGCGCCGCGTGGGTTTTTAGCACGGCCGCCGAACGCGGCCGGTAGAACTGGCGGGCGATCACGTCCTGGCCGGCATCGGACCACAGGTATTGCAGGTAAGCCGTCGCCACCTTGCGCGTGCCGCGCTTGTCCACCACCTTGTCGACCACGGCCACCGGCGCCTCCGCGATGATCGACTGGCTCGGATACACCACCTCGAAATTGTCCCCCAGTTCCTTGCGGATCTGGTGCACCTCGCTCTCGAAGGTGGCCAGCACATCGCCAAGCTGGCGCTGCGTAAAACTGGTGGTCGCGCCCCGGCCGCCCGTATCGAGCACCGGCACATTGCGGAACAGCCGGCTCACCGCGTCGCGCGCCTGCGCCTCGCTGCCGCCCTTGCGGATGGCCGCGCCCCACGCCGCCAGATAGGTGTAGCGCCCGTTGCCCGAGGTCTTGGGATTGGGCACGATCACCTGCACGCCCGAGCGGCCCAGGTCCTCCCAGTCCAGGATGCGCTTGGGATTGCCCTTGCGTACCAGGAACACGATGGTGGAGTAGTACGGCGCGGCATTGTCGGGCAAGCGCTTCTTCCAGTCCTGCACCACCACGCCGCGTTGCACCAGGATGTCGATATCGGTCTCCTGGTTCATCGTCACCACGTCGGCCTCCAGGCCATCGGCCACCGAACGCGCCTGCTTGCTGGAGCCGCCGTGCGACTGGTTGACGACGAGCGTCTCGCCGCTCGCCTGCTTCCAGTTGGCGACAAAACCAGGGTTTATCTCGCGGTACAGCTCGCGGGTGACGTCATAGCCGGCGTTGAGGATGGCGGTGTCGGCCAGCGCGGGCAAGGCCGCGCCGAGCAGCAGGCCCGTGGCAAGGAGACGGTGCAGGAGGATTGGCATGTGGTGGACGGTGGTTGGATGAGAGGAAGCGGCGCCGCGCCGCAAGAGCCGACGCGCGCGCGACCTTTCATTGTCCACAGCAAGGCAACCGGGACGGAACGAAGCTTTCCGCATGTCGATAGACGGTCGACAGCCGGGCGTCCAAAGAAAGAACATGATCCGGCGCTCGCTCAACGGCTCCTGTCCTTCCCCTACCCGCCGTGGGGGGGCTACCGCCATGGCAGGCGCCTATCATCAAGGCTGCGTCGAGAGGCCTCCCGCAGTCCTCCCAGCTTCGCACCCGCGCCGCAAGCCGGAAACGCAGACGCCTTGCGGCGCCATTGCTGTAGCCGCTTCTGCCGGCGCCGGCGCCACTAAGAACTATTTCACAGGACGTGAGATGACCGAAGTCACCCTTGCCTTGACCGACATCCCGGACGGCCGCTGCCGGCTGCTCCGCATTGGCACGCATGAAGTCGCGGTGTTCCATGTCAATGGACATGTCCACGCACTGGCCGACAGTTGCCCCCACGCCGGCGCATCGCTGGCGGGGGGCAAAGTCGACGGCACCACCGTCCAGTGCCGAGCGCATGGCTTGCGGTTCAACCTGGCAACCGGCCACATGGCGGGTAACGCCGCCCTGGCGGTCAAGTGCTACCCGGTAACCGTTTCCGGCGGGATGGTTACGGTTGCGGCACCCGACGACTGACGCGCCCCCAGCCGGGCGGACGCTCTAGGCGTTACGAATGAATGCCCGGACTTCCGGGTAAATGTCCTCGCGCCAGCGGCGGCCAGAGAAGATGCCATAGTGGCCGCACCCGGCGGCGGTAATGTGCTTCTTGCCCTCTCGCGCGATGCCAGTGCACAACTCGTGCGCCGCCGCCGTCTGGCCGGCGCCCGAGATGTCGTCCAGTTCGCCTTCGATGGTCAACAGCAGAGTGCCCTTGATGTCCTGCGGCCGCACCGGCTTGCCGTCGACTTCCCAGGTGCCGTTGGCAAGGCGGAATTCCTGGAATACCTCGCGGATGGTGTCGAGGTAGAACTCGGCGTCGATATCCAGCACCGCGTTGTATTCGTCGTAGAAGCGCACATGGGCTTCCGCGTCGTCGGCATCGCCTTCGACCAGGTTCAGGTAATAGTCGTAGTGCGAAGTCAGGTGACGGTCCGGGTTCATCGCGACGAAGCCTGCGTGCTGCAAAAAGCCCGGATACACCTTGCGGCCATGCCCGGGGTAATTCGCCGGCACCGTGTGAATCACATTATTTTCGAACCACTTGAACGACTTGTTGGTCGCCAGCGAATTCACCGCGGTCGGACTGCGCCGCGCATCGATCGGACCGCCCATCATGGTCATGGTCTTGGGCGTCTTCTCGCCGGCCGAGGCCAGCAGGGAGATGGCCGCGAGCACCGGCACCGTAGGCTGGCACACCGAGATCACATGCAGGTGTTCCGCGCCGATGTGGCGGATGAATTCCTGGATGTAATGGATGTAGTCGACCAGGCCAAAACTGCCGTCCTCGACCGGCACCATGCGGGCATCGATCCAGTCGGTCACATAGACCTTGTGATCCCGCAGCAAGGTTTTCACCGTGTCGCGCAGCAGCGTGGAATGGTGGCCCGACAGGGGCGCGCACACCAGTACGACCGGCTCATCCTTGAGCAGCCTGATGGTATCGGGGTCGTCCGCGTAGCGCTTGAAGCGCACCAGTTTGCAGAAGGGCTTTTCGATGATGGTCTGTTCGACGATCGGGATGTCCCTGCCGTTGGAGCGTACCGACCTGATATCGAAGGCCGGCTTCTCGTATTCCTTGCCGAGCCGGTAGAGCAGTTCGTAGCCCGCGGCCAGGCGCGTGGCGCCTGGCACCAGGGAAAGCGGACTCAGGGGATTGGTGAAGGTCTTGGCTGTAGCCTGCGCCCACGCGGTAAGCGGGTGGAGCATCGAGCGCTGGAATTCATGGAGCTGGTAAAGCATGGTTATTTCCCCCGGGATAATCCTTTTTTCTTCAGCGTTTTTCCAGATAGAAGAAAACTCGGCTGCGCACTTCGTCAGCTATTGGTCAGCTATAGCAGATTCTTCCGCAGTTGCTTCTTATCGATTTTCCCTACGCTGGTCTTCGGGATCTCGGCGACGAATACGATTCGCTGCGAATCCGGCACGGCGTATCGGCTGATCCGCTTTTCGTCGACGTAATGCTGCAAGTGGCGGCGAATATCCTCGACAGTCAGGCCCTCATCGCTGACGCACACGACGGCCATAGGGCGTTCGCCCCATTTTTCGTCCGGCGCGCCGATCACCGCGCTTTCACGCACACCGGGAATCCCGCAGATCAAATGCTCGACTTCGATGGAAGACACCCACTCACCACCTGTCTTGATGACGTCCTTGAGACGGTCAACGACCTGTATGTATCCATCCGGCAACATGACCGCCACGTCCTGGGTATGCAGGTAGCCCCCCGCCCAGAGTTCCTCCGAGGCCTCGGGCTTGCCAAGGTATCCCAGGGTCAGGTAAGGCGAGCGCAACACGATCTCTCCCTGCGTCTTGCCGTCGCGCGGCACATCCCGCATCTCGCTATCGACAACACGAAAATCGGTCAGGGGAACCGGCCTGCCGGTCATGCAGCGCAGGCGCACGCTTTCATCGATGTCTTCAGGAGCCACGCCCGGCGGGAACTGAGACAGCGCGACGATCGGCCCAGTCTCCGACATGCCATAGCCGGCGAAGACGTCGATGCCTTCCGTGACCGCGGCCTTGCAGAGCGATGCCGACAGCGCGGAGCCACCGATGATCATCTTCCATCCGCGCAGATCCGTCTCCTGCTCGCGAGCCTGTTGCAACAGCATCTGCAGAATGGTAGGCACGCAATGGGAGAACGTCACGCTTTCTGTCTTGCGCAGCCGTAGCAGGGTTTCCGGCAAATACCTGCCGGGAAGCACGATCTTGAGACCGAGCATGACGGCGACATAGGGCATGCCCCACGCCAGCACATGGAACATGGGTGTGATGGGCATGTAGACGTCTTCGCGATGCAGTCTCTGGCCCTCTCGCGGCGCGCACAGAGTGGTCGCTGTCGCGAGCGTATGCAGGACGATCTGACGGTGACTGTAGCTCACGCCCTTCGGATCGCCGGTGGTGCCGGTCGTATAGAAGATGGCCGCCGTGGTCTTCTCGTCAAAGTCCTGGAATGCAAAGTCGGGCGATGCCTGGCTGAGCAGCGCCTCGTATTCTCCTGCGACCGGCAGGCTGATTTCGGGCAGCGACTGACCGTCGGCAATCGTGATGATCTTGCGGACATGGCGCAATTCGGATCGGATTTCCTCCAGCAGCGGAAGGAAGTCGGCGTGTGCCAGGATCACTTCGGCGCCGGAGTCATTCAGCGTGTAGGCAATTTGCTTGGGCGAGATGCGCACGTTGACGGTAAATAGTCGGGCGCCCATCATCGGGATCGCGAAATAGCTCTCAAGATACCGGTGGCTGTCCCAATCCATGACGGCAACCGTGCCTCCATGCGCCACGCCTTGCGCGGCAAGCGCGGATGCAAGCCGTCCGATGCGCTGGCGGAACTGCCCGAAGGTAAAGCGCTGTTCTGCGCAGTAGGTAATTTCCTGGTCGCCATAGAGGCTGACGGAGTTCAGAAGCAACTGCCCGACAAGCAACGGGTAATCATAGGCCGACGGGGTTGCCGCAATCTGGCTCGAGGCTGGGTCAAAAGCTTGCATGGAGGGTCTCCTGGTAGTTTTGGTGGGTGTGTATCTTTGCCAGGCCATGCAGCGTGCGAACCGTGCGTTTGCACAGCGCCCCATGGTTCGCTGAGTACGGCGCCCGCCGCGCGTTTGATGCGCGCGTGGGACGTGCCAGGCTGGCGATCGTCGTTACCTGCGCCGGCTGATGCGTGTTCCGGCGCAAAGGCTGGCAGCCTACTTCAGCTTGTCCGGCCGGAGCCTGGGTCTGAAGGTGGCATGAAGTAAGCCTGCTGCCCTGAATTCTGCAGGACAATCGCCGCGGCTCCCCCCCACTGCTGGGGGGGGACGCCGCACTCGCCAGCATCAGAATACTGGCGACAGGTACCCAGGAACACTTCACCAAAGTGCGGGGTAGCAACCTTCGCGGCGGGGCGAGACCGCTCGCCGGTAGCGTGGCGCGTCGCCCGCATCGCGGATGCCGCAAGAATAACCAGGAGACTCACATGAAATGCATTGGTTGGTTCAACAGGAACGGTCGCGCGCTAATGGCTGGCGGGGCAATGGCCCTCTGCTTCGCTTCTCAACAAGCCGTTGCCCAGGCATGGCCTGCGAAGCCCGTGCGCATCGTCACCGCCGCGCCCCCGGGAGGCACTGCCGATATGCTTGCCCGCAGCCTTGCCGACGGCCTGAGCAAGCAGCTTGGCCAGAGCTTTATCGTTGATTCCAAGCCGGGAGGTTTCGGCGCGATCGCGGTACAAGACGTTCTGGCGGCACCGCATGACGGCTATACACTCCTTGTCATCCAGGACGGCATCGCTTCCGAAATCCCTTTTCTATCAAAGCTCCGCTTTGATCCCTTCAACGACATCAAGCCACTGGCGGAACTGGCGCGTGGCGGCCTGGTGCTTGTTGGCAACCCGAAGTTGCCCGCCAGGGACCTTCCCGAACTGATTCGATACATCAAGGCCCACCCGGCCAGCGTCAACTACGCGTCCTACAGCAGCGGCATGCTTGGGCACACCATGGGCCTGCAACTGAATCGGCTTGCCGGTATCGACATGAGCCATGTCGGGTACAAAGGCTCTCCGCCAGCGCTACAGGACGTCATGGGGGGGCATGTCCCGCTGATGTTCGACGGCACCGCAACGTCGCTACCGCTGATCAAGGCCGGCAAGCTCCATGCGTTCGCCGTCAGTTCGCCGAAGCGTCTCGCCGTGCTGCCGCAAGTACCCACATTCACGGAACTCGGATATCCGGGGCTCAATCAGGTAGCGTGGATAGGACTCTGGGCAACACCGGACGTGCCGGAAGCGATTCAGGAACGCCTGCGCGCCGCAACCCGCAAGGTACTCGAAACGCCCGCCGTGCGGGATCGCATTGCCGAACTGGGCCTGGATGCAGGGCTCCCCAAGAGCCAGGCTGAGCTAAGCGCCTCGCTTCACGCTGCCCACGAGCGCCAGGGTGCGCTGCTGAAGGCGATAGACTTCAAGCCCGAATAACAGATGCCAGACGTTATCGATATGAGCCTAAGCGCCGCGCCCGCGAAAACCGAGCCCGATGGCATGGGTCACACATTGACGATCGAAGTCTTCTTCGACTTTGTCTGTCCCTGGTGCCTGATTGGCAAGCGCAACCTGCAGGTTGCCGCGAGCCGTCTGGCCGAAGCACGGCCTGACGTGAGTCTGAAGCTGCTGTGGCGCTCGCATCAGTTGTTGCCGGACACACCGGTTGGCGGCTTCGACTACCAAGCCTTCTACCTTGCACGCCTTGGCAGTCTTGACGCGATCGCCAGGCGTCGTGCCCAGGTGCGGCAAGCCGGCAGCGCCGCTGGCGTCGATTTCAACTTCGAGCGGATCGCCCTCCTGCCTAACACGGCGGCCGCACATGATCTGGTCGCCCATGCCGCGGGGCATGGCGACGAAGTGCAAGTGGCGGCATTGATAGAACGCCTGTTTTGCGCCTATTTCATGGACGGAGAGGATATCGGCGACTTCTCCGTCCTGGAACGCTTGGGACTGGATAGCGGACTGGACCGACAAGGGCTGGCCGAGCATCTCGGAGCGTCCCCCGGCCGGCATGGCGGGTTGGTACGTCAACTACCGCCTGCCGGTTATGCCATCAGCGGCGTCCCCTGCTTTGTCTTCAACGGCACACAAGCGCTTTCCGGCGCCCATCCGCCGGACACGATTTTCGAAGCGATGTTGCGCTCGGTTCGAGGCTGAAGCCGCTCAAAGCCGACGCGGTGCGGGAGAACGGTGCCGTGTGCGAATGCGCGATTTGTTACACGGGAGCCCGGCGATCGCGTCGCTGCCCCCCCCCGCGACAGGGGGCAATCACCTACATTGCGAGGACTAGACTGGGCATCGGGTTCTTGGCATTCGGGCTCGCATCCGGGATTCCAGATGCGAGCTTTTTTTTTCGCCATTGCTCACTGTCGCCGGAACGCGCCCTGCCCATTCCAGCCGCGGCTCCAGTCAGGCGACGAGATGCGCCGATGCGGAAACCGGCGCTGCGGCGCATCGGCAGGAAGCGCGTTTTGACCCCCTATCGACAAAACCGGTAAGGGATATCCAAATTTCGCGTTTTTCCGATTTAGCCAGGCGCTCTACGCTCGCATATCAACATAGAAAAGCTCCCCCATGTCTTCCATCGCACAAGCCAGCAGCCCCCCCGTCTCCGCCGCCCTGAACTGGCGGAATCGCCTGCTTACGCTTCTGCCTCTGGGATTTACCGCCTGGCTGGCGCTTCAGCTTTCAGAGCATCCGGCCATCGCCAAGATGGGCCTGAGCGCCCTGACACTCGCCATGTTCGCAGGCATGTTCGCCGGGAACACGTTGCCGCGCGACTGGCTCACGCCGCTGGCGCCGGGCATGCAGGTCGCGCGGCATCACATGCTGCGCCTGGGTGTGGGGCTGTATGGCCTGCGCCTGACCTTCGACGCGATCGTTGCGCTGGGCCTCGCGGGTGTCCTGATTCCCCTGGCCATGCTGGTCTCGACCTTGCTGCTGGGTACCTGGATCGGCGTCAGGCTGCTGGGCCTCGAACGGCGCGAAGCGCTTGTGGTCAGCGCGGGGAGCGCTGTTTGCGGGGCTGCCGCCGCGATTGCCATGGCTTCAGTGGTCAAGACCGACAATCGCCAGACTGCCGTTGCCGTGGCTACGGTCGTGCTGTTCGGGACTGTGGGCATGGTGCTCTACCCTTACCTGTTCGACCTCGCCGTGGGCCACATGCACTTCGCGGTCAGCGAACGCACATTCGGCATCTTCACCGGCGCGACCTTGCATGAGGTAGCGCAGGTCATTGCCTCCGGCAAGATGGTCAGCGACGCGACCGCCGATGCCGCCGTCGTTGCCAAGATGGTACGCGTGCTGGCGCTCGGCCCCCTGCTGCTGATCATGGCGCTGTGGACCCGCGCAAGCGACCGCAAGCAAGGTCTCGATACGGGCGGTGCCGGCTGGTCCGGTCTCCTGCGCTCGGTGCCGTGGTTTGCCCTTGGTTTTGTTGCCGTGATGGCCATCAACTCCGCCGGCATGGTCCCGCCTGCCTGGAAGCCCGGGCTGATCGCACTGGACAACTGGCTGCTTGCCACCGCCATGCTTGCGATCGGCCTGCAAACGCGTTTGATTGACCTGGTCCGGACCGGACGCGCACCCATGATCCTGGCGGGCATCTTGTTCGTGTTCCTGATTGCAGGTGGCGCCGCCCTGTGCTGGTTCACGGCCTGAGCGACGGCGGATAAGAAGCGAGAAGAAGACCAACCGAAGAGGAGAAATAGTGGAGAACCGTAAGAATCCTGAGCAAGTGCTGCCCACGCGGCGCACCTTCCTGCGCGGTGCGGCCGCACTCGGTGCGCATGCGGCGCTGGGCGGCATGGCGTTCGATGCAATGGCGACCGCGAATGCAGGCACCGTGGACTTGCCGTTCGACAACGGCACGCGCGAACTGGTGGCATTCCCCCAAAAACGCCCGCTGATCCTCCTTACCAGCCGCCCCCCGCAGCTCGAGACACCATTCAGCGTATTCAACGAAGGCGTCCTCACGCCGAACGATGCATTCTTCGTGCGATACCACTGGAGCGGCATTCCCACGTCCATCGATCCCGACAGCTACCGGCTGCAAGTGGGCGGCAAGGTTGCGAATCCGCTGGCATTGTCGCTGGCGGACCTGAAACGCATGACCGACCCCGTTGAACTGGTGGCGGTCAACCAGTGCTCCGGGAATAGCCGCGGCTTTCTAGAGCCGCGCGTCAATGGCGGGCAGCTGGCAAACGGTGCCATGGGCAATGCCAGATGGATGGGGATTCCGCTGAAAAAAGTACTGGAAAAGGCTGGCGTGCAGCCGGGTGCCGTGCAGGTCAGCTTTGACGGACTGGACCGTCCGCCGCTGGATGGCAGTCCGGACTTCCTGAAAGCACTGCATATCGATCACGCGCTGGATGGCGAGGTGATGCTGGCATGGGGCATGAACGGGGCGGACTTGCCCTTGCTCAATGGCTATCCGCTCCGCCTGGTGGTACCGGGTCACTATGGCACCTACTGGGTGAAGCACCTTTCGAATATCCAGGTGCTTGACGGCGTCTTCGATGGCTTCTGGATGAGCGCGGCGTATCGCATTCCCGACAACGGCTGCGCATGCGTCGAACCGGGCAAGGCGCCCGCGCGCACAACGCCGATTGGCCGCTTCAATGTTCGCTCCTTCATCACCAGCCTGCAGACCGGCAGCAAGATCTCGGCCGGCCATGAGACAGTCGTGCGCGGCATCGCATTCGACGGTGGGTACGGTGTTTCCGACGTAGCCTTCTCCGCCGATGGCGGGCAGACCTGGAGCGCGGCGCGTCTGGGCAAGGATCTTGGCCGCTACTCCTTCCGGGAATGGAGCGTGGCCTTCCGCCCGCCGCGCAAGGGAAGCTTCGAGCTGCGCGTACGCGCCACCAATCGAATTGGCCAAAGCCAGCCGCTCAATGCACTCTGGAATCCGGCTGGCTATATGCGCAACGTGGTGGAAACCACCCGCGTCAGCGCCGTATGAGGGACACCATGAAGAATCCGCATAAGCTGGTGCGCGCCGGCCTTATCGCCACGTTGGCGGTGTTGAGCGGCATTCCCGCTGCCTTTGCACTGGAAGTCACGCTCCCTGCGGAAACCGCCGGCTATCGGGCCAGCGAGCTCCCAGGGTACCGCCTGGTACAGCAGAACTGTATGACCTGCCACTCCGCGCAATACGTGCAGAGCCAGCCGCCGTCATCGACGCGCACCTACTGGGAAGCCACGGTAAAGAAGATGAAGAAGCCCTTTGGCGCACCGCTGAAGGACGAAGACATGCCGGCCATGGTCGACTATCTGGTCAACACCTACGGCGCCGAACGGGGCAAGGACAGCCAGGGAGCCGTTGGCGCGCACCCTGCCGCGCAGACATCCGCAGCGCCGCAGGATGCCAGGAGCCTGCTAAGTGCGAACAACTGCACCGCTTGCCACGCTGTCGACAAGAAGGTGGTCGGGCCAGCGCTGCATGATGTCGCGGCGAAATACGCCGGCAAGCCGGATGCGGCCACGCAACTGATGCAGAGCATTCGGGCCGGCGGCAGCGGGAAGTGGGGCGCCGTTCCCATGCCCGGGTTCCCGCAACTAAGCGACGCGGAACTGAAAACCCTGGCCAACTGGGTGCTGACAAAGTAGCAGCCTCGGATTCCTGGCGCCTGGCGCGCCGTAGCGGGCGAATACGCGCAGGCCTGGCCGGTTCCAGGCCGGCATCGGCACGCCTTTGTCATCCAATACGTTGGCGATGACGTTCAGCACGGCGGCATGCTTCACTCCAGGCAACGCCAGCAGCGGCATGTCGCGTCCGATCAGCCGCAATGCCTGCCGCTCAGCCCCACTCGCGGCGCAGGCCGAGGCGGGGCCGGTGGCGTCTTGCTGGCGGTTAAACGACGGTCACCTTGCAGATCTTGGAAATCATGTAGCCCACGGCGGCCATCTTGTGTTCGTGCTTGACGGCAAAGGCATTCAGGTGCGCGGTGACGCAGCGGTCCAGCGCCTCGCCGGCGCCTTCGTTTTCAAAGCCCGGCAGGAAGGAGATGGAGATGCCCGGCAGCGGGTAATCATGAAGGCGAGCGTCCGCGACCTGGGTGTAAAGATTGCCGTTCCGGAACTCCTCAGGGATCTCGTCCCATTTCGGCAGGAGCTTCTCGGTACTACGCGCCAGTTCAGCGTCAGTGATGCCGTTCAAGTCGGCTCGGGTCAGAGAGTAGGCCATGGTCGTCCTTCAGAGACAAAAAATGCATCGGAGTGATGCTCTGGCCGAATGAATGCGCTGTGACTGCGGCTTCGACCGGGGGGGACTGAGCATCTGGCCGATTCAAACATGTCTCGGACAAGAGCCTCCCCCCAGCAACGGGGGGGAGGCTGTGTCTTAGCTGGGTAACGTCACGCTGCCGGCCGGGACCGACGGCACTCCCGCTATGCGTCTCGCAACAAGCCCAGCAACTGCGCCCGGCGCACGATCTGCTTGCGGGTGCCGGCGTCCAGCTTGGCCGACAAGTTCTTCAGGTGCCACTTGACCGTCTCCTGCCCGATGCCCATGGCAAGCGCGATTTCCTTGTTGGCGAGATGCCGGGCCAGCAACGCCAGGACATTACGCTCTTTCGGTGTCAGCACCATGCTAAGCGCCACACGCGGCCTGTCTGCGCCGGCCTCGGCAGTGACGGGCACCGCCTCCCGCGCCTGCCTGGCAGGATCAAGACGCTGCGCACCGAACGATTCCATCTCGCTATTGCGCGCCCAGTCCGCCAGCGCGGGATTGACGTCGAGCAGGCCGCGCGTCATCCCGTACGCCTGCAGAAGATTCATGGCTTCGCGCAGCAAGGCTAGCCCCTTCTCGCCGCAGCGGTCCTGCGCCAGCGCCCGCAGCGCCATGATCTCGACGCGCATGCTCCCGAGTTTCATCGCCTCCGCCCCCGCCTCGGCCCGCGCCAGGTGTTGCTGCGCCGCCCGCCAGTCCTGCTCGGCAATGCAGACATAGGCATGCGCCAGATTCTGGAGCAAGTTCAGGCTGCGCTGCCTGATCGGAGAATCGGGCGAGGCATTGTCCGCAACGATCTCGCCGATGTGCCGCTGCAGGGTCCGGCATGTCTCGGAGCGGAAGCAGCCGCTATGCAGCCGCAACTGCTCGGTCAGGCTGGCCACGCACAGCCGCGGCAGATTGCGGGCAACGCCAACCGCATGCATGGTCTCAAGCAAGTCAAGGGCGCGATGTTCAGCACCCGTGGCAGCTGCAATGCGGGCCGCCGTGCGGTAAGCGAGCAGCACCGTGTCTGGCGTGCCGCCGCGCTCCAGGATGTCGAGTCGATTGGCCAGCAGCGCTGCCGCTTCGTCAATCTGGTCGCGTGCATGAATGGCGGTGGCCAGCAGTGCGGCAAGCATGCAGGAAAACGGGTGGCGCCGGCCCAGTTCTTCGTCGGCACGGCCCAGCGCCGGCCGCAGCGTGTGCTCCGCCAACAGGACCTGGCCCTCGAACAGGTACGCCAGTCCAATGATGTAATCGCGCCAGCGGACGACATAGYGGTAGGCAAGACCAGACTCGCCAAGCGGTACGTTCTGCTCGTAGCGACGCGCCCTGGCATATTCCCCCGCCATCAACGCGCGGGCAGCCAGGCGATTGGCATGCGCCTGCACCAGCCACGCATCGCTCACGGGCGGTACCTCCCCCCAGCGATCGAACAGGGCGGCCATGCAATCCGGCTCGTCCGCGTAATAGGCGGCGGCG
>NZ_JBFTSG010000095.1:0-18552 GCF_056399885.1 Cupriavidus sp. 01L45 | reverse complement strand
ATAGCCATCCACGTCCTGCAGGCTGAGTCCTGCGTCCTCCAGCGCGCCCTTGGCGCACTCGGCGTGCAGTTGCGCGACGGTCTTGTCCGGTGCCTTGCGGGTCGGGTGCTCGTAGGCCCCGAYGATATATGCCTTGCCTTTGATGCTCATGGGTCTCCCTGGTTGTTCGGGGTACTTTGTTGTCCTGCAATCGTCGAATCAATGAAACATCGAATCATCGAATCATCGAACCGGCGAAATGATTAAAACAGATGCCTCGCGTTCTTGCTTGTCGCGGCGTGCTTCGCGTTCAGGGCGCGCGCCCGTACTGTTCGCGCAAGTCGCGCTTGAGCACTTTACCGATAGCGTTGCGCGGCAGTTCGTCCGTCAACACCAGTGCGGCAAGCCGCTGCATTTTTTCGAGCCGCCCGTTGACCCAGTCCAGCAGTCCGGCTGTATCGGACGTGGCGCCCGGCTGCAGCACCACGAAGGCCACCGGCGTTTCGCCCCAGCGCTCCGAGGGCACGCCGACCACGGCCGCGTCGGCGATGTCCGCATGTTCCAGCAATACCGCCTCGATATCGCTCGGATAGATATTGAAGCCACCCGAGATGACCATGTCCTTCTTGCGGTCCATCAGGACGAGAAAGCCGTCGGCATCGAAGTAACCGACATCGCCCGTGCGGATGAAGCGCTTGCCGGCGGCATCGAACCACTCGGCCTCCGCGGTCTTCTCCGGATGATTGTGGTAGCCGGACATCATCGCGGGCGAGTGCCCGACGATCTCGCCCGGCGTGCCGGCCGGCGCATCGGCCGGCAACTCCCGGCCATCGTCGTCCAGCAGCCGCATATCCGTATCCGCGGAAGGGCGCCCGACCGTGTGCAATTTGTCCGGATGTTCATGCGCGCGCAGCTCGCACCGCCCACCGCCCTCGGTCATGCCGTAGTACTCGATCAGCGCGCCGGGCCAGCGTGCCAGCACTTCAGCCTTCAGTGCGGCGGCGAAGGGCGCGCTGGTGCAAAACTTGTAGCGGAACGACGACAAGTCGGTGCGGGCGAAATCCGGGTGCGCCAGGATGCGCTGGTACTGCACCGGCACCAGCATGGTGTGGGTGACACGGTGCCTGGCCGCCAGTTCGAGATACTGGCCGGCGTCGAACTTGCGCATCAGCACCACGGTGCCGCCCAGCGACAAGGTGGGAAACAGGCTGACCAGCGTGGTGTTGGAGTACAGCGGGGTCGATAGCAGCGCCACGCTGTCGGGGCCGTAACCGCCCTGGGTGGCGCGCTGCACGTGCGACGAGCGCATGCCGAAGGGCTGGATGATGCCCTTGGGCACGCCGGTGGTGCCGGACGAGTAGATCAGGTTGAAGGGCCAGTCGGGCTGCACGTCGACGCTCGCCGGGCGCGCGTCCGGCGGTGCCAGCCACTCCGTGAAGGCCAGGCCCGCGCCGCTGTCGTCCAGCGCGATGCAAGGAATCCCGAGTTCGGCTTCCAGCCCTTGCAAGGCGCTGCGCGTGCCGGCGTCGATAAACAGCCGGCGCGCCCCCGAATCCTGCACCATGCCGCGCAGCGTCTCCGGGTTCAGGGCCGGGGACAGCGGCGCCACCGCCACGCCGGCGCGCAGGCTGCCGAGGAAGGCGGCGACGTATTCGATCGAGGTTGCCGCGCAGATGGCCACGGCCCCCCGCGCCGGCACACCATCGCGCTGCAGCGCGGCGGCGACGCGGTCGGCGAGCCGGTTCAGGCCGGCGAAGTCAATGCTGCGCTGGTCCAGCACCACGGCCGGGTGCCGCGGCCGTAGCGCGGCTTGAGCGTCGACCAAGGCGGCGAGGGGGGTGAAGTCAGTGCTTGTCGGTGACATAGGGCTGCCGTTGCGGCTCTCGGGGTGTTCCTGCTTATCGCGTGGCTGGCATGCTGCCTTGTTCTCGTGCCAGGCTGGCGGGCGCAATGCCGGGCGGGCGATGGCTTGCCCGCCGCGCCCGTGGCGCCCGCTGCAGGTACGGAGTGTCGCGCCTTGCGCCGGCTTCGACAATTTGGCTTTTTGGAAGAGGGGCTTGCCGGGAATGGTTGGTGCGGTGCACAAACGGCGCGAAAATGGTGCGGAAACGGTGCGGAAACGGTGCGCAAGGGGGCGGCGCTGCCAAATCATGCTGTTTGCGGCGCCTGATTGTCGTCAAAATGCCTTGGCCACGGGGCGCGCCTTGCGATACAGGATGATGGTGGCCAGCAACCCGCACGCAGCGGCAAAGGACATCCAGTAACCCGGCGCGGCCTTGTCGCCGGTGGCCTCGATCAGGTAGGTCGACACTGCCGGCGTAAACCCGCCGAACACGGCCGTGGCCAGGCTGTAGGCCAGCGAGAAACCCGCCACCCGCACCTCGACCGGCATCACCTCGGTCAGCGCCACCACCATGGCGCCGTTGTACATGCCAAAGAGGAAGGAGAGCCACAGCAGCACCAGCAGCATGCGTTCGAAGCTGGGCGCGCCGGCCAGCCACGATAGCGCGGGATAGGCTGTGGCCAGGGCGATCGCCGAAATCGCCAGCAGGATAGGACGGCGGCCGATGCGGTCGGAGAGCGCGCCGCCAACAGGCAGCCAGAGAAAGTTGGAGATGCCCACGCACAGCGTCACTGCCAGGCTGTCGGCGGTGCTGAGCTTGAGCACCGTCTTGCCAAAGGTCGGGGTATAGACGGTGATCAGGTAAAACGTGGTGGTGGTCATTGCCACCAGCAGCATGCCGGCCAGCACCGTGCGCCAGTTGCGCAGCATGGAATCGAATACCTCGCGCGTGCTGGGATGGTGCCGCCGGGCGCGGAACTCCACGGTTTCCTGCAACGAACGGCGCAGCACGAAAAGGAAAGGCACGATCAGGCAGCCGACAAAGAACGGAATGCGCCAGCCCCAGGCACCCAGTTCCTCGGCGGTCAGCCAGCGGTTCAGGCCAAAGCCGAGCCCGGCCGCCACGATGATGGCAATCTGCTGGCTGGCCGACTGCCAAGCGGTATAGAAGCCCTTGTGGCCCGGCGTTGCCATTTCAGCCAGGTAGACCGAAACGCCGCCCAGTTCGGCGCCCGCGGAGAAGCCCTGCAACAGGCGGCCGGTGAGCACCAGCAGCGGCGCCAGCAGGCCGATGGTGGCATAGCCTGGCACGAGGGCGATCAGGATGGTGCCGCTTGCCATGAGCGACAGCGTCACGATCAGTCCCTTGCGGCGTCCCACCTTGTCGATATAGGCACCCAGCATGATGGCGCCCAGCGGGCGCATCAGGAACCCCGCGCCAAACACGGCGAAGGTCAGCATCAGCGAGGCGAACTCGCTATTGGCCGGAAAGAAAGCGTGGGAGATATAGGTGGCGTAGAAGCCGAACAGGAAGAAGTCGAACTGTTCGAGGAAGTTGCCGCTGGTGACGCGCAGCACCGCGCCCAGTCTGGAGGAGTCGGGTGCGGCCGTGCCGGCCATCTCCGCTTGCATCGCCAGTCTCCTTTGGCACGCTGTCCCGGCCATCCGCCGCCAGAGGCGGATGGCCGGCCAGTTGGCCGCGCTTGTGCTGGTCAATATATGCGCTGCAAGCGGCCATTGCCAGCCCGGCGCGTGCCAGCGCCAGTGCTTCGCCACGGCCGGTACGCCCGCTCACGCCCCGCGAAACACCGCCGGACGCTTTTCGACGAAGGCGCGGCTGCCTTCGCGCGCATCGAGCGAACCCGCGGCGATCATGAACTGCATGGCTTCCACCGCCAGGCCTTCGTCGATCGGCAGGTTGATGCCCCGCGGGACCGCGCGCAGCGAGGCGGTGACGGCAATCGATGAATGCCGCGCAATCCGGTCGGCCAGCCGCAGGCAGGCGGGCAGCAGGTCAGCGGCATCCACTACCTGATTGACCAGGCCGAACCGCAGCGCGGCGTCCGCGTCGATGGGCTCGCCTGTCAGGATCATTTCATTGGCGCGCTTGCGGCCCACATGGCGCGGCAGGCGCTGGGTGCCGCCGAAGGTGGGCGGGAAGCCCAGCTTGATCTCGGGTTTGGCAAAGGTAGCGTGCCCGGCCGCGATGGCCAAGCTGCAGGCTTCCACGGTCTCGCAACCGCCGCCGAAAGCCAGGCCGTTGACCGCCGCGATGACCGGCTTGGGGAAGGCTTCGATGCGCCGCGTCATGGCCTGTCCCCGCTGCAGGAAGCTGCGCAGCGCCTGTTCCGGCGAAGCCGCGATGTCCGGCGCGAAGCCTGCAATGTCGGCGCCCGCGCTGAAGGCGCGCGTACCGCTGCCGGTAAGGATGACACAACGCACGGCAGGGTCGGCCTCAAGAGCATCGAGCCTGTCCATCAGCGCGTCGATGAGCGGATAGCTCAGGGCGTTAAGCTTGCCGGGGCGGTTCAGTGTCAACAATGCATGCTGGCCGAGTTGTTCATATTGCACCAGCTCTTTCGCGTTGGCCATGTCGGTAATATCGGTCATGTTTGCATCCCGTGGTTGTCCTCATTGTCTTGACTTCCGTGCTGGTGCAGGCGAGGTGAAATGGTCAGGCGGTTCCGCGAACGGCGATGCGTGCCGGGCGGCCGCGAAAGCTGGAAACAAAGACCACCGCCTCCCGCCCGGCGCAAAAGCGATCGCCGCAAGCCAGTATCGTGTCGCGCCCAGCCGCTTCCAGTGCGGCAGACTGCTGCGTGAGCCACACCATGCCCTCCGTGCAGATCAGGTAAGATCCCATTCCGAGCGGGATCCGCAGCGGGTCCGGGCCGAGGATCCAGTTGCCTTGCGTAGTGCTCACGATAGCCTCCTGGCGAGCGCGCCAATCTCTGGAGCGGTGCTTGCATTCTTGCCGGGAACCGCCAGGGCCGCCCGGAAGCTTTTTCATCAAGGGTATGCCTGGCCGTCATGTCAATCCTGAGCCGAGCCTCGACCAATGCGTTGCGCGCCATGTCGCTGGAAGCCCTGCGTGGCTTCGAATCCGCGGCGCGCCACCTGAGTTTCACCGCCGCCGCCGAAGAGCTTTGCATCACCCAATCGGCGGTCAGCAAACAGGTCAAGAGCCTGGAGGACGTGCTTGGCGCGGCGCTGTTCCTGCGCGGCGGCAAGGGCCTGAGCCTGACACCGGAAGGCCGCCAGCTGTTTGAGGCGGCGCGTTTGTCAATTGGCCAGCTGGGCGCCGCTATCGACCGCCTGCTTGCCGTCGACCGCATCTCCATCGCCGTCACCACCACGCCGTCGTTCGCCTCGCTCTGGCTGGTGCCCAAGCTGGCGCGATTCCAGGCGGCCGAGCCCGGCATCGACGTTCGCATCGATGCCTCGGAAGCGATGCTCAACCTCGAACGCGAAGGCATCGACCTCGCCATCCGGCTCAACGCGCATCCGCTTGGCCGGGACGATCCCCGCCCACTGCTGCAAGAGCGCCTGCTGCTGGTGGCCGCGCCGGCCGTGGCGGCACGCATTACGGAGGCGCGGCAGATCCTCGATACGCCTTTGCTGGTGTTCCATGACCCCGGCGCCCGCTTTGACTGGATGTCGTGGACACAGTGGTACCAGCGCCTGGGCCTGATGCGCTCGTCCAAGCAGGCGTGCCTGTATTTTTCGCAGTACGCGCATGTGCTGAATGCCGCCGCCCAGCAGGCGGGCATTGCGATAGGGCGTACGCCGATGGTGCTGCCGATGCTCAAGAGCGGGCAGTTGCAGGTGGTCCTGCCCGAGCATGTGGCAGAGGGCCCGACCTACCAGATTGTTGCGTCGAGCGTGGTGCGACCTGGGGTGGAGCGGTTTCGGGCCTGGCTTGAGATGGAGTTGGCGGGTGAAGTGATCGGGTGAGGGCGGATACGCGTGGCGGTAAAGGTGAGACAGCCGTTGGCGTAGCCGATTTTCGCAAGCGACGAAGCGCGCCGGTTTCCGAGGCGCGACTGGCGTCTTTCGAACGTGGATTGTTGAAGATCGGAAATTTCCGCAAATCCAATTAAGAATATTCGTATTACAGCCGGCGCCATTTCACAAAACCTGTCCGAATCGCAGCGCCCCAACTTGGCGGCGAGTGCAGGCGGATTGTGGATCAAGGCGTCAAGCCAGACTTCAGTGGGGTACTGGACGCCAACTTCGACGCCGATACCAACGAGACGCTGGTGATGCGCCTATCCCCGCCCCAATCCGGGGCTGCGGACGCGAGGGGCGTGAAAAGTCATGTCGATAATGGCGTCGCCATCTCACGTAGCTTGATTCACTTCCCCTTCCATCCGTGGGCACGGATGCGCCACCGGCAAAAAAGAGAACGCACCACGTGGTTAGGCAAGCCTCGCTATGAGGAATCTGGCCGAGGGTTGCCGCCAGCGCTGCGTTCGACGACGTAAATCAACAAGGAAAATCATGGGTCGTATCCGTCTTGCCGGGCTGTTCCTGGCGCTCAGTTTGCTGGCTGGTTGTGCTGTCGTGCAAAAGCCGATCCCCGCCTCCACGAAGCTCTTCGATGACCGGACGAGCACTGTGGCCGTGGCAGTGCAAAAGCTGCCGGAGCCCAACCACAGCATGGTCGGCGCGCAGGGGATTCTTGACTACGCGATCAACAAGGCCAACGCGCAGGCGATCGTGGAGCGTTTGCAGCGTCAGGATTTCTCCGTGGTGAAGGCGCTGCCGCAGGAATTCGCGAAGGGCCTGGAGTCGCGTCAGATCAAGGTCGTGCTGGTGCCTGAGCCGCTGGATATGGAGCAATTGAAGAAATTCACAGAAGGCTCCGGAGACGGCGTCGCCGAGATGGACTACCGGCCGCTGGCAAAACAATATGGTGCGGACCGGCTGCTGCTGGTGGCGCCGCGCTGGCTTGGCACGGCGCGCCAGTACTACGGCTTCATGCCGCTTGGCGCACCGGAGGGCTATGTTTCGCTCGTGGGCCAGCTGATCGATCTGCGCACCAACCGGCTGCAATGGTATGAGCCGGTACGGGTCCACACGCCCGTGACCGGCGAATGGGACGAGGCGCCGGAATATGCCAACCTGATGAAGTCGGTGGACGAGAGCACGCAAGCCGCTGTTTCCAGGCTGCGCGCGGCGTTCTTTATGGAGCAGGTGACGAAAGCAGCGGCTGCCGGTGTTTCGGCAGCCCCGGTAGTGCGATAAACACTGGCATATTGGCGCGCGCCCCCTGGCAGGCTGGCAGGGGGCGTCTTGCCGGATGAGCCGCGGTGCATCGCGGCTGGGTTGGCGGCTGTGATGCGCAATACGTCAAGCCAGACTTTGGTGGGGTGTCGTGCGCGCATTCATGGCCGTTATCCGACTTGGATTAAAAGAATGCAGAAGTGCAAGTCCAATAATCCCGATGATGCAATCTGTTGTCTATGTTGAATATTCTTCGATTTTGCGTTTTGCATATCCAAAAAAATCTGATGATTTTGATATTTTTTTAAAATAACTATCCACGTTCCGAGTTTTCCTGCCTCTGCGCCACTCGATTCATCTGATGCATCGGTAAAGTGAACGTAATGGTGCTCTCCCGGGTTGCAAGCGATCGAATTATTAACCCCGAATAAAAGTGCCGAAATTGTCAGGAATTTTGCCGTGAACGACAATGTATCCTGCCACATTATCAGAATTCCTAATGCATAACGACGACTTCTTCCGAGTAAGCGCAATTTCATTCCATGGAAAGTAGTGGTCATCGTGAGTGTAACTGCGGATTTCCTTCCTCGACAGCCTAGCAGGATGCGCGGACATAGTCAGGCTCATTGTCCTTCGGCTGATAATTAATGAGGATGTAGAGGTCCGGGGATGTATGCAGGATGTGCCCGCACGGGAACAGGCGTTGCGGCTTGCACGTGTCTTCAAGATGCTCTCGCCCTATGGATTGGTTGTTGTGTGCATGTGCATGGCCACTTCTTTGCACCAAATTCCACAACCAGTCAATCAGACAAGTCCTAAGATCGAATTGTTAAATTTATCAAAATAAGACAAATCCGATATTCAGCGTTTCGCGATCCTGCTAGTGTTTCGCCCTGATCCAGTGCGGCGGACGCGAATCGCTGTTGGCACCATCCATTTGGTATTAGCGCCTCCAGCCTGACCACGGCCCTGTCCGCGCAGCCATTCAACGGGGCGCATGAAGTGCAGCAGGCAGGAAATTGGGCAAGACCATTCGTCGATCTTGGGAACACATCCGCACGTGGGCCTCGCTTGCGCTTGGCCGCTATCGCGGCTAGCACAATGTTTGCCACCACCTGGAGCCTGGCTGGCGGGGTCACGCCAGACGGCGGCACTGTCACAACTGCGGCGACCGGTGCCAATGGCCGTATCACCGTGGGCGTCGCACAGGCGGTGGGTGGCGTCTCCACCAATACCTATCGCGACTTCAACGTGCCCCGGGCCGGCGTGGATCTCGACAACAACGCGGCGCACGCCCGGACGATCCTTAATCAGGTAACCAGCACCAATCCTTCCATTCTGGAAGGGCCATTGAGCGTGCTGGGGCCGCGCGCCAATGTCATTCTGGCCAATCCCAACGGGATCAGCGTAAATGGCGCGTCGGTGCACAACATTGGCAATCTCGCGCTGACCACCGGGCAGGTATCGTTCAACGATTTCACGGCGGCCAACGGCCAGCTCCAGCGCAATGTGGTTCTCAACACCAGCGCGGGTGCGATCGAGATCGGCCCGGAAGGGCTGTCCGGCACCTTGCTCAACCTTGAACTGGTGGCCAAGCAGATCCGCATTGAGGGCAAGCTCGAGAATCTCTTCGACGACGCCAATGCCCGCATCCGGGCCGTGGCCGGAACCAGCCGGGCAGAGATCGATACCAGCGTTTCTCCCACGGACAATCTGAGCAAGTGGATCAGCTATTCCGCCCCCGCCCTGAATGCCGGACAAGGGATCGCGCTGGACATTACTGCGGCGGGCAGCCTTAGTGCCGGCCGTATCGAACTCCTGGTGACCGATCAGGGTGCCGGCGTTCGTCACGCCGGCGCTGCCTACGCTACGGCGGGTGACTTCATCGTGTCCGGCACGGGCGACTTGCAACTGGCGTCGGGCAGGATCGGGGCCAGGCAGGACGTGCTGGTCGGCAGYGGCGGCCTGACGGGTACCGGCAGCATCGATGCGGGCCGCAACCTGCAGGTCATCTCGGACCGCGTCAGCCTGACTGGCTCAGCCCTGAGCGCAGGCACCCGTTCGACGGGCGATCTTGTTATTGGCGCAACGGGCCAGGTACACAGCCAGCCGATCCAGCTGACGGACTCGACACTGAAGGCAACAGGCGGCATCGGCTTGTTCGATGCCGGCGCTGGCCTTTCGTTGAACGGCACGCAGGCGACCGCGGCGGGCAACCTGCTGGTCGCTGCGAGGCTACTTCAGACTACCCGGGCCGGCTCGCGCAGCGCGCTGGTTTCCCGAGGCGGCGTGGTCACGATCCAGGCCGATGCCGCCGCGCTTTCCGGCACCAATGTCGACGGCATGGCAGGCACTGGCATGCTGGCGCAGAGCCTGGTCTTGCAGGATGCTGTTGTGCGTTCCACCGGAGGCGGAATCAGGATCACCGCCGCGGCGGACTACGCCCAGCATGACAGCAGCCTGTTGGCGGCGACCGATATCCGCGTCCATGGCGGGACGGTCTTGCTGGATTCCGTTGCCACGCAATCCTCGGTGATCGCTACCGGGGGCGGGGTGGTCATGCAATCCGACGGCGATCTGCGCAATACATGCGCCCGGATCGAGGGCCGGACGCGCATGGCGGACGATACAGCTTCGGCCGGTGCCGTCACCATACGAGCGGGGGGCAGCATGTTCAACACGTCGACTCCGCAAATGCTCGGCATCGTCTTCGGCGTCGATGACGATGTCGTGGTGCAGGCCGGCGCCGATGTGATCAACCGCCACGCCCGCATGATTTCAAACGGCTACCTGAACGTGCGAGCCGCAGGTGATCTTGTCAACGACATCACCAAGCAGGCCGGCGCCAATGACGAACAGCGCGCCTTCTACGCCGCCTCCGGCAAGCGTTGGCTGGTGCTGTCCACGCAGACAGCGGGTTTCGATATCGACTATGGCCACGCGGACCAGCCGGGACAGCTTGCCTATCTGAAGGCGGACAAAGGCATGACGCTGTCCGGCAGGAACGTGATCAACCGGGGCGGGGAGTTCCAGGTCGACAGCGGCAACCTCGCCATCCGCGCCGCCGATACGTTCCGCACGGAGGGCGTGCCTACCGGCAGCGCGCACTATTCCCGTTCCTGCCTGATCGTCTGCCGCACCTCGGCATCGTCCACGACCACGGTGCTTGGCGGACTGCTGTCCGCCAGCGGCAATATCGATATCCACGCAGGAAAGGTGGCCGCGAACCTGGGCGGCCGCGTATGGGCGATGGGAGACCTTACGGTCACCGCGCCAGTAACCTATGCCACCGGCATCACGGGTTACACCGCGATCGCGCGCGACCGCGGCTTCAAGGCCTTCTTCGGCGATACGTGGGCACGGCTCTACGCGATGGACGTCGGCGGCAGCTGGATGGCCGCGGCCAGGACGCGTATCGTGGGCGACACCGTGACCGACGGCGGTAGCTTCGAAGGCGACGTGTCGCTCGCCGGCACCGCTACCGTGATCCGCCCCCGCCAGCGCGATCCCGTCGCCATCGAGAATCATCTCGGCCTCACTTCCTGGTTCTGGCGGTGATCGTGCACGGGTTCAAATCGTTCCCCCATGCCATCGCGGCAGCCGCGATGCTGCTCGCCTCCATGCCGGCACTAAGCCAGCTGTCACCGGGCCCGGTACCGGTACCCGTTCCGGAGGATCCCGCCCAGCGCCTGCTGCGCGAGCAACGCCAGCGGGATCTGGAGCGCGAGGCGACCCAGCCGCCGGCACAGATCGAGGTTCAGCCTTTGCTGCCGTCGGACGCCCCGGTCGAAGCGGTACCGGAATCCTCCACCACCTTTGTGATCCAGCGCATCCAGGTGCAGGGCAACACGGTCCTCCCTGATAGCGATGTCGGCGCCATCACGGCGCCGTTCCTGGGAAAGCCGCTCGGTACCAATCGGATCAACCTGCTATTGCGGCGTTTTACCGAGGCCTTCGTTGCCAAGGGCTACATCACCACCCGCGCCTACCTGGGGGAGCAGAACCTTGCCACTGGCGTACTGGTCGTGACGGTGGTGCCGGGCAAGCTCGAATCGATCCAGCTTAACGGGCGCGCCATCCGGCCCGCCAGTTCCAGCTTGTTCGACACGATGGGTGGGGGACTGGTCACAGATGCCGGCACTGCCTGGCAGTTCCCGGCGCCGGGTGACACCGTGCGGCTGCAGGATCTGGAGCAGGGCGTCGACCAGATCAACCGGCTGCGCCGCAATCGTGCCGAACTGCAGATCCTGCCCGGCCAGACACCGGGCAGTTCCGTCGTGGCACTGGCCAACCAGCCCGGCGACCGGTTCCGTTTCAATGCCGGGGTAGACAACTACGGCAGCCGTACAACTGGGATCTCGCGCACGCGGCTCGGGCTGGACGCTGACAATGCCCTGGGCTTCCAGGAGGCGTTTTCAGCCAGCTACATCGGCACGGCGGATACCAACGCCGCGGTGCTGTCCGCCGCGGTGCCGTTTGGCTACAACACCTTCAGCTATACCGGCTCGATCTCGGAGTACCAGAGCGTCATTGGCGACACGGCGCTGCTGTACGGCCGCAGCTTTGGCCACACCCTGGGCTGGAACCACGTGCTCACCCGCGACAAGACCGGCCGGCAAGCCGTCGACCTGACGCTTRCCTACCGCAAGAGCGAGCGGGAGATCAACAACCTTCAACTGGATCCGCAACGCCTCACCGTACTGCGGGCGGCCTGGAGCGGCCTGCGCCGTTTCGCCGCCAATGGGCAGCCGGGCTACGTCACGGCCGAAGCAGGCGTGTCACGGGGTTTGCCTTCCATCAATGCAACCCGGGATCCGGCCGACATCCGCCCGGAAGAGGCACATGCGCAATTCACGAAGCTGGATGCCAACGCCACGCTGCAACTGCCATTGCCGCTTGTTTTCGATCGCGCTCAGCTGGCCTGGCGGGCGCAGCTCGTTGGCCAGTGGGCCAATGTCGCGCTGTTCGGCTCGGAGCAGATCTATGCGGGCGGCATGAGCACCGTGCGCGGCTTCCGGGAAGGTGTGATCGCGGGCGATCGGGGCGCCTACCTGCGCAACGAGCTGGCATGGGCCAATGCGCCCGCGCTGGCCGGCATGCGCATGGAGCCATATGTGTTTCTCGACGGCGGCCAGGCCCAGTACGTAGCGACGCGCCGCTGGCAGTCCGTCGCTGGGGCCGGCGCCGGACTGCGCGTGTCGGCCCAGTGGGCCAGGCAAACCTTTACCAGTGAACTGCTGCTGGGCGTGCCGCTCGCACAACCCGCCTACCTGGGGGCAAAGGCAACGCTCCTGCTCGCCACCTTTAACTGGACCTATTGATCTTCAAGGACCTTGTCATGCAAATACAACTCAGCCGTCTCCTTGTCACCACCGCGCTGGCGCTGGGCCTGCATGCCGCTCACGCGGCTTCGGTCAACGGGGTCGCCGTTACCGAAGAGCAGATCACGCGGGCGTTGCAGCTGATGGGTCTCCCCGATGCGCCGCAGGCACGCGACGTGGTCAAGCAGCAATTGATCGCCCGTGAACTGTTCCGCCAGGAAGCCGCCAGGGACAAGGGGCTGGAAGCGCGCCCCGACGTGCAGCAGGCCCTGCGCGAGGCCAGGAACAATATCCTGACCCAGGCCTGGCTCAAGGACCATATCAAGCCCGCGCCCGTCACCGACGAGCAGGTGAAGGCGCGCTACAACGCCATCGTGGCAAGCCTTGGCGACAAGGAATACAAGGGCCGCCTGATCGAGGTGACCGACGACGAAGCCGCCGCCGCGGCCCTGGCGCGCATCAGGAGCGGCGAAGACTTCGCCAAGGTGGCCCAGGCAGTGAGCCTCGCGCCATCCAAGGGCAGCGGTGGCGCCATGGACTGGACCAGCTTCAAGACGCCGGCGCAGGAGGGACAGACCCAGAACCTGCCGTTGCCGCTGGCCCAGGCACTTTCCACATTGCCTGCCGGTGCGGTGAGCGCCGCGCCCATTACCTGGAACAACCGCCGCTTCCTCGTCAAGGTCGACGAGGTGCGGGCGACCCAGGTACCGGCCTACGAAGCGGTCAGGCCGGGCATCCAGCAAGCGCTGCAGGCCCAGGAACTGGAGCGCGCCACTGCCGCGCTGGTCACCCGGTTGCTATCGAAGGCCAGGATCACCCAGTAAGGCCAATCGCCGCCCACGATCGTCGGCGGTCCTGCCGCCACCCAGACGCATCAAGCATCAAGCAATAAGCAAAGCATCGTCAGGACTCACCATGTATCGCGACCGACCGGACACGCAGCCCGAGTGCAACCCGCAATATCCGCAAGCGGCAGACGCCGGCATGCCCGACGCCTCCATGGCGGATCGGGGGCGCCGCAGTGTGCCGGCACGCGCGGTCGCGGGCCTGCTTGCGCTGACCTTGTGGGTCGGGCCGATGCAGGTCACCCTGCAGCAGGCGCAGCAGGCAGCAGGCGTGCTGGCAGCCGGCGCGGTCGAACTGGAGGCTCCGGCGATTCACGCGGCCGCCGTCCGTCAAAGCCTGTTGCGCTGGGCGGTTGCACACCTGCCGGTGACGGCCAGCTTCGGTCCGACGGCAGCCTATGCGGCGCCGGTCACGGACCCGAGCGCGCCCTTGCGCTTCACACCGTCGATCACCACCACCACGGGGCCGGGCGCACCTCAGGGCGGCGTCCCCGTCGTGGGCATCACGACGCCCAACGCGCAAGGCATTTCGCTGAACCAGTACCGGTCCTTCGTGGTGGACCCGATCGGCCTCATCCTGAACAACAGCACGGTTGGCGGCGGCACCTTCCTCGGTGGCCAGGTCGGCGCCAACGGCAATCTCGCCGCGTCCGGGCCGGCCAGCCTGATCATCAACCAGGTGACCAGCCAGACGCCCGCGCAGATCAACGGCACGGTGGAAGTGTTCGGTGCGCCGGCGGGGCTGGTCATCGCCGCCCCCGGCGGGGTCTACACCAGCGGGGCGGGCTTTACCAACACCACCCAGGTAACACTCACCACCGGCACGCCACAGTTCCTGTCCGCCGCCGGCACCCCGACCAGCTTCGATGCCGCGGCGGCGGCCGGCTTCCTGGTGCAAGGCGGGCGCGTGCAGATTGCCAACCCCGCACCGGGCAATGCCAATGGCGTCGGCATCGAAGGCACCGTCGGCAATATCAACCTGATCGCCGAATCGATCGGCGTGGACGGCGCGCTCCATGCCGGCAACCAGATCAACCTGGTGGCGGGGCGCCAACTGGTGACGCCTGCGGGAAGCAGCTTCAGCACCGCCGCCGCCGGACCGAACAACGCCGCCACCAACACCACGGCTGCCAACGGCCTGGCAATCGACGCGACGGCCTTCGGCGCCATGACGGCTGGCCAGATCCAGATCGTCAGCACCGCGGCAGGGGTCGGCGTGCGGGCGGACGGCAATCTTGCCGCATCGGCCAGTCACCTGACGCTTGATTCCGCGGGCAACCTCAAGGTCGGCAATACCTACGCCAAGGAAAGCGTTGCCATTGCCGCTGCCGGAGCCGTTACCGCTTCGGGCAATGGCCACGGCGAGGCCGGATACAGCGTCAAGGCTGGCCAGGATGTGACGCTCGGCGGCACGCTGGAATCGGGCAAGGCGGTATCGGTAACCGCCGGCGGCTCGATCAGCGGCGCCGGTGGCGTGACAGCGCAGGAATCCGTAGCCCTGGTTGCGGGCGGCAGCGTGGATGTCGGCGGCGCGGTCAATGGTGCCCGGATCGCGATCCAGGCGGCGGGCAACGATGGCAAGGGCGACATCCGGCTAAAGGGCGACATTACCTCGCCCGGCCAGATCCAGCTCGATGCCGCGCGGGATACCACCATCGACGGCAACGCGGTATCGGCCGGCGACCTGAACCTGGCTACCCGGCGCAACCTGACCATCAACGGCGAGGCGGGCAGCACTGGCGGCAACGTGGCGTTGACCGGCGTCACCGGCAGCGTGACCACCACGGGCAATGTGGTATCCCCCCGGCACGCTGGCGGTCACGGCGGGCACGGATGCCAATCTCGGCGGCCAGGTATTGGCGTCCAAGGCCGTCGCCGTGACCGCGCAGGGCGGCAGCATTACCACCAGCGGCCAGATTGGCACCAATGCCGACCTCAGCCTCACCGCCGCGCAAAACGTCACGGTTGGCGGCCAGGCGCAGAGCGCTGGCAAGACCACGATCACCGCGACCGCTGGCAGCGCCAGCATCGACGGCGCGCTCACCAGCGACGGGGATGCCGTGATCGCGGCAGGGCGGGATGCAACGGTGGCTGGCAACCTGAGCAGCGGCTGCACGGCCAGCCTGTCGGCCTCCGCGGGCTCGGCCACGGTGAGTGGCACGCTGAGCAGCGTGGGCCATGCCAGCCTGAGCGGCGGGCAGGATGTCGGCCTCGCCGGCCGCGTGCTGACCGGCGGCAATCTGGTGGCGAGCGCGGGCAAGACCCTGAGCGCGGGCCAGCTGACATGGGTGGGCGGCAATGCCACCTTGCGCGGCAAGAATGTCCGTGTGGGCTCGGCGCCGGGTCAGGTCAATGGCGTTGACGGCACGCTCGATGCGGCTGCCAGCCAGAGCCTGGTCTTGACTGGCGACACCACCGCTGGCAGCGCCATGCTCGCGGGCCAGTCGGTTGCCAACAGCGGCGCGACGATTGCCAGGCAGCAACTCGTTGTCAACGGCAACGCGGTAAGCAATACCGGGACCCTGGCAGGCAATCAGCTTAGCCTGGGTTCGGCCAGCCTGGTCAACCGCGGCACCATTGGCGGCGCGAACGTCAACGTCACCGCCACTGGCGGCCTGGACAACGCGCAGGGCCTCGTCGCCGGCACCCGGACCCTTGCCGTCACGGCTGGCGCGCTGACGGGCAATCAGGGCGGCACCCTCTTCGCCGGGGACCTGAGCGGGAAAAATCCCATCGTTGGCGACCTGACCTTCACCGTCACGGGTGGCAACGGCAGTTTCAACAATGCCGCTGGCCAACTACTGGCGGGCAACAACCTGACGCTCAACGCGCCGAACCAGGTATTCGATCCGTCCGCCGCCACTACCGGTTCCCTGAACGCCAACGGCACGCTGACCCTGGCGGCGCTGGCGATCAACAACACCGGCACCTGGAACGTGCAGGGCGGCAAGGCCGTACTCAACGCCAGCCAGGGCATCACGAACTCAGGGACCATCCAGAAGGCCGGCGAACTGTCATTGGCTACCGGCGGCACGCTGACCAATAGCGGCCAGATCGTGGGCGGCAGCAGGCTTTCCCTGTCCGCCGGGGCGCTCGCGAATACAGGGACGGTACATGCCAATGGCGATCTTGCGCTGCATGGCAACGTAAGCAACGGCGGCACGGTCGAGTCGCTGGGCAATATCGCCGTCACGGGCGGCGACTACGACAACCGCGGCGGCACCACGCAAGCCAATGGCGACCTCAAGTTCGATATTGGCGGCACGCTCAACAACATCGGCAGCGTGCTCGGGGCCAACGGCAACCTGCATATCGCCGCCGGCGCGGTCATCAACGACCGCACCGCGCCCCTGGATGCGGGCAGTTTCACCACCAAGGTTGTCAACGACGGCCTGCTCAAATCCACCATCATCGGCAGTTATTCGCCCTGGCTGCAAGGGGGAAGCTGTGACAATTGCGCCGCCTATGTATCAGGCGCACCGATCGACATCACGCTGGCCGACGTCACGCGCAATCCGGATGGCACCGTGTTGCTGGTCCTGGGCGAAGAGATCATTCCCTCGAACGGCGACCAGCAACTCAGGCAGGCACTCTGGCACGTGATTCCGGGCATCCCTGGCCGGGACAGCGTGCCGGTATCGCTGCTGAACTCGGGCAGCGTGCGCCATATCGGCGGGGTGCCTACCGTCGATCATACGGTGGTACGGCAATCCGACGGCCCCGCCGGCCAGATCATCAGCGGCGGCAGCCTCGACATTACCGCCGCATCCCTTTCCAACAAGGGCGGCGTGATCTCCGCCGTCAAGGATGTGACGCTGCATGTCGGCGCCCTGGACAACAGCCGGTCTGCGACGCTGATCAACAGCGTGGCCGACACGGTGAACCAGGGCGAGCTGTCGGCGTTCATGGCGCAGCTCACGGCACTGACGAAGGACAGCACCAACGCCTACGGCCCCGGGCCGCTGGTCTACGGCACGCCGCCAAGCATGGCCGCCTGCGACTCGTGCACAGCGCCGCCCCCGTGGTCGCCCATCGCGCTCGGGCAGACGGTCGCCGGCACGCAAGCGGGCGCGCCGGGCCAATCCACGGTCAGCCAGCAGCTTGGCAAAGCCGGCCAGATCACAGCCGGCGGCAACCTGAGCCTGAATGGCACCGGCGACCTGACCAACGCCGGCGATCTCGCCGCCGCCGGCAAGGTCGCGATCACCACGCGTGGCACCTTCACCAACCAGGGCACTTACGACCGCAAGGTCACCAGCACACCCGGCTGTCTTCCGGGGGCCGCAAGTTGCCCGGGCGACAGCGCCCCCCACTATCAAACGCTGGCGTGGCAGCAGACGCCCAGCACGGTGGCCGCCGGCAACACCCTCACCATCAGTGCGGCCAACATCCAGAATCTGCACGGCACGCTAGCCGCGCGGGGCGATGTCAAGCTGACGGCTGGCAACAGCGTCATCAACCAGGCCGGCGCCATCCAGTCGCTGTCCGGCGACGTCTCGGTGACCGCGCCCACCCTGGTCAACAAGGCCATGGACCCGGTGAGGCTGCGCAAGAGCTACGGCAGCACCAATCCGAGCTACGCCGGCGGCTGCAACCCGGGCGGCACCCACGGCAACAGCCAATGCGAGGCGGACGAAGACAGCGCGGCCGGGCCGGCGGCGGTCATCACCGCCGCGCGCGACGTCCGGCTCAGCGGCGGCACGCTGGCCAACCACGGCGGCCTGATCAGCGGCGGGCAGGACGTGACCGTGCGGATGAGCGGAGCGGTCGACAACAACAGCATCGCGCTGAACGCCGACTGGATCGGGCGCTGGCAGGAAGACCGCAGCGGCGGAGACCGCTGGCATGACACCGGGGGCCGCTCCGTCCTCGGCAGCCTTGAATCCGGCATCCAGGCAGGCCGCGCGCTGGCCGTCACGGCAGGCGGGCAGGTGCTCAACACCGGCAACCTGATGGGCAACACGGTCGACCTGACCGGCGCCGCCCTCGCCAACGGCTATACCAGCCCGTCCCAGCCCACGCCGCCCTCCACCGGCGCGCAGCAAGTGATCCCGCTGGGCCCGGTAGCGGCGCCCGGCGGCGCGGTCCCGGCCGCCACGCCGGTGGACAACCCGACCAGGCCGTGGCAGTTCAACCCGGTCATCGTTACCACGCCGGCTGCGCCGGACACGGGCGGCAAGCAAACGGTCGACTGGCACTTCAACGCCAACCTGGGCGGCAATCCGGTCACCGCGCCCGGCACCAGCATCGACCGCGCGCAGTACCTGAACCACAGCCCGGCCGTCGCGGTGCTGGCCGGCGTGACGCCCGACAGCCTGCTGGCGCAGTTGCCGGCCGC
>NZ_JBFTSG010000094.1:0-18761 GCF_056399885.1 Cupriavidus sp. 01L45 | reverse complement strand
GATCAGGCGGATGCCGGCGGGGGCGAAGATGTCCATGGCGTCCATGAAGACCGACCCCATGATGCCGAACATGTCGGTCACGCCGTTGGCGGCAAGGGTCTCGACGAAGGCTTCCGAGGGGGTCATGGCCTGCGGGCCGGCGGTGGCGGCGCCGTCGGCGGGTTGGGTCTTGAGGGATTCGGGCAAGTGTTCGCTCATGGTGTCGTGTCTCCAGTCTATCGATCTCAAAACGGAACCAAATGTTCCGAAAAGTGTTCGTGAGTCGAAATGTAGGATGTGAGCGCGAGATGGTCAATAGAAGAATTCGATAAACGGAATGCCATGTACCTAAAAACGGTAGTAAATACCCTTTAAAGTGCAGCAAGAGCAATCTGGCGGGCCGTGTGGACCCACAGTTGGTCCCCGCTGGCTCTAACCCGGCGAGGGCCGGCTTTCTACCATAGGGCTACACCGCGCTCAGGGCTTGCTTCAACAGCATCCGGTGCGCGCCGGGCTGACTCTCCGCAGAGAAGAGCGCCGCTAAAACGAGAGGACGCAAAGACGTCCCAACCAGACGGAGACATTGGCATGCTTCATGCTCATCACCTCTTCCTCCTCGAGCAGGCACCGCCCTGGTGCCAGGCTTCCCGTGCCGGCGATCTCCGCCACAGCACACCACACAGTCAATCTTGAGGAGGTTCATCATGCGTTGGATCAAGCAGCTTGCAGCAAGCGTGGTCATGGCGGCGGTCGTCGCCCCGGGCGCCTACGCGCAGACCAGGGAAGTCGTCATCGCCTACCAGGACATGGTGGTGCCGTGGCGCTACGCGCAGGACATGAAGGAAGTCGAGAAGCAGACCGGCTACAAGGTCTCGTTCCGCCAGTTCGGCGGCGGCGGCGACGTGATCCGCGCGATGGCTTCGGGCCAGATCGCGATCGGCGAAGCCGGCACCTCGCCGATTGCCTCGGCGCTGTCGCAGGGGCTGGACGTGGAGCTCTTCTGGATCCTCGACGACATCAACGCGGCCGAAGCCATGGTGGCGCGCAACGGCAGCAATATCAACAGCGTGGCCGACCTCAAGGGCAAGCGGGTGGGCGTGCCCTTTGTCTCCACCACGCACTACCACACGCTGGTAGCGCTGGAGCAGGCCAAGATCAATCCCAAGGACGTCAAGATCATGAACATGCGGCCGCCCGAAGTGGCCGCGGCCTGGGAGCGCGGCGACATCGACGCCACCTTCATCTGGGATCCGGTGCTGGCCAAGCTCAAGCAATCKGGCAAGGTGCTGGTGACCTCCGGCAAGATCGCCGCCGAAACCGGCAAGGCGACCTTCGACGRCATGATCGCCAACAAGAAGTTCGCGCGCGAGAACCCCGAGTTCATGGTCAAGTTCGTCAAGATCCTGGCCGCGGCGGATGACAAGTATCGCCAGGACAAGGCCGCATGGACCGCGGAATCGCCGATGGTGAAGGCGGTTGCCAAAGTCTCCGGCGCCAAGGCCGAAGCCGTGCCGGCCAGCATGGCGCTGTACGGATTCCCCACGCTGGAGGAGCAAGCCTCGCCCCGCTGGCTGGGCGGCGGCGCGGCCAAGGCGCTGCAATCGGCGGCGCAGTTCCTGAAGGAGCAGGGCACCATCCAGACCGTGCTGCCGGACTACGGAACGGGCGTCAATGCGGAGTGGGTAAAGCGGGCCCTTGCCACCAGGACGCCGGCCTGACTGTCTTGTGCGCCGCGGAGCGGGCGATGTCCGCTCCGTGGCCTTGAATGACCTTTTCCGGAAGTTTGCAGCTATGGCCAAACTCGAAATCGACAACCTCAGCGTTAACTACGGCGGCCGTGGCGGCGCCGAAACGCTGGCCCTGTCGCAAGTCAATCTCACTATGGAGCGCGGCGATTTCGTCGTCGCGCTGGGCGCCTCCGGGTGCGGCAAGACGACCTTGCTGTCATGCATTGCCGGCTTCATGCAACCCTCGGAAGGCGAGATCCGCCTCGACGGCAAGACTGTGCACGGTCCTGGTGCCGAGCGCGGCGTGGTGTTCCAGAAGCATGCATTGATGCCCTGGCTCAATGTGCTGGACAACGTGGCGCTGGGCCTGCGGCTGCGCGGCGTGCCGCGCGCCGAGCGCCTGCGCATCGCGCAGGAAAAGCTGGCGCTGGTCGGGCTGGAGAAGGTGGCGGCCAAGCCCGTCTACCAGCTCTCCGGCGGCATGCAGCAGCGCGTTGGCATTGCCCGCACGCTGGCCAACGACCCTGCGGTGATGCTGATGGACGAACCGCTCGGCGCGCTGGATGCGCTCACGCGTGAAACCATCCAGGCGCTGATCCTCAAGCTGTGGGCCGCGGAACAGAAAATCGTGTTCTTCATCACCCACAGCGTGGAGGAAGCATTGTTCCTGGCCACCCGCCTGATCGTGATGACGCCTTCCCCGGGACGCATCGCGCATACCTACGAGCTGCCCTTCGCGCGGCGCTTCATTGCCTGCGGCGATGCCCGCGAAGTCAAGTCCGATCCCGAGTTCATCCGGTACCGCGAAGAAATCGTCGACCTGATCCATGCCACGCCCTGAGGAGTCCGACATGACTGCTACCGCCCAACGACTCGACCCCCCTCCCGGCGCGGGCGCCATGCCCGCCAGGCCGGCCGCGCGCCGCATGAAGGCCGTCTCCGGCTACCGCCTGCCAGGCGAGGGCTCAAGCTCGCGCATCTCCACCATCACCGTGGTCTCGCTGCTGGCGCTGTGGTGGATCGCCAGCCACCTGCGCTGGCTGCCGCCACTGTTCCTGCCCACGCCGGAATCCATCATCAATGCCTTTATCGATGCCTGGAACGGCAATGTGCAAGGCGGCCTGCCGCTGACGGAGCACTTCCGCGCCAGCATGGTGCGCGTGTTCGGCGCCTTCGCGCTGGCCACGGTCACGGCCGTGCCGATCGGCGTGATGATGGGCGTGTCGCGCATCGCGCGCGGCGTGTTCGATCCGCCCATCGAGTTCTACCGGCCGCTGCCGCCGCTGGCCTACCTGCCGCTGATCGTGATCTGGTTCGGCATCGATGAAACGTCGAAGATCCTGCTGATCTTCCTGGCCTGCTTCGCGCCGCTGGCGATGTCGGCGCAGGCGGGGGTGCGCTCGGTCACCATCGAGCAGATCAATGCGGCGTACTCGATGGGGGCCAACCGGTGGCAGGTGATCCGCCATGTGGTGATTCCCGCGGCGCTGCCCGACATCCTGACCGGGATGCGCATCGCCATCGGCTTCGGCTGGACCACGCTGGTTGCCGCCGAGATGGTGGCCGCCACGTCGGGCCTTGGCCAGATGGTGCTCAACGCGTCGAACTTCCTGCGCACGGATGTGGTGATCATGGGCATCGGGCTGATCGGCCTGATTGCCTATACCTTCGACCTGCTGATGCGCAAGACGGAGAAGTGGCTGGTGCCCTGGAAGGGAAGGATGTAAAGCCAGAGCCTGTGCCGTGCCGGGCGCCGCTATCCGCGCCGCCCGTTTCCCCGTCTAGAACGTAGCGGCCAGCTCCCTGGCCGTTTCCTGCAAGCGCGGCACGAACTCCAGCGAGCGCGACAGCGGCGAGCGTGCCGTGGGCGCATGCACCGCCAGGGCCGCCACCACCTGCCCGCGCTCATCGCGCACCGGCACCGCCACGCAGGAAATCCCCGCCACGAATTCCTCGTTGTCCACGCCAAGCTGCTTGTGGGCGCTGCGGTCCAGCTCGGCTTCGAGCAGTTCCACGTCGGTGACGGTATTGGGCGTAAAGCGCTCCAGCGGCAACTGCCGCACCAGCGCGGCGCGCTGCTCGCGCGGCAGCAGCGACAGCAGCAGCTTGCCGCTGGCAGAGCAGTGCAGCGGCACGCGCGATCCGGGTTTCAGGTCCAGCCGCAGCGGCCACGGGGCTTCCATGCGGTCCAGGTACAGCACCGAGGTTTCGTGCAGCATAGTCAGGTTGACCGTTTCGCCGATATCGGCCACCAGCCGTGCCAGGATGGCATGGCGCAACTGGCGTGTGCCCGAATGCGTGACGATGGCCACGCCCAGCCGCGAGAGGCGCGGCCCCACCGCGTAGGCGTTGCGCGCACCGGGCTCGCGGATCACCAGCCCGCCCGCTTCCAGCGCGCCAAGCATGCGGTGCAGGGAAGCCTTGGGCGCTTCGAAACCCTGCATGATTTCCGCCAGCGACAAGGGCCGGTCCGCCGCCACCAGGAATTCCAGCAGCGCGAAGGCGCGCAGCGTGGGGGTGTCGCGGTCCGCAGCGGCATCGGCTGCGGCGTTCGGGACCGGCGGCGTGGCGGCCGGTTCTTCCAGCCGCAAGGGCGCCGCCGCGCGCGCGCCTTTGGCGGATTTTTCCTTGGGTGCCTCGGGAGGCGCTTTTCTTTGTGCTGCTGCTGTTGCCGATTTCAATTCGGACTCCGTTCCGGAAAACGAGACAGATTGATTGTATTCCACTTCAGACCTTCGCTTGTGGGCAGCATCAGCCAGCGCGTCTGCCGCCCCTTGTCGGGAGCGGGCAAGGGCCTAGCGTTCGTCGCAAAGTACTTTTGCCATGCCGCGCGCCGCCTCGCGCAACGTCGGCACCGCTCGCACCAGCGCCTCCAGCGATACCCGGGCCGTGGGCGCGTGACAGGCGATAGCCGCTATCACGGGGCCATCCGGGGCGGCGGCGTCAGCCGTGCCGCCGCCGGCGCGCACGGGTACCRCCACCGCCGTCATGCCGCGGACGAACTCTTCGTTATCCACGCCGATACCCTGGGCGCCGAGGCGGTCCAGTTCAGTGTCGAGCGCGCCGATGTCGGTCAGGGTGCGCGGCGTATAGCCGCGGATTTCCAGGCGCCGCAACGTCTGCTGCCGCTCCGCGCGCGACATGGCCGCCAGGAACAGCTTGCCGCTCGCCGTGCAGTGAAGGGGCACGCGGATGCCCGGCGAGAGTTGCAGGCGCAGGGGCTCATCCGTCTCCACCCGTTCCACATAGAGCACATGGTCGCCGTCCATCGTGGTCAGGTTGCAGGTCTCGCCAAGGCTGGCAACCAGCCGGCCAAGAATGGCGCGGCATTCGCGCAGCATTGGTGGCCCTTTTAGTGTCTGCATCGCAATCGCGGCTGCCCTGGGGCCGGGCATGAAGCCGCGCTCCGCGGGCATCTGCACGACAAAGCCGGCGCTTTCCATGGCGCGCAGCAGGCGCATCAGCGTGGTCTTGGGCATGCGCTGGCGCTGCGCCAGTTGCGCCAGGGTCTGCGGATGCTGGGCGCGCGCGAGGCATTCCAGCACCGTCAGCGCCCGCAGGGTGCGGTCCTCGTCGTCGGCGGCTGGCTTCGTGCTCTCTGCTGCGCTGCGATTCTGAAACGGAAATTGCACATTCTGTTTCATATTCTGTGTCTCCTCACAATTTGCCTTCTTATTCTGGGTTCTCGTTCATAAGATCGGAACAATTCGTTTCAGTATAAGTGGCGCCGCCAACGGCAGCAAAGGGCATGACTGGCCCTGGCGGCAGATAACAAGGAGACAGCGACGATGTCGCAAACCGTTGATTACATCGTGGTAGGAGCCGGTTCGGCCGGTTGCGTACTGGCCAATCGCCTGAGCGAAAACGGCCGGCATGCGGTCTGCCTGCTGGAGGCCGGTCCTCCCGACCGCTATCCGTGGATTCACATCCCCATCGGCTACGGCAAGACCATGTTCCACAAGACGGTCAACTGGGGCTTCTATACCGACCCTGATCCCAATATGCTCGACCGCCGCATCTACTGGCCACGCGGGCGCACCCTGGGCGGATGCAGCGCCATCAATGGCCTGATCTACGTGCGCGGCCAGCGGCAGGACTACGATCACTGGGCCGCGCTGGGCAATCCCGGGTGGGGCTGGGATGAATGCCTGCCGTACTTCCGCAAGCTGGAGAACAACGACCTCGGCGAAGGGCCCACCCACGGCACGGCCGGGCCGCTCAATGCCACTTCCATCGACAGCCGCCATCCGCTGGTGGATGCCTTCATCGAGGCAGGCCAGCGGCTGGGCGTGCCTTACCGCGAGGACTTCAACACCGGCGAGCAGGAAGGCGCCGGCTACTATCAGCTGACCACGCGCAAGGGCTGGCGCTGTTCCACGGCGGTCGCCTACCTGCGCCCGGCGCGGGGGCGGCCGAACCTGCGCATCGAGACCGACGCGCATGCCACCGCGATCCTGTTCGAGGGGCGGCGCGCCATCGGCGTGCGCTACATGCAAGGCGGCAGGTCATGCACCGTGCTGGCGCGGCGCGAGGTGCTGCTCTGCGCCGGCGCGCTGCAATCGCCGCAGTTGCTGCAACTGTCGGGCATCGGCCCCGCGCCGCTGCTGCAATCGCTGGGGGTGCAGGTGGTGCACGCCTTGCCTGGTGTCGGGGAAAACCTGCAGGACCACCTCCAGGTCCGGCTTATCTACGAAGTCTCCAAGCCGATCACCACCAACGACCAGTTGCGCACCTTGTCCGGCAAGGCGCGCATGGGGCTGGAATGGCTGCTGTTCCGCAAGGGGCCGCTGGCGATCGGCATCAACCAGGGCGCCATGTTCTGCCGTGCCCTGCCGGACGAAAGCGCTACGCCGGACACGCAGTTCCATTTCTCCACGTTGTCCGCGGATATGGCGGGCGGCAATGTCCACCCGTTCTCCGGCTGCACGTATTCGGTTTGCCAGCTGCGGCCGGAATCGCGGGGATCGGTGCGCATCAAGTCGACCGATCCCTTCGAGCCGCCGTCCATGCAGCCGAACTATCTCTCGACCGAACTGGACCAGCGCAGCGCGGTGGCGGCGGTGAAGTTCGCGCGCAGCGTGGCCCAGGCCGAACCCATGCGCGGGCTGATGAAGCGCGAGTTCCGGCCCGGCGATGCGGTGCGCTCGGACGACGAGATCCTGCATTTTTGCCGCCAGTACGGCGCCACCATCTTCCATCCGTCCGGCACGGCCCGCATGGGGCCCGCCCGCGACGCGCTGGCGGTGGTCGATGCCCGCCTGCGCGTGCATGGCGTGGCGGGCCTGCGCGTGGTGGATTGCTCGATCATGCCGGCGCTGGTGTCGGGTAACACCAATGTCCCGGTGGTGATGGTGGCCGAACGCGCCGCCGATTTCATCCTGGAAGACGCGCGGCGGGAGGTACCGGTCGGCGCGGCGGCATGATGCCCCGGTAAAGGAGGAAGGTCCCGCTGTTTTTCTGCAAGCCCCGGCGCTCAACAATCACATCATTCCAGCGGGCGCCGCTTACCTGTGTGAGGAGACAAAGATGGCAAGCCCCAATGAAAAGGCGATTCGCAAGGTCGTGATGGCGTCGGTGATCGGCGCCACCATCGAGTGGTATGACTTTTTCCTCTACGGCGTGGTCGCCGGCATTGTGTTCAACAAGCTGTACTTCCCGGCCGGCGATCCGCTGGTGGCAACCATGCTGGCGTACACAACCTTTGCGGTCGGGTTCCTGACGCGGCCGCTTGGCGGCGTGATCTTCGGCCACTTCGGCGACCGCATCGGCCGCAAGAGCATGCTGGTGATGACGCTGATGATCATGGGCGTGTCCACATTCCTGATCGGGCTTGTGCCGACCTACGACAGCATCGGTTTGTGGGCACCCGTGCTGCTGTTGCTGCTGCGCGTCTTCCAGGGGATCGGGCTGGGCGGGGAATGGGGCGGGGCGGTGCTGATGGCCTATGAATACGCGCCGGCGCACCGCAAGGGCTTCTACGCCTCCCTGCCGCAGATCGGCCTGGCGATCGGCTTGTGCCTGGCATCGGGCGTGGTCGCCTTGCTCTCGCTGCTGCTGACGGACGCCCAGTTCCTCGCCTGGGGCTGGCGTGTTGCCTTTATCGTGTCGGCGGCGATGGTCTTCGTCGGCATGTATATCCGCCTGAACGTCAAGGAAACGCCGGAGTTCGCCGCGGTCAAGCGACAGAACGCCGAGACGCAGATTCCTTTCGTCGACATGATGCGGCGTTATCCGGGCAATATCCTCAAGGGCATGGGCGCACGGTATATCGACGGCGTGTTCTTCAATATCTTCGGCGTATTCTCGATCACCTACCTGACCCAGACCATCCACATCTCGCGTACCCAGGCCCTGGTCGGCGTGATGGCGTCCGCGGTGGTGATGTGTTTCTTCATCCCGTTCTTCGGCGGCCTGTCGGATCGCATCGGGCGCACGCGTGTCTACTTCTGGGGCTCGCTGATCACCGCTTTCTCCTCGTTCCCGGCCTTCTGGCTGATGCTCAACGGCGGGCAGAACGTGATGCTGCTCTGGCTGGCCATCGTGGTGCCCTTCGGTATCTTCTACGCGGCCGTGTACGGGCCGGAGGCCGCACTGTTCTGCGAGCTGTTCGACGCCAGGGTGCGCTATACCGGCATCTCCTTCGTGTACCAGTTCTCGGGCATCTTTGCCTCCGGCATCACGCCCATCGTTGCCACCGCCTTGCTCAAGAGCGGCGGCGGAGCGCCGTGGCAGATCTGCGCCTATGCGGTCTTCGCCGGTGTGGTGTCGGCCCTGTGCGCCGCGTTGATCGGGAGGCAGATGCGCCGGGTGTCCGCGATCAGCGCGCCAACTGCAGCGTGACGATGCCCGCCACCACCAGCGCCGTCGCTACCAGGCGGCGCTTGTCGAACGGCTCGCGTAGCAGGAAATGCCCGAGCAGCGCTGCAAAGATCACGCTGGATTCGCGCAGCGCCGCCAGCTTGGTCACTGGCGCCATCGTCATGGCCCAGAGCATCAGCGCGTAGGAACCCACGCGGTTGATGCCGCCGATCCAGGCGCGTTTCCACTCCTGGCGGAACAGGGTCAGCAGCGTTCGCCCGCGCTGGCTGAAGGCAAAGCCGGGCATGAAGATATGCGACAGCAACTGCAGCCAGGCGATATAGGAGAAGACGTCTCCATATCGCTTGACCGCGGTACCGTCGATCACGGTGCCGCCGGCCAGGCAGGCGCCCGCCAGCAGGGCGAAGGCCATCAGGTCGGGGGACTGGCTGCGCCAGCGTACCAGGCTGACCAGGCCGATGCAGATCAGGGCGATGCCGGCATAGCCGCCGGGGCCGAGCCGCTCGGCGCCGGTCAGCAGGAGGATCATGGCGACCATCAACGGGGCGGAGCCGCGCATCAGGGGGTAGGCCTGGCTGAAGTCGCCGCGGTTATAGGCGGCTACCAGCGATAGTTTGTAGCCGACTTCTAGTGTGACGGTGGCGAGGAGGAAGGGCCAAACCTGGGGGGCGGGTAGCGGTACCAGGAATACCATTGGCAATGCCACGAGGAAGCAGAAGCTGTCGATCAGCGCCATCGACGATAGGCGGTCGCCGCCGATCTTGACGATGGCGTTCCAGGAGGCGTGCATGATCGCGGAGAGCATGACGGCTAGGAAGGGGGTGGCGGGGGAGTCGGGGGGGAGGGGCATTTGGGGGGGGGCTTGGGGGCTTGATGCAACCGCTTAACGTCAAAAGCCTAAAGTCAAAGGCAGTTTCACCACCCCTGTGGGGCGGCGACCTACTTTCTTGTCTTGCCAAGAAAGTAGGCAAAGAAGGCGCCCCATACGGCCTGGTACACCTTGACGGCTCGCTTCGCATCGCGCTGGGGTGTGGCCCGCCCTTGAAGGCGCAGCACACGGCTACACCGAATCGTTGTTCTGGTGGCACCGCTGTTGTTTGATGTCCCTGGACATCAAGCGTTGGGGCTTTCGTCCGGTACCCGCTTCTGCCGGCGAGCCGCCGTTTGCCATCCACTGGTTCACTCCCCTCTCCCGCTTGCGGGAGAGGGGGCGGGCGTTTGCCCGGACGACGGCTCTGCAAATGCCTCAAGCCGCCCGCGCCAGCGGTGCCTTCATCTCGATGCCCATTTCGCGGAGCGTTTCGTCGATTGCGCTCACCACGTTGCGCATCTCGTTGGCGTCGATGGCGCCGATGCAGCCCACGCGGAATGTCTCGACCTGTGTCAGCTTGCCGGGGTAGAGGATGTAGCCGCGTTCGCGTACCTTGGCGTAGAAGGTCTTGAAGTCATAGCGCGCATCGGACGGTGCATGGAACGTTACGATGATTGGCGCTTGCACCGTGGGCGAGAGGAAGGGGCGGAAGCCCAGTTCCGCCATGCCGCTCACCAGCGTTTCATAGTTGGCTTGATAACGCGCACCGCGTACAGGCTGCCCGCCTTCTTCCAGGAACTGGTCGAGCGCGGCACGGAAGGCCGCTACCACGTGCGTGGGCGGCGTGAAGCGCCACTGGGTGGTCTTCTGCATATAGGTGTACTGGTCGTACAGGTCCAGCACCAGCGAATGGCTGTTGCCCTGGCTGGCTTCCAGCACGGTCTTCTTCACCAGCACGAAGCCCATGCCCGGTACGCCTTCGATGCACTTGCCCGTGGCCGCCACCAGCGCGTCGAACGGCATGGTGCGCGCGTCGATGTCCAGCGCGCCGAAGGAGCTCATGGCATCCACGATCAGGCCCTTGCCCAGGCGCGCGCATAGCGCGGCGATCTCGGGCAGGGGGTTGAGCACGCCGGCGCCGGTTTCGCAATGGACCTGCGCCACATGGGTGATCGACGGATCGCGGGCGAGCGCGGCTTCGATCAGCGCGGCGGTCGCCGGCTGGTCTTCGGGGATCGGCAGTTCCACGCTGGCGCGGCCCAGTACCTTGCAGATCTTGAGGATGCGCTGGCAATAGGCGCCGTTCTGCGGCACCAGCACCTTGCCGTCGCGCGGCACGACATTGGCGATGGCGGCTTCCACCGAGAAGGTGCCGCTGCCCTGCATGGGCACGCAGACGTGGCTGCCCTGTCCGTGCACGATGGCGATGAGGTCGTCGCACAGGCTGCGGGTGATGGCGTTGAAGCTGGTGTCCCAGGATCCCCAGTCGCGCAGCATGGCTTGCTTGGTGGCGAGCGAGGTGGTGAGGGGGCCGGGGGTTAGCAGGATGGGGTCGTTGCCGCGGATCATGGTTGTGCTCCAGGGATGGATTCAGGGATTGGGATCGTTGGAGTGATGGCTTCCGTGCCTCGTGGGCATGGAATGCCGTTGGGTTGCGTCAGTCGTTGCGGCCGGATTGCCGCCAGGCCTGCGTCTTCGCATCGAGCACGCGCTGCAGCAGGTAGTACAGCAGGCAGGCGAAGGCGGAGGTCAGCACCACCAGCGTGGCCATGGCGGCAGCGGGACCGATGTCGCCGCTTTCGTCGAGATTGACGATCTCCACTGAGGCTAGCTTGGTATCCGCGCCATACAGGAAGACAACCGCCGATACGGTGGTCATGGCGTTGATGAACAGGTAGCGCGAGATGTCCAGGATGGCGGGCAGGCAGGCCGGCACCGTGACCTTGAGGAAGGTGGTGTAGAAGGGCACCTTGAGCGAGGCGGAAACGGCTTCGAACTCGCTGTCGAGCTGCTTGAGCGCCGTTACCGCGGTCAGGTGGCAGGAGGCGTAGTAGTGCACGATGGTCACCAGCACCAGGATGCCCAGCGTCTGGTACATGACGTTGAGCGGGTTGGCCGCCGGCACGAAGAAGAAGATGTAGCCCAGTCCGAGCACCAGCCCCGGCACGCCCATCGGCAGCACCGCCATCAGCCGCACGAAGCCGCGCAGCCAGTCCAGCCCGCGTGTCTTCTCCAGCAGGTAGGCTGTGCTGAAGATGAAGACGGGTCCCGGCAGCGCGCAGGCGATCGCCAGGCGCAGGCTGTTGAAGTACGAGTCCACCACGCCGCCTTCCACCAGGCCAACCCGGTAGTGATCGAGCGAGAGCGAGAAGTCATAGGGCCACAGCTTGACGAACGATGCATAGATCGCCATGCCCATCACCGCCACCATCAGCGCTGCCATGACCCAGCAGAATGCGGCCATGGAGAGATCGAAGCGCCGGCTGCGGCGCGGCACGTACGGCACGGAGCGGGCGGTCATCAGCGCCATCTGGCGGCGCTGCGCGCGCGCGTCGATGTAATAGGTGACGGCCACTGGCACCAGCAGCATCAGCGATACCACCGCCCCCTGCGAGAAATCCTGCATGCCRATCACCAGCTTGTAGATATCGGTGGCCAGCATATGGAAGTTGCCGCCGATCACCTTGGGAATGCCGAAGTCGGAGATCGCATAGGTGAACACCACCATGGCCGCGCTGACCAGCCCGTAGCGCGCGCCGGGCACCGTGATGGTGAGGAATTTCCGCAACGTGGAGGTGCCGAGCGCGTCGGCCGCTTCGTACAGGCGCGCGTCCGTCAGCGACAGCGCGGTGATCAGGATCATCAGCGCATGCGGGAAGGTGGCGAACACCATCGACGCGACGATGCCCAGCGGGCCGTAGATCTGCGTCTCGCCCATGTACGGCTTGAGCAGGCCCTGGTTGCCGAACCAGAAGATAAAGGAGATCGCCGCCAGCAACGAGGGCGCCAGCAGGGGGATCATCGCCAGGTTGCGCAGCATGCCCTTGCAGGCGATGCGGCTGCGCGTGAGCGCGTAGGCGAAGGCGAAGGCCAGCGGCACGGTCAGCGCGGTGGCCAGCGCCGATACCCACACGCTGTTCCACACCGAGCGCAGCAGCGCGGGAGACTCCAGGTAGGCGCGGAAGTGCGCGAGGCCGGCGAGGCTGCCGGCGCGGTTCTGCACGCTCTTGGCCAGGATCATCACGATGGGCGCCAGCACGAAGCACAGCAGGGCCAGCGCGGCCACACCCAGCAGGGCGAGCGCCAGGCGGTCGGTCCAGTGCGCGCGCACGCGGGTGGCGGCGGGGGTGGCTTCAGCCACCGGGGCGGTGGATAGGCTGAGGCTCATGCTTGGCGGAAGATGCGGATGCGGTCGGCGGGAATGGCCAGGCGCAGCAAATCGCCGGCGCTGGGGCGCAAGTCGTGCAGGTCGTTCAGCGAAAGATCCGCGTAGAGCGTGGCGCAGTGGCCGCCCGTGTCCGGCAACCTGAGCGTGAGGCGGGAAAACGCGCCCAGGAACTCGATCTTGTCGACGGTAGCGTCCAGCACGTTGCCGCCGTGCTGCTCGATGCCGCGCACGCAGACATCCTCTGGCCGGAAGAACACCTGCACGGATTCATCCGTGCAACAGCCGGGCGGCGTCGCGCAGCGCATGCGCGTGCCGCCAAAGTGCAGTTCGCCGTCGCCGCCCACGCGCGCCGCCAGCATATTGGTGCGGCCGACAAAATCGGCTGCGAACGGCGTGGAAGGGCGCTGGTAGATCTGCGCGGGCGTGCCGATCTGCTCGATGGCGCCCTGGTTCATCACCACGATGCGGTCGGCCATCGACAGTGCTTCTTCCTGGTCGTGCGTGACCAGGATGGTGGTGATGTTCAGCCGCTGCTGCAGCGCGCGGATCTCTCCGCGCAGCCGCCCGCGCACGCGTGCGTCCAGCGCGGAGAGCGGCTCGTCCAGCAGCAGCAGGCCGGGCGAGGTAGCCAGCGCGCGGGCGATGGCCACGCGCTGCTGCTGCCCGCCGGAAAGCTGGGCCGGGTACTGCCCGCCGCGCTCGGGCAGGCCGACCATGGTCAGCAGTTCCGCCACGCGCTCCTGCCGCTGCGCGCGCGGCATGCGGCGGTTGACCAGGCCATAGGCCACGTTGTCCGCCACGGTGAGATTGGGGAACAGCGCGTAGGACTGGAACACGATGCCGTAGTCGCGTTCCATTGGCGGCAGGGTGGAGATGTCGCGGCCGGCCTGGATGATGGTGCCGGCGCTTTGCGATTCCAGTCCGGCGATGATGCGCAGCAAGGTGGTCTTGCCGCAGCCGGAGGGCCCGAGGAAACACAGCAGTTCGCCCTGGCGTACCTCCAGGTCGATATGTTGCAGGGCGGTAAAGCCGCCGAAGCGCTTCTGGATGCCTTGCAGGCTGAGGTAGCTATCGAGCCTGGCGGTCATGTTTTGCATGGTGTGTCGCCTCTTGTGGGGGTGAGGGCTGGCTTGGCTCGCTGCCGCGCACGGGCATGGCGTCGTGCCCGTGCGCGCTGGCGGCCATATTGTTTGCCTTATTGTTTGCCTTATTGCTTTTCCGACTTGCCGCTATAGCGCTTCTGCCATTCGTTGAGCACGCGCTCGCGGTTCTTGGCGATATAGCTGAAGTCGTTCTTGACCAGCATCTTTTCGTAGTTCACAGGGATGCTCTCCACCTTCTTGGCGATGCCGGGATAGGCCACGATGGCCCAGTCGCGGGCGAACAGTTCATTGGCTTCCTTGCTGGCCAGCCAGTCCAGGTAACGCTGCGCGGCCTCCAGCTTCTTGGTGCCCTTGACGATGCCGGCGGCCTCGATGTCGTAACCCAGCCCCTCGGTCGGGAAGATCATGTCGATGGGCGCGCCCGAGGCCTTGGTCTTGTGCGCGCGCAGCTCGAACGAGATGCCGATCGGGAACTCGCCGGCGCCGGCCTGCTTGCACGGCTTGGAGCCGGAGTGCGTGTACTGGGCGATGTTTTCGTGTAACGCGTCCATGTACTTCCAGCCTTCCTGCTCGCCGAACAGTTGCAGCCACGCGGTCACGTCGAGAAAACCGGTGCCGGACGACGCCGGGTTGGGCATCACGATCATGCCCTTGTAGACAGGCTTGGTCAGGTCGCGCCAGGTTTCCGGCTTGGGCAGGTTGCGCTTCTTGGCCTCCACGGTGTTGAAGCAGATGGTGGCGCCCCATACGTCCAGTCCGACCCAGTTAGGTGGCGTGGCCTTGTCGCTGTAGTCGCGGGTGAGACGGTCGAAGCCCTTTGGCGAGTAAGGCGTCAGCATGTTTTCCTGTTTAAGCAGTTCCAGGCTGGATGCGGCCAGCCCGGCGATCACGTCGGCCTGCGGATTGGCTTTTTCCGCGAGCGCCTTGGCGGTGATCACGCCGGTGGAATCCCGCACGTACTTCAGTTCGATGTCCGGGGCGACCTCGGCGAAGCCCTCGGCGTAGGGCTTCAGCGTCTCGATCTCCCACGCCGTATAGACGGTGAGGGTGGTCTTCTGCGCCATCGCGGTACTGGCGCAACACAGGGCGAGGGCGCCGGCGGCCAGGTGCGGAACGAACTTGAACGTCGCTTTCATGTGGGGCTCCTTGTGGCATTTTAGGTTGTATTGTGTGTCAATTTGGTGAATTTGTTGCAGCGCTTTGGGGCATGTTGCACCACCATCGCATCACCACATATCACCGTTAAACCCTTGTTTTACAACGCTTGCAAGACGTGTGCCCGGACTTTCACGGGATGCTGGGCGGCGTTTCGTGCTCTTCATCGGTACCTGGTTTGTTGACAATATACAAACTGCTTGCTTTAATGACAACCAGGAATTTCGATGGTCCCGAATCAGGAGTCTTCATGTCACGGCCAGCCGCTCAGTCGAGCGATATTGCGATCCTGCAGAGCCAGTCGCTGACCACCCTGGTGCAGCGCGAGCTTGAAATGCGCATCGTGTCCGGCGGTCTGCTACCCGGCGCCAGGCTCAATGAAATCGAACTCGCGGGCGAGTTCAATGTGTCGCGCGGCCCGCTGCGCGAAGCCTTCCGGGCGCTGGAGCAGGCCGGCCTGCTGCGCACCGAGAAAAACCGCGGCGTGTTCGTGCGCGCCATCTCCCTGGAAGAAGCCGACGAAATCTATGCGCTGCGCGCGGTGCTGGACGAATACGTGGGCCGCCTGCTCGCCGCCAACATCACGGCCGAAGGCGTGCGCGAGCTGCGCGCGCTGATCGAGGCCATGGGCGCGGCCAGCACCGCGCGCGATCTCGACGAATACACCCGCCTCAACCTCGCCCTGCACGACCGCATGGTGGAGCTCGCCGGCAACCGCAAGCTGGTGGATACCTATCGGCGCCTGGTCAAGGAACTCACCCTGTACCGGCGCGAGGCGCTGTCCGCCGACAGCAACGCCATTCCCACCTCGACCCGCGAGCACCGCGAGATCGTGTCCGCCATTGCCGGGCGCGACGTGGAGCTGGCCGGCAGGCTGATGCGCGAGCACGTGGAACGTGGCCGCGCCCGCATGCATGCCGCCGTCGATGGCGGCGCCGCTACCCATACGCCCTGAAGCTTTTCCTCTCCCGCACAGGAACCCCCGATATGTCGAACCCGAATCTTTCCAGCGTCGCCGCACCGAGCATCACTGTCAATCAGCGCACCTACCAATGGATGAAACAGCCCGTGGTGGTGGTCTGCGTGGACGGTTGTGAGTTCGATTACCTGGAAGCGGCCGCCGCCAGCGGCAGCGCGCCCTACCTGAAACGCCTGCTGGCCGAAGGCGCCAGCTTCCGCGGGGCGTGCGTGGTGCCCACCTTCACCAACCCCAACAATCTCTCCATCGTGTGCGGGGCGCCGCCGGCGGTGCACGGCATCTGTGGCAACTACTTCTTCGACCGCAGCGCCAACGGCGGGCGCGGCGAGGAAGTCATGATGAACGACCCCAAGTACCTGCGCGCCGGTACCATCCTGGCCGCCTTTGCCGACGCCGGCGCCAGCGTGGCGGTGGTGACCGCCAAGGACAAGCTGCGCCGCCTGCTCGGCTACGGCATGCGCGGCATCTGCTTTTCCTCGGAGAAGGCCGACCAGGCCACGGTGGAGGAGAACGGTATCGACAACGTGCTGGAACTGGTCGGCATGCCGGTGCCGGACGTGTACAGCGCGGCGTTGTCCGAGTTTGTCTTTGCGGCAGGCGTGCGGCTGATGGAAACGCGGCGGCCGGACCTGATGTACCTGTCCACCACCGACTACATCCAGCACAAGTTCGCCCCTGGCTCGGACGGCGCCAACGCCTTCTACGCCATGATGGACAAATACCTGGCGCAGCTCGACGCGCTCGGCTGCGTGGTGGCGCTGACCGCCGACCACGGCATGAACGCAAAGCACGACGACGCCACCAAGGCCCCCAACGTGATCTACCTGCAGGACCAGCTCGATGCGTGGCTGGGCCGCGGCGTGGAGGCGGGCGGCGCGCGCGTGATCCTGCCGATCACCGATCCCTACGTGGTGCACCACGGCGCGCTGGGCTCGTATGCCACTGTCTATCTGCCGGAGGATGCCGACCGCGCCGCGCTCAAGGAACGGCTGGCGGCGCTGCCGGGCATCGAAAGCGTGCTCGATAACGCCGAGGCCTGCGCGCGCTTCGAACTGCCGCCGGACCGGGTGGGCGATCTCGTGATCGTCAGCGGCAAGCATGTGGTACTGGGCACCAGCCAGAGCCGGCACGACCTGTCCGGCCTGGACGCGCCGCTGCGCTCGCATGGCGGCGTGTCGGAGCAGACCGTGCCGCTGGTGTTCAACCGCGCCACGGCGGGCATTCCCGGCAAGGCGCAGCTACGCAACTTCGACATCTTCGATGTCGCGCTCAATCACCTGCACTGAGCGCAGCCCCAATCCGCCCGAATCCTTGACGCGAGAACCGACATGAATGCCCCCCAGTTTTCCGCCGGCCAGGTCAGCCCGCATTTCCGCGCCGAAGCGCTGCGCATCGACGGCAAGAAGATGACGCGCGAGCGCGTGATCGAAGTCTGCAGCCCCTACGATGGCTCGCTGGTCGGCACCGTGCCGATGGCCAGCGTGGAAGACGTGCGGCATGCCTTTGCCGTGGCGCGCGCGTACCGCTCCACGCTGACCCGCTTCGAACGCGCCGCCATCCTCAACCGCGCCGCCGCGCTGCTGCGCGAGCGGGTGGAGGAAGCGTCGGACCTGATCACGCTCGAATCCGGGTTGTGCAAGAAGGACTCGCTCTACGAGATCGGCCGGGTGGCCGACGTGCTTGGCTTTGCCGCCAACGAAACCCTGCGCGACGACGGCCAGCTGTTCTCCTGCGACCTGACCCCGCACGGCAAGAAGCGCCGCGTGATGACCCAGCGCTCGCCGTTCCTCGGCGTGATCTGCGCCATCACGCCGTTCAACCATCCGATGAACCAGGTCGCGCACAAGGTGGCGCCGTCCATCGCCACCAACAACCGCATGGTGCTCAAGCCGTCGGAAAAGGTGCCGCTGTCGGCCTACTACCTGGCCGACATACTGTATGAAGCCGGCCTGCCGCCGCAGATGCTGCAGGTGGTGACGGGCGACCCGCGCGAAATCGCCGACGAGCTGATCACCCATCCCTCGGTGGACCTGGTCACCTTCACCGGAGGCGTCGGCATCGGAAAGTACATCGCCAACAAGGCTGGCTACAAGCGCGTGGTGCTGGAACTGGGCGGGAACGATCCGCTGATCGTGATGGACGACGCCGACCTGGAACGCGCCGCGGACCTGGCGGTGCAGGGCTCGTACAAGAATTCCGGGCAGCGGTGCACTGCGGTCAAGCGCATGCTGGTGCACCAGGCTGTGGCCGACCGCTTCACCGAGATGGTGGTGGAAAAGACCCGTGCCTGGAAATATGGGGACCCGATGGATCGTACCGTGGACATGGGCACCGTGATCGACGCCGAGGCTGCCGCGCTGTTCGAGTCCCGCGTGAAGGAGGCGGTGGCGCAGGGGGCGCGGCTGGTGCTGGGCAATCTTCGCGACGGCGCGCGCTATTCGCCTACGGTGATCGATCGTGTCGATCCGGCCATGACGGTGGTGCGCGAGGAAACCTTTGGGCCGGTCTCGCCCATTATTACCTTCCGGGATATCGATGACGCCATCCGTATTTCCAACGGCACCGCGTTTGGTTTGTCCTCGGGGGTATGCACCAACCGGATGGACGACTTTGCCCGCTTTGCGGATGAGTTGCAGGTGGGTACGGTCAACCTGTGGGAAGTGCCTGGTTATCGTATCGAACTTACGCCGTTTGGGGGGATCAAGGATTCGGGGCTTGGCTATAAGGAGGGTGTGCAGGAGGCGATTAAGAGTTTTACTAATTTGAAGTCGATTACGATGCCTTGGGGGTAGGGGGTAGG
>NZ_JBFTSG010000093.1:0-20669 GCF_056399885.1 Cupriavidus sp. 01L45 | reverse complement strand
TTCGTCGTACTTCTTGGCGGCGCCGCCAAACTTGGCTGCCAGCACCGTAGCAATCGCGGCCGTCAGCGTGGTCTTGCCATGGTCAACGTGACCAATCGTGCCAACGTTCACGTGCGGCTTAGTCCGCTCGAACTTTTCCTTTGCCATTTTTCAGCTCCTAATCGAAACCAGTATGTCGTGTTCATAGTGCCGCCGCGCACAACGCGCGGCGGCGGATTTTTTTCTTACTTGCCGCGAGCCGTGATCACGGCGTCGGCTACGTTCTTCGGAGCTTCAGCGTAGTGCTTGAACTCCATCGTGTACGTAGCGCGGCCTTGCGTGGCCGAACGCAGCGAGGTCGAGTAGCCGAACATCTCTGCCAGCGGAACTTCCGCGCGCAGGATCTTGCCGCCGCCGACCATGTCGTCCATGCCCTGGATAATGCCGCGACGCGACGACAGGTCGCCCATCACGTTACCCATGAAGTCTTCCGGCGTTTCCACTTCCACGGCCATCATCGGCTCGAGCAGCACCGGGCTGGCGCGGCGCATACCTTCCTTGAAGCCCATGGAGCCGGCCATCTTGAACGCGTTTTCGTTCGAGTCCACATCGTGGTACGAACCGAAGAACAGCGTGACCTTGACGTCGACCACCGGGAAACCTGCCAGCACGCCGGCGTTCAGGGTTTCGGTAATGCCCTTGTCCACCGCGGGGATGTACTCGCGCGGCACCACGCCGCCCTTGATGGCGTCGACGAACTCGTAGCCCTTGCCCGGTTCCTGCGGCTCGAGCTTGAGCACCACGTGACCGTACTGGCCACGGCCGCCCGACTGCTTGACGAACTTGCCTTCGACTTCTTCGCAGACCTTGCGGATGGTTTCGCGGTAGGCAACCTGAGGCTTGCCCACGGTGGCTTCCACGCCGAATTCGCGCTTCATGCGGTCGACCAGAATTTCCAGGTGGAGCTCGCCCATGCCCGAAATGATGGTCTGGCCGGATTCTTCGTCGGTCTTGACGCGGAACGACGGATCTTCCTGTGCCAGGCGGTTCAGGGCGATGCCCATCTTCTCCTGGTCAGCCTTGGTCTTCGGCTCGACGGCCTGCGAAATCACCGGCTCCGGGAACACCATGCGTTCCAGGATGATGATGTGGTCCGGATCGCACAGCGTGTCGCCCGTGGTGGCTTCTTTCAGGCCAACCGCAGCGGCGATGTCGCCTGCCAGCACTTCCTTGATTTCTTCGCGCTGGTTGGCGTGCATCTGCAGAATCCGGCCCAGGCGTTCCTTCTTGCTCTTGACCGGGTTGTAGATGGTGTCGCCCGAATTGACCTTGCCCGAGTACACGCGGAAGAAGATCAGCTGGCCGACGAACGGGTCGGTCATGATCTTGAACGCCAGCGCGGAGAACTTTTCGTCGTCCGCAGCACGGCGCGACACTTCCTTGTCGTCATCGTCCACGCCGGTGACCGGCGGGATGTCGACCGGCGACGGCAGGAAGTCGATCACGGCGTCCAGCATACGCTGCACACCCTTGTTCTTGAACGCGGTGCCGCACAGCATCGGCTGGATTTCGCAGGCGATGGTACGGTCGCGCAGGCCCTTGATGATCTCGGCTTCGGACAGTTCGCCCTCTTCCAGATACTTGTTCATCAGTTCTTCGTTCGACTCGGCAGCTGCCTCGACCATCTTCTCGCGCCATTCGTTGCACGAGTCGGCCAGTTCAGCCGGGATGTCCACGTAGTCGAACTTGGTACCTTGGCTGGCCTCGTCCCAGATGATCGCTTTCATCTTGATGAGGTCGACCACACCCTTGAAGGTGTCTTCGGCGCCGATAGGCACGACGACGGGAACCGGGCTGGCCTTCAGGCGGGTCTTCAGCTGGTCGTAGACCTTGAAAAAGTTCGCGCCGGTACGGTCCATCTTGTTGACAAAGGCCAGGCGCGGAACGCCATACTTGTTAGCCTGACGCCACACGGTTTCCGACTGGGGCTGCACGCCACCCACTGCGCAGTAGACCATGCAAGCGCCGTCCAGCACGCGCATGGAACGCTCCACCTCGATGGTGAAGTCCACGTGGCCCGGGGTGTCGATGATGTTGATGCGGTGTTCCGGGTAATTGCCGGCCATGCCCTTCCAGAAGGCGGTGGTGGCAGCGGAGGTGATCGTGATGCCACGCTCCTGTTCCTGCTCCATCCAGTCCATCGTGGCGGCGCCATCATGCACTTCACCGATCTTGTGGTTCACACCGGTGTAGAACAGGATCCGCTCGGTCGTGGTGGTTTTACCCGCGTCAATGTGAGCCGAGATACCGATATTACGGTAGCGCTCAATGGGAGTCTTACGAGCCACTTTAATCCTCTATTCGTCCGTGAGACGCCGGCATCTCATTGCCAACGCCCGTAACACAAACGGGCGAGCGTGTCATTACACAGCCCGCCCGGCAACCAACCGCGTAACTCGCGCGCTTTAGAAGCGGAAGTGCGAGAACGCCTTGTTGGCTTCGGCCATGCGGTGCACTTCGTCGCGCTTCTTCATCGCGCCGCCGCGGCCTTCCGCTGCTTCCAGCAGCTCACCTGCCAGGCGCAGCGCCATCGACTTCTCGCTGCGTTTTTTCGCGGCCTCGCGCAACCAACGCATCGCCAATGCCAAACGACGCGACGGACGGACTTCGACCGGAACCTGATAGTTGGCGCCGCCCACGCGACGGCTCTTCACTTCGACCACCGGCTTCACGTTGTTGATGGCAACGGAAAACACTTCTACGGGGGCCTTGCCTGCCTTCTTTTCGATCTGGTCGAACGCGCCATAAACGATACGTTCGGCAACCGACTTCTTGCCGTCCAGCATCAGGACGTTCATGAACTTGGCAACTTCAACGTTACCGAATTTCGGATCGGGCAGGATATCCCGCTTGGGGACTTCACGACGACGTGGCATCTTCTTTCCTTTAGATTCAGTTGAGAGCGCGGCTATTTCCCGCTCTCCGGCCACCAACTAGCTTGCCTCTCATTCAGGCAAATTCGCCGGGTGACCACTTACTCGACGGCACGGCGCATAAACGCTCCGTTTTACCGCCGCCTGGTGACAGCACCATGACGCAACCGCCACAGGCCATCGTTTGTTGCTTCGGGCTTTATGCCCGGCTTGCCTGGCGTTAGCCTTAAGCAGCCTTCGGACGCTTCGCGCCGTACTTCGAACGTGCCTGGCGACGATCCTTCACGCCTTGCAAGTCCAGCGAGCCACGGACGATGTGGTAACGCACACCCGGCAAATCCTTCACACGGCCGCCGCGGATCAGCACGACCGAGTGTTCTTGCAGGTTGTGGCCTTCACCGCCGATGTACGAGATGACCTCGAAACCGTTGGTCAGGCGCACCTTGGCGACCTTACGCAGTGCCGAGTTCGGCTTCTTCGGCGTCGTGGTGTACACACGGGTGCACACGCCGCGACGCTGGGGGCAGTTCTCAAGCGCCGGGCTCTTGCTCTTGACGACTTCAGAGACGCGCGGCTTGCGAACCAGTTGGTTGATAGTTGGCATTGTTCAATCCAGCTTGGTTTTACGGAAAAACACCCCTGGGGCCACAAGCAATGGGCCGAAGAGGCAACGACGGGTTTTGGGCGGGAAAGGTGAGCGAGCGCTCTTGAGACGGACCTGTGGAGGAACAGACTGGCCAAAGAACGCGAGCTCGCCTGGGATCCCGCTGCGACCACACCACCAGAGCATCACACGACCCCCTTGGTGGGCTTGCCGATTGCGAACCGAAGGCCACAAATCTGACAGGCGAGCGAAATCCAAAGCCAAAAACTCGAATCTGCCATGCTAACAGCGGAGACGTAAACGGTCAAGCAGCTTCTGCCGCTTGCCGCTTGCCGCTTGCCGCTTGCCGCTTGCCGCTTGCCGCTTGCCGCTTGCCGCTTGATGCGCATCCGGGCATCAGAAGTCGGATACGGCACCCAGCGTTTCGAGGATGGCGTCGCCATAGCGCTCAAGCTTGGCGGCACCAATGCCAGGCACTTCGGCCATTGCTGTCAGCGACTCCGGTGCGCTGCGCGCCAGTTCGGCCAGTGTAGCGTCGTGGAAGATCACATAGGCCGGCACGCCGTGCTCGCGCGCCGTCTCGGTCCGCCACTTGCGCAGCGCCTCCCAGTTGGCCAGCGCCTCGGTGTCCATGCCGGCGGTATGGTCGGTACGGGTGCCGGTGCCGCGTGTGGACCGCTCGCCGCTCTTGGCTGGCTTGCTGGCCTGCCGGCGCAGCGTAATCTGCGTCTCGCCCTTGAGCACCGCGCGTGCGGACTCGCCCAACAGCAGCGCGCCGTGGCCGCCGTGGTCGATCATCAGCAGTCCGTGCGCAATCAGTTGACGGAAGATGGCATGCCATTCGGATACCGTCCGGTCCGCGCCGATGCCAAAGGTGGACACCTTGTCGTGCCCCCACTGCCGGATTTTTTCCGATGCGTTGCCACGCAGCACGTCGATCATGTGGGTGGCGCCGAAATGGATGCGGCTGGCCTGCGCGGTGCGGTAGACGCACGACAGCGCCATCTGCGCCTCGCGCGTCCCGTCCCACGTCGCGGGCGGCTCCAGGCAAGTGTCGCAATTGCCGCAAGGCGCGCTGGCCTCGTCGAAATACCCCAGGATGCGGACGCGCCGGCATCCGGCCGTCTCGCACAGCCCGAGCAGGGCGTCGAGCTTTGCGGACGAGACGCGCTTGTGCGCTTCATCCGCCTCGGACTCGTCGATCATGCGTTTTTGCTGGACCACGTCGCCGAGGCCATAGGCCATCCATGCGTTGGCCGGCAACCCGTCACGACCGGCGCGGCCGGTCTCCTGGTAGTAGCCTTCCATGCTCTTGGGCAGGTCCAGGTGAGCCACGAATCGCACGTCAGGCTTGTCGATCCCCATGCCGAAAGCGATGGTTGCCACCATGATCACGCCCTCTTCTTCGCGAAAACGGGCCTGGTGGTGCTGGCGCACGCCCGCATCCATGCCGGCATGGTATGGCAGCGCGTTGAGTCCCTGGCCGCTGAGATAGCTGGCCGTGTCCTCCACCTTCTTGCGCGACAGGCAATAGACGATGCCGCTGTCGTGGGTGCCGTCGGCGGCCAGGTGCTCGGCCTTGATAAAGGCCAGCAGCTGCTGGCGCGCATTGTCCTTCTCGACGATGCGATAGCGGATATTGGGCCGGTCGAAGCTGGAAATGAAGACGCGCGCATCGTGCAGCGCCAACCGCTCGACGATTTCCTCGCGCGTGACCGAATCCGCGGTAGCCGTCAGCGCAATGCGCGGCACCTGCGGGAAGCGCTCGTGCAGCACCGAGAGCTGGATGTACTCGGGGCGGAAATCATGCCCCCACTGCGACACGCAGTGCGCCTCATCAATGGCGAACACGCCGATACGGGTACGCTCGAGCAGGTCCTGGAAGCGCGGTGTCATCAGCCGCTCGGGCGCCACGTAGAGGATCTCGAGCCTGCCAGCGAGCAGGTCGCGCTCCACCGCCGAAGCCTCGGCGCCGCTGAGCGTCGAGTTCAGCACGGCCGCGCGCACGCCGGCCTCCGACAAGGCAGCGACCTGGTCCTGCATCAGCGCGATCAGCGGCGACACCACGATGCCGACCCCCTGGCCTGCCCGCTGCCGCATCAGCGCCGGAATCTGGTAACACAGCGACTTGCCGCCACCGGTGGGCATCAACACCAGGCAATCGCCACCGTCCGCCACGTGGTCGATGATCTCCGCCTGCCGGCCGCGGAAGGCGTGGTAGCCGAAAACATCCTTGAGAATCGCCAGGGCGCGCGACATATCTACAGCTTAAAAAAGAGGGTGGGACCGCGAAAGGCGTAACCATACCACCAAGGGGGCGGCCAACTGCTTCGTACCGTGACGAATGTTCCCTGAAACCTTTSGGCCGGCGCGGCGCCAGTGTGTTTGCCGGCAAAAATGCACACGATGAATAACAATGTCGAAACAAGGCACGGCAAAACAAAATCCAAAATATAGAAGCAGGCAAAAAAATGCCCGGCCACCAGGGCCGGGCATCTTCATGCAGCTTGCTGCAGGTTCAGGCTGGCAGTCTTAAACCGCGTCGCCCTCGCCTTCGGTCGTCGCCGGCACCACCGGCGGCTCGATGAAGAGCGACTGCTCTTCGTCGGAGATCGCCTGGGCGCGTTCGCGCTCGGCCGCCTCGCGCGCCTTGCGGGCGCGGTGGTAGGCCAGACCAGTACCAGCGGGGATCAGTCGGCCAACGATCACGTTTTCCTTCAGACCACGCAGGTCGTCGGTCTTGCCCATGATCGCGGCTTCGGTCAGCACGCGGGTGGTTTCCTGGAACGATGCCGCCGAGATGAAGCTGTCGGTGGACAGCGACGCCTTGGTGATACCGAGCAGCAGGTTTTCGTACGTGGCCGGACGCTTGCCTTCGGCGATCACGCGATCGTTCTCGTCGAGCAGTTCCGAACGCTCCACCTGTTCACCCGGGATGAACTTGGTGTCGCCCACATCCGAGATCTGCACGCGGCGCAGCATCTGGCGCACGATCACTTCGATGTGCTTGTCGTTGATCTTCACGCCCTGCAGACGGTACACGTCCTGCACTTCGTCGACGATGTAGTGCGCCAGTTCCTCGATGCCCTTCAGGCGCAGGATGTCGTGCGGGTCCGCCGGACCTTCCACGATCATTTCGCCCTTGTTCACCACCTGGCCATCGTGCACCAGGACTTGCTTTTCCTTGGTGATCAGGAACTCGTGGGCGTTGCCGTCCAGGTCCGTAATCACCAGGCGTTGCTTGCCCTTGGTGTCCTTGCCGAACGACGTGGTGCCGGTGACTTCCGCCAGCACGGCGGCGTCCTTCGGCGAACGCGCTTCGAACAGCTCGGCCACGCGCGGCAGACCCCCGGTAATGTCGCGGGTCTTTTGCGATTCGGTCGGGATACGTGCGAGCACTTCACCCACATGCACTTGCTGGCCGTCCTTCACGGTGATCAGCGCGCCGACCTGGAAGCCGATGGTCACGGAATGGTCCGTGCCCGGAATCTTCACTTCCTGGCCGTTGGCGTCGAGCAGCTTCACCTGCGGGCGCAGGCCCTTGGTGGCAGCCGTACGGCGCTTGGCATCGATCACCACGAGGGTCGACAGGCCGGTGACTTCGTCCATCTGCTTGGCGACGGTCACGCCTTCTTCGACGTTCTCGAACTTGGTCGTGCCGGTGTACTCCGACACGATCGGGCGCGTCAGCGCGTCCCACGTGGCCAGCTGCGTACCAGCCTTGATGGCCTGGCCGTCCTGCACCAGCAGCGTGGCGCCGTACGGGATCTTGTGACGCTCGCGCTCGCGGCCATGGTCGTCGGTGATCAGGGCTTCGCCGGAACGCGAGATGACGATCAGTTCGCCCTTCGCATTGGTGACGTAGCGCATGGTCGCCGTGAAACGCACGGTACCGGTTGCCTTCGCTTCCACGCTGGATGCCACTGCCGAACGCGATGCCGCGCCGCCGATGTGGAACGTACGCATGGTCAGCTGCGTGCCCGGCTCGCCGATCGACTGAGCGGCGATCACGCCAACCGCTTCGCCGGAGTTCACCAGCACGCCGCGGCCCAGGTCGCGGCCATAGCACATGCCGCACAGGCCGTAGCGCGTGTCGCACGACAGCGGGGTACGCACCTTCACTTCGTCCACGCCGATGGCGTCGATCATGTCGACCAGATCTTCGTCCAGCAGGGTGCCGGCCTCGATCGCGGTTTCCTGGGTTTCCGGGTTCACCACGTCGGTCACCGTCACACGGCCGAGAATACGGTCGCGCAGGGCTTCGATCACTTCACCACCCTCGACCAGGGCCTTCATGGCCACGCCGTTGGTCGTGCCGCAATCGTCTTCCACCACCACCAGATCCTGCGTCACATCGACCAGACGACGGGTCAGGTAACCCGAGTTCGCGGTCTTCAGTGCCGTATCCGCCAGGCCCTTACGCGCGCCGTGGGTGGAGATGAAGTACTGCAGAACGTTCAGGCCTTCACGGAAGTTCGCCGTAATCGGCGTTTCAATGATCGAGCCATCCGGCTTGGCCATCAGGCCCCGCATGCCGGCCAGCTGACGGATCTGCGCAGCGGAACCGCGCGCGCCCGAGTCGGCCATCATGTAAATCGAGTTGAACGAGTCTTGCTTGACGGTGTTGCCGTCACGGTCGACCACGTCCTCGTGCTGGAGCTGCTCCATCATCGCCTTGCCCACCTGGTCGCCGGCAGCGCCCCAGATGTCCACGACGTTGTTGTAGCGTTCCTGGTCGGTCACCAGGCCCGACATGTACTGCTTGTCGTATTCCTTGACCTTGGCAGCCGCGTCGGAAATGATCTTTTCCTTTTGCGGTGGCACCAGCATGTCGTCGATGGCGATCGAGATACCGGCGCGCGTTGCCAGGCGGAAACCCGACTGCAGCAGCTTGTCGGCGAAGATCACGGTTTCACGCAGACCGCACTTGCGGAACGCGGTGTTGATCAGGCGCGAGATTTCCTTCTTCTTCAGCGGCTTGTTCAGCACCGAGAAAGGCAGGCCCTTCGGCAGGATCTCGGACATGATCGCGCGGCCGACCGTGGTGGCCTGCAGCGTGATCTTGGGCGCGAAGCGGGCGTCGCCCACGGCGTCCTTGTCGACCAGTTCATACTCGGTGATACGCACGTTCACGCGGGAAGCCAGTTCGACTTCCTTGTTCTCGTAGGCGCGGATCACTTCGCTGATGTCGGCAAACGTCAGGCCTTCGCCCTTGCCGTTGATCTTGTCGCGGGTCGTGTAGTACAGACCCAGCACCACGTCTTGCGACGGCACGATCGACGGATCGCCGTTGGCCGGGAACAGCACGTTGTTGGAGGCCAGCATCAGGGTGCGGGCTTCCATCTGCGCTTCCAGCGACAGCGGGACGTGCACAGCCATCTGGTCACCGTCGAAGTCGGCGTTGAACGCCGCGCAGACGAGCGGGTGCAGCTGGATGGCCTTGCCTTCGATCAGCACCGGCTCGAACGCCTGGATACCCAGGCGGTGCAGCGTCGGTGCACGGTTCAGCATGACCGGATGCTCGCGGATCACCTCTTCGAGGATGTCCCACACCACCGCGGTCTGGCTTTCCACTTCCTTCTTCGCCGCCTTGATGGTGGTGGCGATGCCCATCGTTTCCAGCTTGTGGAAGATGAACGGCTTGAACAGCTCGAGCGCCATCAGCTTGGGCAGGCCGCACTGGTGCAGCTTGAGGGTCGGACCCACCACGATGACCGAACGGCCGGAGTAGTCGACGCGCTTGCCCAGCAAGTTCTGGCGGAAACGGCCGCCCTTGCCCTTGATCATTTCGGCCAGCGACTTCAGCGGACGCTTGTTGGCGCCCGTCATCGCCTTGCCGCGGCGACCGTTGTCCAGCAGCGAGTCAACCGCTTCCTGCAGCATGCGCTTTTCGTTGCGCACGATGATTTCAGGCGCCTTCAGTTCCAGCAGGCGCTTCAGGCGGTTGTTACGATTGATGACGCGGCGATACAGGTCGTTCAGGTCCGAGGTGGCGAAACGGCCGCCATCGAGCGGTACCAGCGGACGCAGTTCGGGCGGCAGCACCGGCAGCACTTCCAGGATCATCCATTCCGGCTTGATGCCCGAACGCTGGAACGCTTCAAGCACCTTCAGGCGCTTGGCGAATTTCTTGATCTTGGCTTCGGAACCAGTGGTCTGCAGCTCGGCGCGGATCGTTTCGATCTGCTTTTCAATGTCGATGCCGCGCAGCAGTTCACGGATGCCTTCGGCACCCATCATGGCCACGAATTCGCCTTCGCCGTACTCCTCGCACTTGGCGATGTAGTCGTCCTCGGACATGATCTGGCTCTTCTTGAGCGGGGTCATGCCGGGTTCGAGCACCACGAATGCTTCGAAATACAGGACGCGTTCGATATCGCGCAGCGTCATGTCGAGCACCATGCCCAGACGCGACGGCAGCGACTTCAGGAACCAGATGTGCGCGGTCGGCGCGGCCAGTTCAATGTGGCCCATGCGCTCACGGCGCACCTTGGCCAGCGTCACTTCAACGCCGCACTTCTCGCAGATCACGCCACGGTGCTTCAGGCGCTTGTACTTGCCGCACAGGCACTCGTAGTCCTTGATCGGGCCAAAGATCTTGGCGCAGAACAGGCCATCGCGCTCGGGCTTGAAGGTCCGGTAGTTGATGGTTTCCGGCTTCTTCACTTCACCGTACGACCACGAACGAATCTTCTCCGGCGATGCCAGGCCGATCTTGATCGCGTCGAACTGCTCTTCCTGCTGAACCTGCTTAAAGAGATCGAGCAATGCTTTCATTGCAACTCCTTGTTTCGCCGCCAGCCCGACATCATGYCGGGCCCGCGGCATTCATCCTGTGGGAAAACCGTAGCGGGCATTCGGCGGGAGGTGGGCCATTGGCTATTGCCGGCCCCCCGCGCAATCTCAATCAGTAGCGATCGAGGTCGATGTCGATACCCAGCGAACGGATTTCCTTCACCAGCACGTTGAACGATTCCGGCATGCCGGCGTCGATCGAGTGCTCGCCCTTGACGATGTTCTCGTAGACCTTGGTCCGGCCGTTCACGTCATCGGACTTGACCGTCAGCATTTCCTGCAACACGTAGGAGGCGCCGTAAGCTTCCAGCGCCCACACTTCCATTTCACCGAAACGCTGGCCACCGAACTGCGCCTTACCACCCAGCGGCTGCTGGGTGACCAGCGAGTACGGACCGGTCGAACGGGCGTGCATCTTGTCGTCGACCAAGTGGTGCAGCTTCAGCATGTGCATCACGCCCAGCGTCACCGGACGCTCGAACGCTTCACCGGTACGGCCGTCGTGCAGCGTGACCTGTTGCTTGGAAGCGGTCAGGCCCATTTCCTTGGCAATCGCGTCCGGGTAGGCCAGGTCCAGCATGCGACGGATTTCGTCTTCATGCGCACCGTCAAACACCGGCGTAGCGAACGGCACACCCTTCTTCAGGTTGGTGGCCAGTTCCAGCACTTCGGCGTCGGACAGGCTGTCGAGGTCTTCCGGCTTGCCGCTCTCGTTGTAGATCTGAGCCAGCAACGGACGCAGTTCCTGCGCCTTCGCCTGTGCCTTGAGCATGGAACCGATGCGCTGGCCCAGACCGCGCGCAGCCCAGCCCAGGTGGGTTTCCAGAATCTGGCCCACATTCATCCGCGACGGCACGCCGAGCGGGTTCAGCACGATGTCGGCAGGCGTGCCGTCGGCCATGTAGGGCATGTCTTCGATCGGAACGATCTTCGACACAACGCCCTTGTTACCGTGACGGCCTGCCATCTTGTCGCCAGGCTGCAGGCGGCGCTTGACGGCCAGGTACACCTTGACCATCTTGATCACGCCCGGCGGCAGTTCGTCGCCTTGCGTGAGCTTCTTGCGCTTTTCTTCGAAGGCCAGGTCGAACTCGTGACGCTTCTGCTCGATGGCTTCCTTGACGGCTTCCAGCTGGGCAGCAACTTCCTCGTCGGCCGGACGGATGTCGAACCAGTGGTACTTGTCCAGGTCGGCCAGGTACTCGCGGGTCAGTTTGGCGCCCTTGGACAGCTTCTTCGGACCGCCGTTGACGGTCTTGTCGAGCAGCAGGCGCTCCAGACGCTGGAAGGCATCGCCTTCGACGATACGCAGCTGGTCGTTCAGGTCCAGGCGGTAGCGCTTCAGTTCGTCGTCGATGATCGACTGGGCACGCTTGTCGCGGGTCACGCCTTCGCGCGTAAAGACCTGGACGTCGATCACGATACCGCTCATGCCCGAGGGCACGCGCAGCGACGTATCCTTCACGTCCGAAGCCTTCTCGCCGAAGATCGCGCGCAGCAGCTTTTCTTCCGGGGTCAGCTGGGTCTCGCCCTTGGGCGTGACCTTGCCGACCAACACGTCGCCCGCTTCCACTTCGGCACCGATGTAGGTGATGCCGGACTCGTCCAGACGCGCCAGTTGCGCTTCGGCGAGGTTGGAGATGTCGCGGGTGATTTCTTCCGGTCCCAGCTTGGTGTCACGGGCGACGACCGACAGTTCCTCGATGTGGATCGAGGTGTAGCGGTCTTCGGCAACCACGCGTTCGGAGATCAGGATCGAATCTTCGAAGTTGTAGCCGTTCCACGGCATGAACGCCACCAGCATGTTCTGGCCGAGCGCGAGCTCGCCCAGGTCGGTCGAGGCGCCGTCGGCGATCACGTCGCCACGGGCGACGAAGTCGCCAACCTTGACCATCGGACGCTGGTTAATGTTGGTGTTCTGGTTCGAGCGCGTGTACTTGATCAGGTTGTAGATGTCCACGCCGACTTCGCCAGCAACGGCTTCATCGTCGTTCACACGGATCACGATACGCATCGCATCGACGTAGTCCACCACGCCGCCACGGGTTGCCTGCACGGCGGTACCCGAGTCGACCGCAACGGTACGCTCGATGCCGGTACCCACCAGCGGCTTGTCCGGACGCAGGCAAGGCACGGCCTGACGCTGCATGTTGGCGCCCATCAGTGCACGGTTCGCATCGTCGTGCTCGAGGAACGGCACCAGCGATGCCGCCGCKGACACGATCTGCGACGGCGCCACGTCGATGTACTGAACGCGGTCYGGCGTGACCATACGGGTTTCACGCTCGCTACCCTCACGCGACGACACCAGTTCGTCGATCAGGGTACCGTCGGTATCGACCGTCGCGTTGGCCTGCGCCACCACATACTTGCCTTCTTCGATGGCGGACAGGTAGTCGACCTGATCGGTCAGCTTGCTGTCGACCACCTTGCGGTACGGCGTTTCCAGGAAGCCGTATTCGTTCAGGCGTGCGTACAGTGCCAGCGAGTTGATCAGGCCAATGTTCGGACCTTCCGGCGTTTCGATCGGGCACACGCGGCCGTAGTGGGTCGGGTGCACGTCGCGGACTTCAAAGCCTGCGCGTTCGCGGGTTAGACCGCCCGGGCCCAGTGCGGAGACACGGCGCTTGTGCGTGATCTCGGACAACGGGTTGGTCTGGTCCATAAACTGCGACAGCTGCGACGAACCGAAGAACTCGCGGATCGCCGACGAAATCGGCTTCGAGTTGATCAGATCGTGCGGCATCAGGTTTTCGGTCTCGGCCTGGCCCAGACGTTCCTTGACGGCGCGCTCCACGCGCGATAGGCCGGCGCGGAACTGGTTTTCGGCTAGTTCGCCGACGCAACGCACGCGACGATTGCCCAGGTGATCGATGTCATCGACCTCGCCCTTGCCGTTGCGCAGGTTGACCAGGATCTTGATGGTCTCGAGGATGTCCTCGTCCTGCAGCACCATGCTGCCTTCGCCGCTCGGGCGGCCCAGGCGGCTGTTGACCTTCATGCGGCCAACGCGCGACAGGTCGTACGACTCTTCGCTGTAGAACAGGCGCTGGAACAGGGCTTCCACCGCGTCTTCGGTCGGCGGCTCGCCGGGACGCATCATGCGGTAGATGGCGATACGCGCAGCGGTCTGGTCGGCGGTGTCGTCCACGCGCAGCGTCTGCGACATGTACGGACCCTGGTCCAGATCGTTGGTGTACAGGGTCTGGATCTGCTTGACGCCGGCTTCGCGCAGGTTTTCCAGCACGGTTTCGGTCAGCTCGTCGTTGGCGTTGGCAATCACCTCGCCGGTATCCGGGTCGATGATGTTCTTCGCCAGTACGCGGCCGAGCAGGTAGTCTTCCGGCACGCTGATCAGCTTGGTACCGGCGGAATCCAGGTCACGGATGTGCTTGGCGTTGATCCGCTTGTCCTTCTCGACCACGACACGGCCGTCCTTGTCGGCAATGTCGAAACGCGCGACTTCGCCACGCAGGCGCTCGGGCACGAACTCCATCTGCGCGCCTTCCGACTGCAGCGTGAAGTTGTCGAACACGAAGAAGTGCGCGAGGATCTGCTCGGGCGTCAGGCCGATCGACTTCAGCAGGATCGTCACCGGCATCTTGCGGCGGCGATCGACGCGGAAGTACAGGATGTCCTTCGGGTCGAACTCGAAATCGAGCCACGAACCGCGGTAAGGAATGATACGTGCCGAGAACAGCAGCTTGCCCGAGCTGTGGGTCTTGCCCTTGTCGTGCTCGAAGAATACGCCAGGCGAGCGGTGGAGCTGCGAGACGATCACACGCTCGGTGCCGTTGATCACGAACGAACCGGTCGACGTCATGAGCGGAATTTCGCCCATGTAGACTTCCTGTTCCTTCACTTCCTTGACCTTGCCCGGATTTTCCCGATCGTTGATGATCAGGCGCACCTTGGCACGCAGCGCCGAGTGGAAGGTCAGGCCGCGCTGTTGACATTCCTTGACGTCGAACGGCGGGTTGGACAGATGGTAGGAGACGAACTCCATACGGGCGAGCCCGTTGTGAGACACAATCGGGAAGATTGCGCTGAAAGCCGCTTGCAGGCCCTCTGTTTTGCGACGTGAGGGTGGCGTACCCTCTTGCAGAAACTGAGCGTAGGATTCAATCTGGGTGGCAAGCAGGAAAGGAACCTGATGAACCGTCGCGCGCTTCGCAAAACTTTTGCGAATGCGCTTCTTTTCGGTGAAGCTGTACGCCATGGGATCTCCGAATCATCGCAGGGCTGGCTGGACCGGCGCAGCACCTGAGGTGTTCAGCGACTGGGAGGGGATTTGGCGGTTGGCCGCTACCAACCTCTGGCTGACGGTGTCCGCACGCTGCGAGCCGGCAGAAACGACGCAATGCGTCATACCGGCCCGGGGGACACCCGACCAAACTTGTCTTCTGCAGTCGGTTCAGAAGACAAACATCAGCAACCACCTAGTGTGCCACTGATGTTTGGCCTCTGCTGAAGCTTAGGCATGCGCCCAGCCATCAAGCATCGTTTGCGCCATTTATATACGTTTCCGAGTGCACAGTAAAACACACTTCGTAGAAGCGCAAAAAGGCTGGCGCCGGGAATCTCCCTTTGCCAGCCCCATTCGCGTGCCAATGGGGCACGCGAGCACAGCTTACTTGACTTCGACCTTTGCGCCGGCGTCTTCCAGCTTCTTCTTGGCGTCGGCTGCAGCAGCCTTGTCCACGCCTTCCTTGACAGCCTTCGGTGCGCCGTCGACCAGATCCTTGGCTTCCTTCAGGCCCAGGCCGGTGATTTCGCGAACAGCCTTAATCACGCCAACCTTGTTTGCGCCGATTTCCGACAGGATGACGTTGAATTCGGTTTGCTCTTCAGCAGCGGCAGCACCGCCAGCGCCCGGGGCAGCAGCCACGGCCATCGAAGCGGCGGAAACGCCAAACTTCTCTTCAAACGCCTTGACCAGGTCGTTCAGTTCCATCACGGACATCGCGCCTACGGCTTCGAGGATGTCGTCTTTGCTGATTGCCATTTGAAATACTCCTGCTAAATGTGATTCGGTATCGGTAATGCGATCTTGATGAGCCAGGCTGCGGGGGCTTGCGCCTTAAGCAGCAGCGCCTTCGCTCTCGGCGGCGGCAGTTGCGCCTTCGCCTTCGGYAGGGGCGCCTTCGCTCTTCTTGGCGGACAGGGCGGCCAGCAGACGGGCGAAGCCCGACACCGGTGCCTGCATCACGCCAAGCAGCTGAGCAATCAGTTCGTCACGGCTCGGGATCGAGGCCAGTGCCTTGACGGCAGCAGCATCGAGCACGTTGCCGTCGTACGACGCTGCGCGCAGAACCAACTTGTCGTTGGTCTTGGCAAAGTCGTTCAGAACCTTGGCCGACGACACTGCATCTTCGGAAATACCGTAGATCAGCGGACCGGTCATTTGCTCTGCGAGGCCGGCAAACGGCGTGCCTTCCACGGCGCGGCGGGCCAGCGTGTTCTTCAGAACACGCAGGTACACGCCTTGCTCGCGGGCCTTGGCGCGCAGCTTGGTCAGATCGCCAACCGCAATGCCGCGATATTCGGCAACGACGATGGTCTGGGCTTTAGCGACTTGCGCCGAAACCTCAGCAACGACGGCCTTCTTATCTTCAATATTGAGTGGCACGGTTAAGCTCCAAAACGATGCTTGTCCCCCGGATCGTCCGGGGCACGCACATCAGTCCAAACGAACGGCGTCCGATTTTGGCCCGAATCACCCGGGTCATTGCCCGGATTCTTCAATCCCTCGGGTTCGCCATCTGCGCTGGTGGGGCGGGTAGGCGTCGCGGCGAGCCACGTACGTTCCGTCCGATTAAGGCGAGGCAGCCAGACTGCAGCCGCGCCCGCCACCAGCGGTCTTTGATAACCAGCGGTGCCTGCCTCGCGCTTGCGCGCCGGCGGGTACCGCTGCCCAAAGCCTTGCTCCTTGTCTCACCGCGTTGCCCTCGGGCCACGCTGGAGTCTGGAGACGATCCCGGCCTGGGCCGGGATCTGCAATTCTTTACACCGGGCGACGTTATCGGGTCCGCCCGGTGGGTGCCGCCAGCCTTAGGCCGACAGCGAAGCCTGTTCCACGCGCACGCCAACGCCCATGGTGGACGACACGGCGATCTTGCGCAGGTACACGCCCTTGCTGGTAGCCGGCTTGGACTTCACCAGTGCTTCGATCAGCGCGTTCAGGTTGCGCTTCAGATCCGCATCCTGGAACGAACGGCGACCGATGGTGGCGTGGATGATACCGGCCTTGTCGACGCGGTACTGAACCTGACCGGCCTTGGCGTTCTTCACAGCCTGGGCCACGTCGGGAGTAACCGTACCAACCTTCGGGTTCGGCATCAGGCCGCGCGGGCCCAGGATCTGACCCAGCGTACCAACGATACGCATCGTGTCCGGCGAGGCGATCACCACGTCGAAGTTCAGGTTGCCGGCCTTGACTTGCTCAGCCAGGTCTTCCATGCCGACGATTTCGGCGCCAGCTGCCTTGGCAGCTTCAGCCTTTTCGCCTTGGGCGAACACAGCCACGCGGACCGACTTGCCGGTACCGGCAGGCAGCACCACGGAACCACGAACCACCTGGTCCGACTTCTTCGCGTCAATGCCGAGTTGCACGGAAACGTCGATGGATTCGTCGAACTTGGCCGATGCGCAATCCTTCACCAGGCCCAGGGCCTCGTCGATCGGGTAGAACTTGGTGCGCTCGATCTTCGCCTTGTTGGCGGCGACGCGCTTGGAAACCTTAGCCATTTACAGACCCTCCACGGTGATGCCCATCGAACGRGCCGAACCGGCGATGGTACGCACGGCGGCGTCCAGATCGGCGGCGGTCAGGTCAGCGTTCTTTGCCTTGGCGATTTCTTCAGCCTGGGCGCGGGTGATCTTGCCAACCTTGTCGGTGTGCGGCTTGGCCGAACCCTTGGTCAGGCCAGCAGCCTTCTTGATCAGCACAGTCGCCGGGGGCGACTTCATCACGAAGGTGAAGCTCTTGTCGGCGAAGGCGGTAATCACCACCGGCACCGGCAGGCCGGGTTCCATACCTTGGGTCTGCGCGTTGAACGCCTTGCAGAACTCCATGATGTTCAGACCGCGTTGACCCAGTGCGGGGCCCACGGGCGGGGAGGGATTTGCCTTACCAGCCGGAATTTGCAGCTTGATAAAGCCAATGATCTTCTTGGCCATATTTACTCCAATCCGGACCGCTTCCTGGAGGAATGCGATCCTGTTGAGTCGTAGCGCGCTAACGCTGCAAGGGCGGTTCATCCACCCCAACCAGCCTCACGCTCCTCTTTTGGCCGGCCCCTTGCGGGACTGGCCGTGCATTTTTTGCCCGCCTTGCGGCCAGCATAAAATGCGAAAACTTAAACCTTCTCGACCTGGCCGAACTCGAGTTCGACCGGAGTAGCACGTCCGAAGATGGTGACCGAGACGCGCAGACGCGACTTCTCGTAGTTCACTTCCTCGACATTGCCGTTGAAGTCGGTGAAAGGACCGTCCTTGACGCGAACCATCTCGCCCACTTCGAACAGCGTCTTGGGACGCGGCTTCTCGACCCCTTCCTGCATCTGGGTCATGATCTTGTCGACTTCCTTCTGGGAAATCGGACTCGGGCGATTACGCGCACCACCCACAAAACCGGTGACCTTGCTGGTGTTCTTCACCAGGTGCCAGGTTTCGTCGGTCATTTCCATCTCGACCAGCACGTAACCCGGGAAGAAACGGCGCTCGGTGACAGACTTCTGGCCACCCTTGATTTCAACCACTTCTTCGGACGGGACCAGGATGCGGCCGAACTTGTCCTGCATTTCGGCGCGTTCGATGCGCTCCTGCAGCGCGCGCTGCACGCTCTTTTCCATGCCGGAATAAGCGTGCACCACATACCAGCGCTTCTTCGACGAAGGCGATTCAGCTGCGGGGACTTCCTGTTGTGCGTTATCCGTCATGTTCTATCCTTCATTTCCAGCCCAGCACGAGCGAAAAGATGACCCACTCGATGAGCTTGTCCGCTGACCACAGGAACACGGCCATGATCACGACGAAGACGAACACCAGGCCCGTCATTTGCCCGGCTTCCTTGCGGGTGGGCCAAACGACTTTGCGGACTTCGCGATACGATTCCTTGGAGAAACCGATGAAGTCCTTGCCAGGTGCCGAGACCAGCGCGACCACCACGCCCAGTGCAATGCCGCCGAACAGGGCGGCGCCGCGCACATAGGATGGCTGCTGTGCCAGGGCATAGAAACCGATGACGCCGGCAACCACCAGTAGCACCGCGACGCCAAGCAACCACTTACCACTGGCGGCGTTGACGGTTTCGACGTTGGGATTGGCCATGTTTCGCAAACGAGACTAAGCCGCGTCACGATACTCTCTATCGCGACGCGGCTGATTGAATTGGCAGGGGCAGAGGGAATCGAACCCCCAACCTTCGGTTTTGGAGACCGACGCTCTGCCAGTTGAAGTCGAGGATCTTTGCCACGACGCCGGCGCCGACGGTACGACCGCCTTCACGGATGGCGAAACGCAGGCCTTCTTCCATGGCGATCGGGGCAATCAGCTTGACCGTGATCGACACGTTGTCACCCGGCATGACCATTTCCTTGTCCTTCGGCAGCTCGATCGAGCCAGTCACGTCGGTCGTACGGAAGTAGAACTGCGGGCGGTAGTTGTTGAAGAACGGGGTGTGACGGCCGCCTTCGTCCTTCGACAAGATGTAGACCTCGCCGGTGAAGTGCGTGTGCGGCTTGATCGAACCCGGCTTGCACAGCACTTGGCCGCGCTCGACGTCTTCGCGCTTCGTGCCGCGCAGCAGCAGACCCACGTTGTCGCCGGCTTGACCTTGGTCCAGCAGCTTGCGGAACATTTCCACGCCGGTGCAGATGGTCTTGACCGTCGGCTTGATACCAACGATTTCGATTTCTTCACCGACCTTGATGATGCCGCGCTCGATACGACCGGTCACAACCGTGCCACGGCCCGAGATCGAGAACACGTCTTCCACCGGCATCAGGAAGGTACCGTCGATGGCACGTTCCGGCGTCGGGATGTAGGTGTCCAGCGCGTCGGCCAGGGCCAGGATCGCCACTTCGCCCAGTTCGCCCTTGTCGCCTTCCAGTGCCAGCTTGGCCGAACCCTTGATGATCGGGGTGTCGTCGCCGGGGAATTCGTACTTGGACAAGAGCTCGCGCACTTCCATTTCGACCAGCTCGAGCAGCTCGGCGTCGTCGACCATGTCGCACTTGTTCAGGAACACGATGATGTAAGGCACGCCAACCTGGCGGGCCAGCAGGATGTGTTCGCGGGTCTGGGGCATGGGGCCGTCAGCGGCCGAGCACACCAGGATCGCGCCGTCCATCTGCGCTGCGCCCGTGATCATGTTCTTCACATAGTCAGCGTGGCCCGGGCTTCGTCGTACTTCTTGGCGGCGCCGCCAAACTTGGCTGCCAGCACCGTAGCAATCGCGGCCGTCAGCGTGGTCTTGCCATGGTCAACGTGACCAATCGTGCCAACGTTCACGTGCGGCTTAGTCCGCTCGAACTTTTCCTTTGCCATTTCGCGACTCCTGTGTCGGTAGCGATATTGCCAGTGCGGTATTTGGTGCCCATGGGCAGGATCGAACTGCCGACCTCTCCCTTACCAAGGGAGTGCTCTACCACTGAGCCACATGGGCGAAACTTGACTGCTGCTTTTAGAACTGCAACCCGGGCAATCTGGAGCGGGTGAAGGGAATCGAACCCTCGTCGTAAGCTTGGAAGGCTTCTGCTCTACCATTGAGCTACACCCGCCGGGTTACCACGCTTTCTGCTTCACCCACACCTGCCGGGCACTACTACTTTGCAATTCTTGGTGGAGAGGGTTGGATTCGAACCAACGTAGGCGTAAGCCAACAGATTTACAGTCTGCCCCCTTTAGCCACTCGGGCACCTCTCCGCAGAGAACTTAAGATTATGGTGTAACTCTCCTTGGCTGTCAAGCACTTTCCGTACTATGCAAAGTCCGGAAGGACAGCCCATTTGGAGATGACGTCGATGCCTGCACTGGCCATCTTCGGTCACACCATCAATCTCCGGTGTTCGATAAAGAATGAACACCTTCACCCTATAGGGGCTCGCCGGAGCCGCCAGGAAGGCCCCAGACGGCCTTCCTGGAGCGCCTGGGACCTACAAGCAGCTGCCGACCCAAACAGCGCGACAGCGGCGTTTTAATCAATATTAATCGCCGCCGCAAAAGCAAAACCCCCCAGTACTTTCGTACTGGGGGGTTTCAAGGGAGAGCCTGGCGATTACCTACTTTCACACGGGTATCCGCACTATCATCGGCGTGGAGTCGTTTCACGGTCCTGTTCGGGATGGGAAGGGGTG
>NZ_JBFTSG010000092.1:0-19255 GCF_056399885.1 Cupriavidus sp. 01L45 | reverse complement strand
TTTTACTTCAGTTCGCCGCGCCTTTCGCGCCGCCAACCACCCTGCCAACCCCGCAACCCTTGTCCCGCCTGCTTTGCAGCGCGGTAGTTGTGTTGCGAGGGGGCGAATCTTAAGGGAGCCCCTCGGCCATGGCAAGCGTTTTCTGAAATGAACCCTGCAGCAACAAATAAGATACTCATGAGCCACCTTGGCCACAGGCAGCTTCCACTAGTGCAATGCCACGCGCGGTCGACATGCAATCATTACCCGCCCTTCCGATATGGCGCGGTTGACTTAGCCCTGCTCGTACGCCCGCCTCAACACGGCGATGTCTAACTTACGCATTTTGAGCATCGCCTCCATGACCCGGGCCGACTATCCCGCGTCCCTGTCTTGCAGCAGCGCAGCGCACCGAGGATTGATGGTGCGATCTGCCGGGACACCCAAAATCGTCTGCTTCGCGGCCTCATACCCGCACCTTGCCCGACTGTGTTAAGCAAGAATGTCTGACACACATACCATGCTCCCGCGGATGGGCTCACCCGAGTCGCTATGCGCGATCTACGCGAATTTTGCATCGAGAACAGCAGACGCAGCCAACCACCAATATGGCGCCAAGCACGAGCACGCCTATGACCAAGCCCGCGGCGGCACGTCCCTCCGCAGGACAATCTACATCCGTGGCACACTGTCCCATGCCGATCTCCTCGTGCCGATGCAATGCAATCGTGACACCTCCATGCTAGGGCACAGTGGAGTGCGAACAAAGCGCGTAGAACGCGCAGCGCCCCACCCCACCGCAGCCATACGCACCACCACGCGCCACACCTTGACTTAATTCTGACTTAGAAAAATCTCAGTTGGATTAGGTGCAGTTTGCGCTATTTTCACGACATCCTGGACATGTGCCCATGCGCCCTTCCACCAGGCGAGGGCGCTTTCAATCCAAGTGGAAAGAACGACGATGCGGACCTCAAGCGCCAAACTCACCCTTAAGCTGGTTGCCACGCTCTGCCTCGTCGTGCTGTTGCTCGGCAGCGCATATGGACTCTTCGGCCAGCCTGGTGGCAGCGAATTGCCGCAAGCCGCTAGTGGTGGCCAGCCCGACACCCTGTTGTCCTTGCTGATACACATCCTTGGCTCAGTGGCCGCGATCCCAGCCCTGATCGGTATGTGGTCACAGCGATTCCCGGCTCTGGGTGGCCTGGTCCTGGCATGCCCTGCCATTGCCGCATTGCTGCTGCACAGATTTGTCGTAGGTTGAGCGAGGCGCCCTACCGTGTCAGGCCCACCCTGCTTCCAGCCTGCGCGTCACCCTCCCCCACCGGCTTCTCCACGCGCCTTACTCCTCGCCCTGCCGGCTGCGGCAACAGGCTGCAGAGGAACCAAAACTGATGCCAGGCACCCAATAGTGAGCGCCGGTTCCACGGCCATATTGGAAGAGAGCATGAAGAAAACCTTCTGGGGACTACTGACAAGCTGCGCGCTGCTGGCAATTCTGGGCGGATGCGCCAGCCAGAGCAACGAAGGCCGGGAATCAGGCATTACCGCCTACGGCATCGTTGACGTCGGCATCTCACGCACCAGTGAGAAATAGTGCGACGCGCGGACAGACAAAAAAAAGAGCCCGCTGCGCGGGCTCTTAAATTAGCGATCTCAATTGCCCTGAAGGCCTCGGTAATCTATCTGTCATTTGCCATTCGTACTATCCGGGTAAACGGAAGCAAATCTACAAAATCAGGCTCTTGTACGCAGGGCGGCATGCAACCCCACGTCGCAGCCATGGTAAAAAAAAGCCCGCACAAGGCGGGCTTAACAATCAGTTGAAGAAAACCCTGTATTCGAGGGCAGGCACAGTGTAAGAAGTTGCGGCCGCTTGACTAATTAGGGGAATCCCTTTGCCATGGCGGGAAATCTGTCCGTTGCGGCGGTCAAGTGCGCGTAGCAGCCCCTCTTAGTACACGAGCATAAAAAGGGGATTCGAAGTTAGAGGAATCGCTCCAACCTGCGCAGGGCCAGCCGCCCGAAAACCGCATTACCCAGGGCATCCAGGCCACTGACCTGGATAGGCTGCGCAAACTCATGCCACTTCGCGGGATAGCTCGCTGCCCTGCCCCAGATGCGCGCGCGCCTCCTCAAACAACGCATCGACTGCTGCGCGCGTACGCACTGCATGCATGCGGCGAGCATCCGACAAGACCCGCCGCCAGCCACGGCCACCGTGGATACCCCGATGCAAGCCCAGCATATGACGCGTAACCGCTCCCATATAGCCGCCCTGTTCGACCAAATCGCCGATGTAGCGCTGCATTGCCAGTTCAACCTCCAGTCGTGGCGGCACGGGCGTCTGTGCACCATAGAAACGGGTATCCATCTCTGCCAGTACATACGGCTGGTGGTAAGCCTCGCGCCCGATCATGACGCCGTCCACATGCGCCAAATGCTCGTCCATCTCGTCATGCGTGACGATGCCGCCATTAATCAGAATTTCCAGTTGCGGGAACTCCTGCTTGAGTTGGTAAGCGACTTCATAGCGCAGTGGCGGGATCTCGCGATTCTCCTTTGGGCTCAACCCTTTCAGGATCGCATTACGCGCATGCACGATAAAGGTCTGGCACCCCGCATCGGCCACGCTACCGACGAAGTCGCGGACAAAATCGTAGTGCTCGATCGTGTCAATACCAATACGATGCTTGACGGTCACCGGAATCGATACTGCGTCGCGCATCGCCTTCACGCAATCCGCCACCAATTCGGGCTCCGCCATCAGGCACGCGCCGAATGCGCCCCTCTGGACGCGCTCGGAAGGGCATCCGCAGTTGAGATTGACTTCGACATAGCCCCACTGCTCGCCCAGCTTCGCCGCTGCGGCGAGAGCGGCGGGCTCGCTGCCCCCAAGTTGCAGCGCAACAGGCTGCTCGGTCGCGTTGAAGTCCAGGTGGCGAGCTACGTCACCATGCAGCAGCGCACCTGTGGTCACCATCTCCGTGTACAGCCAGGTATGGCGGCTCAACTGCCGGTGAAACATACGGCAGTGACGATCCGTCCAATCCATCATCGGGGCAACCGAGATACGACGCGGGGTTGAATTCATTGGAAAAGCGGCTTGAATRCTAGATCTACGGATGTTCCGACTATGTCCTGCTTCCGCTCATCTTTGCCGCAATATGCCAATTTGCGCACTTTTGCACCGTCAAACCCAATGTTGCACTTAGCGCGCAGGCACATCACGCGGCGCGAGCGAAAGGACGAGAGTATAGGTTAGACCGCCCGGATCCGCCTGAACGCGGTTTGCAAGGTCACGTGATCGTCGTCTTCCCGGCTAATTCACCTGCCCCGCGTCAATGGCTCGCATTGCAGCGGCTTCGGCCAGGGCGATAGCGGCTTCCTGGGTCAGCGCCACACCGGCCTCTTCCTCGAACGAGGGCTGCGGGGCTTCGCCGAATGTGTCAGCAATGACGACCGTTGCCGTAAAGCCCCCGTCGGCCGACGGTACCGCGCGGGCCACCACGGCATAGCCGCCATATTCGAACTGTCGTTCCATGGTGCCACTCCTCGACGCGGGACATGAACCCATCATAGATGGACACGTCCCCGCGCGAACAGGGTCGGGCGCATTTACTTTGTGGTGAACGACCAGTTCAGGTTAAGCGGCTTGCCTGCCAGTTGGCCACTGACCGTCACGTTGTATTTGCTCGCAGCGGCAAGCGGCGCGAGAGGCGTACAGACGGCAGCACCGGCCGCCGCGCCCGAGAGACCGGCGCTACGTGCATCTACCTTCAGGCAATTGATATTGTTGCCTTGCGCATCGGTCAGCACGAAGGTATCGGCATTGAATGTCTGGCTGCGATCGATGGCTTGCAGCGTGATGGGGTAGCCGAGCGTCTGGTTCTGGTAGCCGGGCGCGGGATTGGGGCTTTCGTTGTTCACCCAGTTGGTCGGCACGTCGGCCTGGCCTGCGTAGGGATACGCCACCATCTGGGTGCTGGTGCCAGGCATGGTGGCATCGGCCAGGTCGACGGTTTGATAGAACGATGCGGTGGCGCCCCCCGAGCCCGTGCCTTTCTCTTCGGCATAGCCCGCACCCGCGGACTTGTAGCTGCCCAGCAAAGTGGCGCGATGGAGCGGCGCATCGAACAGGTCGGACACCAGCGCGTCATTGGATGACAGGGTTAGCACAGCGTTGGGATCCGAGCTCCACTTTGTGGCGCCTCCAACGACTTCGGCCGTTGCGCCAGTTGGGTACAGCGCTTGCACGCGGACATTCGGGGAAGTGCCGGTGAAGCCGCGCGCGGCGGAATTCTCATCGTGGCCGAGCGTCTTGTTCCACAGCATGTAGTTGCTGTGGTTCTGCGCCGCGACACCAATCGCGTCCTGCGCCTCCAACGCCGGAAGCCCGACTTGCACGCGGCGGAAATTGGCATAGCACAGGCCTGCGGCCTTGGGTTCGCCCAGCACGCGGTAGTTGGTGACGGCTGCGGCGCCGCGCACGGGCAGAACGCTCACGGCAGAAGTGCTGGTAGCGGGCGCGGCGTTGCCGGTCACGGTAAAGCACGCGGTTACGGCAGTAGCGGGCACTGCCTGGCTGGTGCTGGCAACAGCGATAGCGGCGCCGGCACCGGCATTCGCCGCATTGTTGGCGGCACCGGCGGGCGCCGCCGCACTGGCGCCACTGCCGCCACCCTCTCCACCGCCGCAAGCGGACAGCGCCAGAGTGGCGCAGGCCAGTACCAGAAGTGTCTTGGGAAAGTGAGCCTTTCCGGGCATCGTCGAGTGATTCGCTAGCATCAGTCCGAGGGGTTCGTCCGGCGATCGCAGCCGGTGGTCAGGAATTCGGGCCTGGCATGCACCCTACCCGCCGTGAAAAATCCGGACGATGTTATTGGTGCGCGCGATCGGGCGTCCAGCCTGCGAACAAATGCTTACGTGTGACCTTTGCGCGGATAGAGCAAGCAACAGGCCCGCCTGAGGCACATGCGAATGCCCGGCTTTTCGCGCAATCTCGGGCCTCAACCCATTCTGAGCGCCGGCGGAAACACGCACCAGCACCCGTCATCGTGACGAAAGAAGAACATCGACAATTGGCCGGAGGGCCGCGCCACGTCCACTCGGACGCAGCCACTTCGGCCAGCTCGCGAGCTACGCACGCGCGTGATGCGAGCGGGTGCTGCCCGACTGGAACCTAGCCATTTGTCGATCAGGCCGCGCAGGGATATCTTGGCGGTTTGCATGTCGGTCTCCTTGGCTTGTCGTGATTAAGCGCGGGCACCGAAGTACGCGCCCTTCCATTCGGCTTCGAAAAATGTCCTGAACAGGGTGACGACGGTTTGCACGGCTGTCGACGGATGCTGCAGGCAGGCTTCCACTTGTTCGCTGCGGCCTTCGCCATGCAGGCACCATGTGCAGAAGTGCTCGCAGTTGTTGGTGAGCAACCGGTAGTTGTCTTCCCCGAGACGGGAGCGGGCGCGCGCGACGGCTTCGAGGCCGACGTACCTGGCGCAGGGGTTGGCCTTCACGGTGATCGGATAGCCGGCGGCGAAGGCTTCGAGCGTGGTTTCTTCCACCGGGCCACGGTGGAGCGACCCGGCGAAACCGGCATAGTGAACCACTTTGCCTTCGCCAATGTAGATACCGTGGTGGGCATAGCCGCGGCGCAGCGTGACAAGGTGCGCGCCCATGGGCGGCTCAGCATCGATGGCCTTTTCCTGGAGTTGGTTCTGGTGGTTCATGGCTGCCTCTGATCTGTTTGCTTGCCGCAGGCATTGCCTGCTTCGTTGCCATTGCATCCGCATCAACCGTGCCAACCAACGTGGCCCCAGCTACGGCGAGGGATTGCGGGTGATGCAGCGTACCGGGAAGGGAAAAAGCGTCGTAGGGAAACCAACAGCGTGTTGCCCAATGTGTTGGTGCCATGCAATCAAACCGGCATAAGGGCTTTTGTCGCTCCTCGGGCGGACCGCATGCCGCCGGCCCCTCATCGATAACGACAGGGACATTGCCGATGCGGGAGTGAAGGGGCGAGCGGCGAATCGCTGCCCTGTCCTGCCTTCACGATGGCAGGACAGGCGGCCGGGCCACGGCCAAAGCGGTGGTTCGCGACCACCACAAGGTGTGGGAATGTTGGCGAGGCGCCAACGCTCCGGCATGAGGCGTAGCGCCCACGCTGCGCCGGAATTCCGCCCGATCGGGCAAAAAAACGAGCGAAATCAAGCAGTTGCATCCCCCGCCAGGCGGCGGGCATGGCACTGGCACGCGCTTTGCTCTATAGAAGCATGGCGACAAGCCACGGACCGGAACACAGTCCCTACCCATCCCAAGCACCGGAGACCCATCATGGCGGCGCTCACCATCAAAGACCTCTTTACCAACCGCACACTGGATGGCCAGGCAATGGCGGCCATCCGCGGCGGCGGTGCTCCCTGGGTATTCGGCTGGATCCAGCCCTATACGCCGCCCCGTGCAAGCACTCTGCCGATCGTCAACTTTTACGAGATCAACAACAACTTCTATGCTGATCAGATGGTTAACCAGTTTCAGAACATTGACGTTCGCAATTCGGCGCCCGGCGCGAACATCAATGTACAAGCGGGACAAGGGGCAAGGAACGACGGACGGATGTAACCCGGCAGCGCGCAGTTCGCGCAGCAGCACGCACAGTCCGGCCACGCACCGCCCGCCAAGCCGTTGCCTGTCCCGGTAACGGCTTGGCGCGATAGTGCCCTGCTCGTCCGCACACCGGAGAGGATCGTGACCTGTGCATCGCAATTCCGCTGGACTTCAGCCGCTCGTTCCGATGTCGGCCTGGTACGGGAGCGTAATGAGGACGCCTGCCTCGCGCAACCGGACCGAGGACTGTGGGTCGTTGCCGACGGCATGGGCGGCCATGCGGTTGGCGACTATGCCAGCAACCTGGTCGTGGAGACGCTGGCCCGCCTGGGCGTGCCGCCCAGCCTGGAGAGCTTGCTCGACGATGCGCGCGCGGCCTTGCAGGAAGTCAATCGCGAACTGTTGGCGGAGGCGGCGCGCCGGCAGGTGCGGCGCATTGGCAGCACAGTGGTGGTGCTGATGGCCTGCGAGCGCTTCTGCGGCTGCCTGTGGGCAGGCGACAGCCGCATCTACCTGTACCGGGACGCGCACCTGACGCAGCTCACCCGCGACCACAGCCGCGTGGAGGAACTCAAGGCCCGCGGCCTGATCACGGCGGAAGAAGCCATTCATCATCCGGCCCATAACACCATCACCCGCGCCGTGGGCGCGAACACCACGCTTGAACTGGACCAGGCCTGGGTGGAGGTAGCGGACGCCGATATCTTCCTGCTCTGCAGCGACGGGCTCAGCAACGAACTGCGGGATCCGGAGATCGCCAGCGTACTGGCATGCGGCGATTGCGAACTGGCAGCCCAGGCGTTGCTGGCCGCGGCGCTGGGCCGCGGCGGCCACGACAACATCACGGCCGTGGTGGCGCGAGCGGAAGATCTCTACGGCTCCGACAAGACCATGGTGAACCCCGCGCTGTAATGGCTGCGACGGCGCGAAGCCTGGCGGACGAAAAGCCCTTTATCGCGCCTTGCCGCCCTGCGCCGCTGCCTGATTACGGAAATCCTTCGAATGGATGCCGTGCTTCTTCAGCAGCATCTGCAGGTGCGAGCGATTCATGTCGAAACGCCTGGCCAGCTCCGCCACGGTGCCGCCCACCTCCTGCAAGCCGCGTTCGAGGAAGGCGCGCTCGGCTTCATCGCTGGCGGCCCGCTTGGCTTCACTGAGCGAGGTAGCCGTCGACGCATCCACCACCACCGGCACGGAGCCGTTTGCGACCAGCGCCGGGGCCGATGGCTTGGGCCGGAGATCCTGCGGAAGATGCTCGAGATCGGCGGTATCGCCGGCAAGGCACGAGATCCGGTACATCAGGTTGCGCAGCTCGCGGATATTGCCCGGATAGGCGTAGTTCATCAGGAAGTCGCGCAGGCGCGGCGTCAGCTTGATGGGGCGGCGCTTCAAGGCGCCGGCGGACTCGTCGCCGAAATACGCCACCAGCAAGGCGATCTCGTCACGGCGCTCGCGCAGCGGCGGCAGCGTGACGTGAATCACGCTGAGCCGGTAGAACAGGTCTTCGCGGAACTTGCCCTCCTCGCTCAGGCGCCGCAGGTCCCGGTTGGTTGCCGCCACGATACGCGCATCGACTGAAATGGTCTCGTCGGAGCCAACCCGCTGGATCTCATGCGACTCCAGCACGCGCAGCAACTTGACCTGCCCGGTCAGCGGCAGCTCGCCGATCTCGTCGAGGAAAATGGTCCCCGTATGCGCGCTCTCGAACTTGCCCCGGCGATCGTTGGCCGCGCCAGTGAAGGCACCCTTCTTGTGGCCGAACAGCTCGGACTCGATCAGGTTCTCCGGAATCGCCCCGCAGTTCACCGAGATATAGGGCTTGTCCGTCCTCGATCCGTTGGCATGGATCACCTTGGCCATCAGCTCCTTGCCGGTACCGCTCTCGCCATCGATCAGCACCGGCAGATCGGTCGGCGCGGCCTTCTCGGCAATTTCCAGCGCTTCCAGCAGCTTTGGATTGTCGCCGAACGTGCCCTCGAAGATAAAGCTGCGCTCGAGCAGCGCCTGCCGGCGCTCCCGCGGCGCGAGATCCGCCGGAACGGGCTCGGCCACCGCCGCCTGCACAAAGCGCTCCTTGTGCGACAATTGCATCACCTCGTCGCGCAGCGTGGTGGCTTGCTTGAGCAGCTTCTCGATCTCCGTGCGTTCGAGCTTGGAAGCCCAGCGCAACGTGGAGCGCAGGATCTCGATCTTCTCGATCAGCCCGGCATAGGAGATGGCGGACCCGACCGATCCGCCCTGGTTGAACAACTTCATATCGCGCTCCCCCTGCGTTGCATTGCGCCATGGATGTCCCGGCGCGTGCGCGCGCTCAAGCCGCGCTCAGCTGCTTTTGCACCAACTGGTAGTACATGCCCTTGCGCTCCAGCAGTTCCTCATGCCGGCCCTGCTCAACGATGGCGCCCTCGTACAGCACCAGGATCTTGTCCGCGCGCATGATGGTGCTCAGGCGGTGCGCGATGATCACGGCCGTGCGGCCATGCAGGATCTCCTGCATATTGCCAAGGATGTTGCTCTCCGACTGTGTATCCAGCGCCGAAGTCGCCTCATCGAAAACCAGCAGGCGAGGATCGTGATAGAGCGCGCGCGCAATGCAGAGCCGCTGGATCTGCCCACCGGACAGGCCCACGCCGCGTTCCCCCACCACCTGTTCATACCCGAGCGGCAGCTTGCTGATGAAGGCATGGGCATCGGCCATCTTGGCGACTTCCTCGATATGGCGGCGGTCCGGGCTGTCGTCGCCGCAGGCGATGTTCTCGGCGATGGTGCCCGAGAACAGCAGGTTGCTCTGCATTACATAGCCGATCTGCGCGCGGTAATACTCCTTGTCGATCACGCCGATATCGTAGCCATCCACGGTCAGCTTGCCGTCGGTCGGCACATAGAAACCCACCAGCATCTTGGCCAGCGTGGTCTTGCCCGATCCGCTGCGCCCAACGATGGCCAGCAACTCGCCAGGCTTGATGCTGAAGCTGATGTTCTCCAGTACATAAGGCGTCTCCGCGCCGCCGTAGCGGAAATAGATGCCTTCCAGATTGATCTCGCCCTGCAGGTCCGGGAGCATCACGCGCGAAGGCAGGTCTTCGGGCTTCTGCTCCGGCTCCAGGTCCAGCACATCGCCCAGCCGCTCCATCGCGACGCCCGCATCGTTGAGCTGGCCCCACAGCGCCACCAGGCCCATCAATGGCGCCAGTACGCTCCCCATGAAGGCATTGAAGGCAATGAGCTGGCCGACCGTCAGTTCACGCTGCAGCACGAGGTTGGCGCCCACCCAAAGCACGGCGATGGTAGTTGCGGCATTGAGCAGCTGGCTGGCCAGCCCCACCAGGATGTGGAAGGCCTGCGCCTTGTATTGCAATTCCAGCGCCTTGGCGTACTTCTTCTCCCACTTCAGCCGCACGGGCCGCTCGATRCCCATGCCCTTGACCGTCTCCACGCCGCCCAGCGTCTCCATCAGGTAGGACCTGGCCTCGGTCGAGGTGTTGAACACCTCGCGCGCGTACGCTTTGACCTTGGGCGTGGCCACGACCGTCAGGGCGGCGATGGGAATCACGAACGCGATCAGCACCAGCGTCATCTTGACGTTGTAGAGAAACATGATGGTGAAGTAGATGAACACCATCAGCAGGTTGAGTGCCGTCGTCACCGTCGACTCGGTCAGGAAGGCGCGGATGGTCTGGTTCTCCTGAAAGCGGGCAAAGATATCGCCCGTCTTGCGTTTGGCGAAGAAGGAGAACGGCAGCGACAAGGTGTGCTTGAAGAAGTGCGACATCATGGCGAAGTCCATATTGCGCACCATGAAATTGGCCAGGTATGCCCGCACCGTGCTCATGAACTGCGAGAAGACATTGGAGATGATCAGCCCCAGGATCAGCAGGTTCAGCAGTCCGACGTTCTGGTGTACCACTACGCCATCCAGGATGTTCTGGATGATCAGGGGCGGCACCACCCCGAGCACCTGGATCACAAAGGTCGCCAGGAACAGGTGCGCAAGAATCCGTTTATATGGCGCCAGGTAGCCGATGAAACGCAGCCAGGGCGAGCGCGCCACCGCCAGTTGCGCCATGCTTTCGCCGGCGGTGAAGAGCAGGCAGGTACCGCTCCACCCGCGCTCGAACTCTTCGACGGCCATCTTGCGAAAACCGAGGGCCGGGTCGGCCACCCATACCCAGCGTTTCGATACGCCGTAGACCACCACGTAGTGATAGCCCTCCCAGTGGATGATGAACGGCAACTCGAAGCCCAGCAGGGAATCATGCGTGCACTGTACCCCCCGCGTGGTAAAGCCGAGCGATTCGCCGGCGCGGGCCAGGCTGTCCAGCGTGGCGCCCTGCGTGGTCACATTGGCGAGCTCGCGCAGTTTGCCCAGCGTCATGGCAATGCCATGATGGCGGCAGATCATTGCCAGGCAAGCAGCGCCGCAATCCATCTCCTCGGCCTGCTCCACCAGCGCAAAACGGCGGATCACCCGCTCGCCGAACTCCGGCTTCGAGCGCAAGTCGAGCATGACCGGATGCTTGCGCCGCTCTGCCAGTTTCTTTTGCCGGTGCAGTTCCCGGTCGATAAAGCGAATGCGTTCTTCCAGCACTTCACGCAACTTCGGGTTGCGTTCCAGGATCAGCTGCACGGTCTTTTCCGGGATGACCAGCAGCCTGACATCCGTGCCGGCGATGGCAGAGGCGATCTGCTCCTGACGCATCACGCAGGCACGCTCGCCAAAGATGTCGCCCTGGCGCAGGGTCGCCAGCGGATACTCGATGCCATCCTCATTGCGCACGATGCGCACCTCGCCCTGGCGCACCACGTACAGGCGGCGGTCCTCCCTGGAGTCCTGCTTCAGGATCTCCTTGCCCTCGGACACGCGCTTGACGCCCACGCTGCGCACGGCCTCTTCGAGTTCGCTCTTATCGAGCTTTCCGCGCAGGTCGAACAGGCGCGCGACGAAGCCGCCGGCCGAACTGATCGCGACATAGCTGGCGACAAAAGCCATCGCCGCCGGATTCTGCGCGATCATGGGCTCGGTCACGCTGCGCGGGATAAACAGCAGCTCGGTCTTGCCGGAAGACCGCACCGAGGATTCGTGCCGGTATTCCCGCAGCATGGCGATATCGGCAAAGACCTCGCGTGCCTTGCGCACGCCGAGGCTGACCTCCTTGCCATTTTCCTCGTTGAAGATACGCACCGAGCCCGCCTTGATGACGAAGAGCCCGTCGGCCGGATCGCCGGCATTGCAGATCGTCTCGCCGAAGCCAAAGGAAAGCGATTGCGCGTGCTCCGCCAGCCGCTCCATCTCCTCGCGCGAGAACGGCGAGAGTATTTCCACGCCCGACAGGAAATCGGCGAGCGGCTGCAGTTCGGGGCTGGCTTCCATATGCTTCTCGGCCTTCGCGGTTAGCGCGCTTCGATGACGTGTTCCTGCGCCCTGGCCATCAGCCAGTCCTCACGCAGGAGCCGGCGCACCTCCGCCGCCACTTCCGCATCCAGCACCGCGGGATGCTTGGCGCTCACCATGAATATCTCGAAGAAGGCGCGGTCGTGGGAGGGAAAGGGGCCAAGCAGGTCGCCGGTGGCGGCATTGAACACCTTGGCTTCAATGTCGGTCTTCAGCGATCCGCGCAGTACCTTGCCAATTGCGCCACCTTGCTCCTTCGTATCTGCCAGGGAATGCTCGCGCGCCATCTCGGCAAAGCTGTCGGGGTCGTCCTGCAGGTAGGAGATCAGTTCCTTGGCCTTGCCTTCGGCGTCTACCACGATATGGCTGACCTCGATGCTGTCGAACTTCGGAGAATGCAGCTTGAAGTATGCGTCGACGGCTTTTTCGTTGGCTACCTCGGCCAGCATCTTCTCCTGGTAAAGGCTATCGGTAATAAACGCCTCGAACTCGTCGAGGCTGACGCCGAGCACATCGAGGTAATGGTTCATTTCCGTCGCGCGGTGCAGGCCCTGCACGCGCCGGAACTGGTCGGCGCGTTCCTGGATCTCCTCCGGCGACACGGTGAGGCCCTGCTTCTTCGCCGCATGCACCGTCAGCTTGTCCCTGACGATCTGCTCGATCAGCGCTTCGAATTGTCCCGTGAGCTTCAGGACCCGGATGAACTCCTCGACGCCGATGACTTCGTCGTCGACCCGCACAATCGCTGTCATCTCGTCAGCTCCTTGATTCTTGCCACACGCCACGCACCGTCTGCCCGTGGATGCGGGCCGATGCGCACCCTTTCATCCGGCAACCTGCCGGAACGGATCCAGCCCGAGGTCGATCAGCCGCCGCTCGCGCACCACGATCTCCGCCGTGGCTGTCATGCCGTAGCGCAGCGGATACTTGCTATCGGCCACCGAGTAATAGTCTTGCGCCAACCTGACGCGCCCCTCGTACATCGGCTGCTTGTTCGGGCCGGCCAGCTTGGTCGCCGGCGAGATGTATTCCAGCGTGCCGTTGATCAGGCCGTAGCGCTGGTAGGGGAAGGCGTTGAACTTCAGCTTGACGGGCAGGCCCTCGCGCAGGAAGGCGCGGTCGCGTTCGGCAATGACGATCTTGAGCACCGGACGCGCGTCCTTGGGGGCAATGCCACCCAATGGCGTATTGGCCTGGACCTTGTCGCCGCGCTGCGTGGAGGTGACATCCGTGATCACACCGGCCACCGGGGCCAGTATCAGCAGGAAGTTGTCCTTGTCGATATTCTCGAAGCGGATGCGCGCCGCCGCCTCGGCCACCAGCCGCGCGGTCTGGACCTGCAGGCGCAGCTTGTCTTCCGTATTGGCGATCTCGCGCAGCGCGGCGTCGTACTGGATACGCAGGTTGGTCAGTTCCTGGCTGCTGCCTTCCAGTTGCACCGTGGCCTGGTTGAACTCCTGGCTCAGTTTGGAATCCAGTTCGGCCAGCCGCGACTGGGCAATCTGCAGCGCGTTCTCCGCTTCGACCGCAGCGATCCGCTTGGACTCCACCTGCGACTGCGAAACGCCGCCGCCGCCGGGCAGTGCGAACAGACGCGCATACCTGTCCTGCTCCTGCCGGGCGAATTCGCGGGTACGGCGCGCGCTGTCGAGGTTGCTGCGCGCCTGCTGCAATTGCGCCCGTTGCTGTTCCGCGAGCCGGGTGGTGCCTTCTGCCGTGCGGTTCTCATGCAGCCGTTCCGCCACATCGATCTGCTGCTTCAACGCCGCCGCCTTGCGCTCCATCAGCAGCTTCCTGTCGGGAAACTGCTTCCACTCGCGTTCGGAATCCTGCAGCTTGAGCTGCGCCTCCAGCGCATTGGTGGCGGCCTCGATCGCGCCGCGCGCATTCAGCCGCGCCAGCACGTCGTCCTTGGACACCGGCTGGCCTTCGGCCACATAGAGATCCGCGAGCTCGCCGTCAACCGGCGCATAGAACCGCCGCACTTCCGATTCGGGCGCCAGGGTACCGTCCGCGGACACGATCACATCGGCGTGCCCGACGAACGACCACACCAGCGCGCAAACAACCAGCGCCACCATGACCAGCACGGAGATCTGCATCATCTTCCAAGGCTCCGCGCTCAGGATCGCGATGCCTTCCGCGCTGTGATCCTCAAGTGCCTCTGACAGCGGCTTAAGGCGATTGTCCCGGCTATCGTCCCTCATCGCCCTCCCCCCCTATCAATGCAAGCTTGGCCTTGAGCAAGGCCGGATTCAACACCATGCGCAGTTCCTGCAGCGAACGCCGCTGCAACTCCGTTTCCGAATTGATATCCTCCTGGAGTTGACTCCACTGCGCCGTATCGCCGACCTTCAGTTGCGTGTAGATGCGCATGCCTTGCCGCGCTTGTGCGCTGGCATTGGACAACAGGCGCGCCTGCGTGCGGAATTTTCCGGAGATTTCGGATTCCAGCCGCTGCTCGCCGCCGATCGCCCCGTCGCGGCGATACTGCCGCCACGATGCCAGCGCACCGTTCATCAGTTCCTGCGCGCGCCTGGTAGCCGCATCGTGTATCGCTGCCACATCGGGTTCGATTGCCTTGAGGAAGTAGGTGTCCTCAGCGGGATCGAGCATGGCGTAGAACGACAGCAAGGACTCCTCGTAGCCCTTGCCCCCGCGCGCCTTCTTCAATTCGGCGAACTGCGTGGCGACGGCCTGCTTGCGCGCGAGATCCCTGGCCGCGGCCTCGGCCCATGGCCCTGTCTTTATCTGTTGCAGCCCCGCGAAGGCCTTGTCGCTGTCTCCCGCACGCCACGCCTTGTCCACCTCGCCGTATTGCCGCACCAGTTCCGGCGTCGGCAGTCGGCTGGCCGCCAGAACGCCGAAGCGGGCCTGGAAGGGCGGCGAGGAGAAGCGGGCCTTGGCCATTTGCGCCATCAGCGGGCCCAGTTTCATCGCGCGCGCCGCGCTGTCCRGTTCCAGGTATTGCTTCAGATCGTCCTTCAGGCGATCCATGCCGGCGAGCCTTGGATATTTCTCGGCGTAATCGGCCAGCACGGCCTGCAGGGCTTCGGGGTGATCGCTTGCCAGGCCGGTGGCGAGCGATGCGTTCAGGCGGTCGATGGCCGCCAGGTAGACAGAATCATCGCTTTGCAGCTTGCGCAAGTAGCTGAGCGCATCGGCATAGGGCTCCTTGAACTGCGGCACGTAAGCGGCGATGCGGTCGAGTGCGCGCTGGTGCGCCGGCGTGTCCTCGTTCCAGTGTTTGAGCAAGGCGCGGATGCTGGCCTCATCGGCATACATGCGGATAGGCGCGTCCACGCCGCCGCGGCCGGCCACGAAACGGTTCAGCCGTCCGATCCAGGCAAGTTCTTCGAGCAACCCGAGTGCGTCCGCGTTGTGCGCGCCGAGTATCTTCATACGCGCCAGCGCCGCGTCCGCACCGTTGAAATCGCGCGCCTGCAGCTTGCCGATCCATGCCGGCACCTCCGCCCGCAACAACGCTTCCGTGCCCATCGCCTGGAACCGTACCTTGTCCGGGTGCCGTTTGAGGTACGCATCGGCCACCGCCGCCGCGCGGGTATAGTCGCCGCTAGCCATCAAGTCCGTCATCTCGCGCTCGGGCGCGCCGCGGAAATACAGGAATAGCAGCAGCGCCACGACCGCCGCGGCCAGGATACCGCCCCACCGCGCTGCGCGCTTCAGTCCGGCGCGCTCCGCGGCACCGAAGCTGCTGCCAAGTTTGCCCATGACCAGGGCGAACTTGCCTTGCGCACGCGGCTTGTCCGCCCCGCCCGCATCGCCTTCGGGCTGGGGCAGGGCCTCCTGGTTGACCTCGTCCTCTTGCTGCGCGGCATAGTCGACGCAGAAGATGTCCAGGAACGAACCAGCCGCGCCGACGAAGGTGGTCTTGTCTGGATCGTGGGCCGGCTCGGCCACGGTTGCGGCGGCTGCCACTGGAACGGGCGGTGCGCACGTCGGCGCCACGTCTGGCGCGCTCTGCGCAGGCGTGCCGGTGCCTTGGGGGGGCGGCAGGTTCGAGCTGGTGACGGTCGCATCCGTGGCCGCATCGTTCCGTATGCCGACCCGATAGACGAAATGATTGCCGCCAAAGGCAACGAGGTCCCTCTCACCAAGGGGAACCGCGTGTTCTTCCACGCGCTTGCCGTTGACGAAGGTGCCGTTGGTGCTGCCCAGATCCTCGATGAAAGGCTGCCCACCCTTCAGGAAAATGTGCGCGTGACGGCGCGAGACATAGTTGACCTGGTGAGGATAGACCTCCTTGTAGCGGGAGAAGGTCTCGTCGGCCTTGCTGACCAGGAAAGGAAATCCGGCCACCTCGACTGGCTGCAGGCCCAGGTCGTCGCGCTCGGGGGTGAGCGTCAGCACGACCGATATCGGCTCCGGTGCCTGTACCGGCGTGCGCGAAGCCAGACGCACCCGATAGCACAGCGCCGCGCCGAAGCGCACCTCGTCGCCATCGCGCAATCTCGCCGGCTGCAGTACCACGGTCTCGCCGTTGACCGTGGTGCCGTTCTTGCTGCCCAGGTCCGCGATATAGGCCGCGCCGTGCTCGGAGAAGATGCGCGCATGACGGCGTGAAAGCGCGGCCGCCACATCGGGAGGATATGCGGCGAATGGCGCTTCCGCGCGGCCCACGGCGAACAGGCTCTCGTCGATGCGGATCTCGCCCAACTCGGGGTGCGAGATGGGGACAAGCACGATATCGAACGCCTGCCCCACCTTTGCCCGTATCTCGACAATCAGAGCTTCGTCTGGAGCCATGTTTCGATACCACCAACAGCGCGAGCCGCGGCGCGTGCGCCGGCGGCAAGCCATTTTCCATGGCGGCGGCGCGGGGCCGAACCGGCCCGCTCCGCCGGGAACGTGTTGACTAAGGACATAGTAGGCCACGCTTGCCGGTAGTCAAACGTCCACCGGCGGCGTATTGCGGGCCTGGCGCCGGCTTTGCCGGGATCGTCCGGTCCCGATACATGGATTGTCGCGGGGTCTATTTCGCCACCTGCCGCGGCGCGTCCTTTCCCGCATTGCTCACTTCGACGCTTGGCCACCCTCCGCCAAGTGCCTTGTACAGGGTGACAGTGTCGGCCAGGATTTGTTGGTGGTTCGCCAACAACTCGAGTTGCGCGCTGAGCAGTGACCGCTCGGTCTCGAATACTTCAAGCTGGGACACAACGCCTTCCTTGAGCTGAGCCTCGATCTGCGCCGACACGACGCGCAGTTGCTCCACCTGCTGCTGCAACTCCACCCGCTGCTTCTTGTGCGCATCGACGTTGACCAGTGCGTTCTCCACCTCCTCGAATGCAGTGATCACCGTGCGGCCGTACTCGTTCTCGGCCACCTTGGTCTGCGCCTCGGTGGTCTTGACATGCGCACGCACGTTCGGATCCAGCATGGGCAGGTTGATGCTCGGCATCAGGCCGAATGTGAAGGACTTCAGCAGATCCGACAAGGCGAAGCTTGCGGTGCCGCCGCGACCGGTCAGGCTGACGGTGGGCAACTGCGCCAGCCGCGCCTGTCCGACCAGGTTGTATGACTCAAGCACGCGGTACTCCGCCGCCACGATATCCGGGCGCCGCGAGAGCAACTGCGACGGTAGCCCGGCCGGCACCGCGGGCAACTGCACGCGCTCTTGCAAGCGCCCCGCGGGTACCTTGAAAACGCCCGCCGGCACGCCGACCAGCGTGCCAAGTGCATTCTCCGAGATATCGCGCGAGCGGCGCAGTTCCAGCAGGTTCTTGGTCAGCCGGTTGATTTCCGCCTGTTGCTGCATCACCCGGATCTTGGGGACCAGTCCGTTCTGGAACATCGCCTGGTAGGTGGCGAGGATCTGCTTGTTCTTGGCCAGTGACCTGGACTGCTGATCGATCTGTTCGTCGAACTGCAGGATCTGGAAATAGGTAGTGGACACGTCCGAGACCAGGGTGAGGTAGCCGGCGCGCCAATCCGCTTCGGTCGCGTTGAATTCCGCGGTCTGGGCTTGCACGCCCTTCTCGACCTTGCCCCAGATGTCGATATCCCAGTTGACCTGGGTGCCCAGGTTGTAAGTCTTGACCAGGTTCTGCCCTGTGGTTTTCTCGAAGCTTGCACCGGCGCCGACATCAAAGACCGGCAGCGCACCGGCCTTCGCCTCGGAAATCTGTGCGCCTGCCACCTTGATTCGCGCGGCCAGCACCTTGATGTCGTAATTGCCAGCGATGGCCTTGTCGACCAGTCCGTCCAGATAGGGATCCCGGAAGGCCTGCCACCAGTTCGGCACGATGGTGTCCGACGCCGAGACGGTGATCGAACCCTGGCGCGCCCAGTCGGGCTTGGCCGGTGTTACCGGGCGTTCGTACACCGGGGGACGAAAATCGGCACAGCCGGCCAGCGCCAGCAGGCACGCGCCTGCCATCAGGCATCGCTTTGCGGCGGTGCGTGATCGATGCACACGGAACGGAGTGGAAAGGTCTGGCACGATCGCCTCCTGCAGGCGCAAGCGAACCGAAAAGGACTAGGCGGGCAGCAGGCCCCGTTCGTCACGTCGCCGGCGCCAGCTGCGCCGGGTCGGTCACGGCCCGGATGCAAGCAAGCAGGCCTCGCCATGCTTCATTGTGTATCCGCCGGCGGCGCTATCCAACCTGTAATTGGAGGCTGGCTGCCATGAAGGCGGCAAGAGAGGGCCGCCCCGCCCGGCAATCCGGGAGGGCGGCGGTGGCTTCAACGATAGATGTTGTTGTTCGCGTTCTGCGTTGAGCTCACGTGCGACTTGATATCCGCGGCGAAGGCCGYGTTGTTGCCATTCATGTTGGTGACGTTCTGCGTCTGGCCGATCAGTTGCTCGGCATTGAAGGTCGAGTCGATCTTGACGGCGCTGAACACGGGCAGGAAGGGCACGAAGCCGCCGCGCACGGCGCGCATGGCGCGGGCGTCGAGTTCTTCGGTGACGGACAGGTCTTTGATGGCGAGGGTGGTAGTCATGGCAGTTCTCCGGGTATTCAGTAGTTTGCGAATGCAGCTTGCGCGGTGGGCAGGGCCCGCGGCTTAGCGATAGATGTTGTTCTGGGCGTTCTGGGTCGAGTGGACATTCGACTTGATGTCGTCCGCGAAGGCCGTGTTGTTGCCGTTCATGTTGACGACGTTCTGCGTCTGGCCGATCAGCTGCGAAGCGTTGAAAGTCGAGTCGAGCTTGACCGCGCTGAACACGGGCAGGAAGGGCACGAAGCCGCCGCGCACGGCGCGCATGGCACGGGCGTCGAGTTCTTCGGTGACGGACAGGTCTTTGATGGCGAGGGT
>NZ_JBFTSG010000091.1:0-33810 GCF_056399885.1 Cupriavidus sp. 01L45 | reverse complement strand
GTTCCTCCTTGACCACCTTCTTCATGCGCATGCGGCTGGAGTGGAAGGTGAACCGCTCGGGCCGCACCTGCTGGCGCGCCAGCAGCATCGCGGGGATTTCGGTTTCCATGGTGGTGTTCGAGCTCGGCACGATCTGGCCGATACGGAAAGTCTTTTGCACGGGGCGCTCCGTTATTTCGGGGTTCAAAGCTTGAGAATGCGTTCGGCGTTGCCGTGGCAGACGAGGCTTCGGGTCGCGTCGTCCATCGGTGCCTGCTCGATAAAGTCCGCGGCGATGGCGGTGGATTCGTAGGGATAGTCGACCGAGAACAGCACCGCCTCGGCGCCCATCTCGGCAATGGCGCCGTTCAGCGCGGCGGGCGAGCACACGCCGGAGGTGGTGATCACGATATTGCTGCCGATGTATTCGGAAGGCTTCTTCGCCAGCCTGATACCGTGCGAGTACACAGCGAAACGGCTGTCGAAACGCCAGCGCTGGAACGGCAGCCCTTCGCCCATATGGCCGAGGATGATCTTGAGCCGGGGGAAGCGGTCGAACACGCCGCTGAACAGCAGGCGCAGCGCATGGCTGGCCGTTTCCACGCCCCAGCCCCAGGCCGCGCCGCTGATCTCGGGATGCCCGGCGTACACATGCGGCATCGCATAGGCGTCGGTCGGATGCAGGTACATCGGCACGTCCAGCTCCTGCATGCGCTCCCAGAACGCGTCGTATGCGGGGTCGTCATAGTACTTGCCCTGGGTGTGCCCGTTGACCAGCGACCCCTTGAAGCCGAGCTGCTTCACGGTGCGCTCAAGTTCATCCGCCGCTGTCACGGGATCGTGCATCGGCAGCGCGGCAAAGCCAGCGAAGCGGGTGGGATGGCGCGCCACTTGCGCGGCCAGGAAATCGTTGTTCTCGCGGGCGCGGCCGATGGCGGCGGCGCGGTCCGTTTCGCCCTGCACGCCGGGACCGGTCTGCGACAGCACGGTGAAATCGATGCCGGCACGGTCCATCTCGCCGATGCGGATGTCGTCGAAATCGGCGAGGCGCTTCGCGAGGTCGGCCATCACCACCGCATCGATATGCTGGAGATATCCCTTCGAATAGGCCTGGAAACCGGGGGCCATGAAGTGTTCCTCCAGGGCAATCTTCCGTATTCTCGTCATGCTGTGGCGACTCCTGATGTGGTGGGGGCGTGCTTCGATGCAGGCCTTGAGACGGGGGCGGGAAGGCGCGTGCCGTTGCCCTTGCGAAGGCTTGTCTGCTTAATTACTCAGTATGCTGAGCATTTTTAATATAGCAACGAGGTTGTGGAATGTCTAGCCGGAGTCAAAAGGGTTAACCCCCATAACACTCCCAAATTCTGCTCAGTACACTGATTGAAATTACTCAGCATGCTGACAGTGTGAAGCACACACACGCACAAGCTGGGACGCCCCCAGGAGAACTACGGCCATGACAATCAGCCTGACCAGTGACAGTGCCGCCGCGCGCAAGCAAGGCATGACGAGGGAAGAGCGCAAGGTGATCCTCGCGTCGTCTTTCGGGGCGCTGATGGAGTGGTACGACTTTTATATCTACGCGGCGCTCGCCGTCTATTTTGGCGCATTGTTCTTCCCGCCCGGCAACGAAACCACCGCTTTCCTCGCCAGCCTGGCCACCTTCGGCGCGGGCTTCCTGGTGCGCCCCGTCGGCGCCCTGCTGTTCGGCCGGCTGGGCGACCTGATCGGCCGCAAATATACGTTCCTGGTGACGATCCTGCTGATGGGTATCGCCACCGTGGGTGTCGGGTTGCTGCCCACGTATGGCCAGATCGGCATCACCGCGACCATCCTGCTGGTGCTGTTGCGCCTGCTGCAAGGGCTGGCGCTGGGCGGCGAGGTGGGCGGCGCGGTGACCTACGTCGCCGAGCATTCGCCGGTCGAAAAGCGCGGCCTCTACACCAGTTCGCTGCAGACTACGGCCACCCTCGGCCTGCTCTCCTCACTGCTGGTGGTGTACCTGCTCAAGACCTTCCTGAGCGAGGCGCAGTTTCGCGAATGGGGCTGGCGCCTGCCCTTCCTGGTGTCCTTCCTGATGCTKGTGGTATCGGTCTATATCCGCGGCAAGCTGCACGAGTCGCCGATCTTCGCGCGCATGAAGGCCGGCAACAACACGTCGAAATCGCCCATCCTGGACAGCTTCACGAACTGGGCCAACCTGAAGTATGTGCTGCTGCTGTTCGTGGTGGCTTCGGGGCTCGGGGCCATCTTCGGGACCGGGCATTTCTACACCATGTTCTTCGTCAACAAGACGCTGCACGTGCCGCTGGAACTGGTGCACCTGCTGATCGGCATCGCACTGGTGATCGCCACGCCCTGCTACCTGTTCTTCGGCTGGCTGTCCGACCGGATTGGCCGCAAGCACATCATGATGGCCGCCTGCCTGCTGGCCGCCCTCACCACGCAGCCCATCTTCAAGGCGCTGACGCATTACGCCAATCCGGCGCTCGAACAGTTCCAGCAGCGCAACACCGTGCAACTGCGCGCCGGCGACTGCCACTTCCGACTGTTTGCCGAGCCGGTATCCGCATGCGACAAGGCCAAGGGCTACCTGACGGACCTCGGCGTGGGCTACGAATTCACCCAGGACGAGGGGCGCCCGCAGCCCGAACTGCGCATCGGCGACGCGACGCTGCAGGGTTTCGACAGCAAGGCAATCCGGCAGGCCCTGCTTGCCGCGGGCTGGCCCGAGCGCGCCGACCCGGCGGCCATCAACCGCCCGATGCTGTTCCTGATGCTGCTGATTCCCATCCTCTTCCTCGCCATGGTGTACGGCCCGCTGGCGGCGTTCATGGTGGAGCTGTTCCCTGCGCGCATCCGCTACACCTCGCTGTCCCTGCCCTTCCACCTTGGCGCCGGCTGGGTCGGAGGCATGCTGTCCTTCGTGGTGACGGCGATGAACGTGTCCAGCGGCAATGTGTACTTTGGCCTGTGGTATCCGGTCTCGATCGCCGCCCTCGCGTTTGTGATCGGCATGGTGTTCGTGCCCGAAACGCGGGGCCGCGACCTGGAGACCTGAGCCGGCCCGCCATGGCATCTGGCCCGGAATTTGCTCAGTACACTGTATTTTATAGTCAGCATACTGATCGTTGCACCAAGGCGATGCCGGCCGGTACGCAAACGATGCACGGCCGGGCCCTGCCCCCTCTTCTTCCTGCTTTCCGTTTTTCATTCACCCTGTCTGGAGCGCCCCCATGAAGTCTCTGCACAAAGCCCAACGCATCGCCCTGGTGCCTGCCCTGATCGCCCTGATGTATGGCACCGCCGCCCTGGCGGATGCCAGCGGTGTCAAGGTTGGCGTGATTACCGACATGTCCGGCTCCTACGCCGATCTCTCGGGCCGCGGCTCGGTGCTCGCGGCGCAGATGGCGGTGGAGGAATTCGGCGGCAAGGTGCTCGGCAAGCCGGTCACCGTGCTGTCGGGCGACCACCAGAACAAGGCGGATATCGCCTCGTCGCTGGCGCGCCGCTGGTTCGATACCGATGGCGTCGACATGGTGATCGACTTCCCCAACTCCTCCACCGCGCTGGCGGTGCAGGAAATCGCCAAGCAGAAGCAGAAGATCAATATCGTCTCGACGGGCGGCGCCATGGCGCTGACCAACCAGAACTGCTCGCCCACCGGCTTCCACTGGGGCTGGGATACCTACTCGGTATCGGCGCCGCTGGTCAAGCGCCTGATCGCCGACGGCAAGAGCAGCTGGTACTACATCACCGTGGACTACGCATTCGGCCAGTCGCTGGAATCGGATTTCCGCAAGGAGGTGGATGCCAGCGGCGGCAAGAATATCGGCAGCACCAAGCACCCGCTCAATGCCAGCGACTTCAGCAGCCCCATCGTGGCGGCGTCCGCGTCCAAGGCCAAGGTGGTAGTGCTGGCCAACGCGGGCAATGACATGATCAACGGCGTCAAGGCGGCCGGCGAATTCGGCCTGATCAAAGGCGGCCAGACCGTGATTACGCCCTCGACCTTCATCACCGACCTGAAGAGCCTGGGGCCCAGCGTGGCGCAGGGTCTGACCTATGTGGACCCGTTCAAGCTGGATCTCGACGCCAGGTCGAAGGCCTTCGTCGAGCGCTTCTTCGCCAAGCAGAAGGCCTACCCGACGCATGGCCAGATCGGCGTCTACTCCGGCGTGCTGCATTACCTCAAGGCGATCGAGGCGGCCAAGACGGTGGACGGGCCGGCCGTGGCGGAAAAGATGCGCGCCCTGGTGGTCAACGATGACTTCGTGCATGGCGGCAAGGTGCGCGCGGATGGCCGGATGGTGCATGACATGTACCTGGCGCAGGCCAAGTCGCCGGCGGAGTCGAAGGGCCCGTGGGATCTCGTCAAATACCTCGGCACCATTCCCGGCGACGCGGCGTTCCGCCCGCTATCCGCAAGCGAATGCGCGCTCGTGAAGAAGTGAGCCGCGATGCCGACACGCAATGACACTGACGCGGAGCACGCATGAGCCAGGCTGACGTAATCCTTGAAACCCGCGGACTCACCAAGGAGTTCAAGGGCTTCACCGCCGTCAGCAGGGTCGACCTGCGGGTACGGCGCGGCGCCATCCACGCCCTGATCGGGCCCAATGGCGCCGGCAAGACCACCTGCTTCAACCTGCTGACCAAGTTCCACACGCCCTCCGCCGGCGCCATCCTGTTCAACGGCGAGGACATCACGCGGGAGCGACCGGCCCAGATCGCCCGCAAGGGTGTGATCCGCTCCTTCCAGATCTCGGCGGTGTTCCCGCAGCTCACGGTGATGGAAAACGTGCGCGTGGCGCTGCAACGCAAGCTGGGCACCGCGTATCACTTCTGGAAAAGCAAGCGCTCGCTCGATGAACTCAATGACCGCTCGATAGCGCTGCTGAAGGCCGTCGGCCTGGAAGGCTTTGCCGACCTGCCCACCGCCGAACTGGCATACGGGCGGAAACGCGCGCTGGAAATCGCCACCACGCTCGCCATGGACCCGGAGCTGATGCTGCTCGACGAACCCACGCAAGGCATGGGGCATGAAGACGTGGAGGTGGTAACCGCCTTGATCAAGCAGGTTTCAGCGGGGCGCACCGTGCTGATGGTCGAACACAATATGAGCGTGGTGTCATCCATCGCGGACCGCATCACCGTGCTCCAGCGCGGCGCCATCCTGGCCGAAGGGCCTTACGAGGAAATGGCGCGGAACCCGCAGGTGATGGAAGCGTACATGGGCACGGCCGATGCCGCGCTGACGGAGGCAACGCCATGACCCAACCAACCCCTGCCCTGCAGATCAAGGACCTGCACGCCTGGTATGGCGAGTCCCACATCCTCCACGGGGTGGACCTGACCGTCAATCCGGGCGAGGTGGTCACCGTGCTCGGCCGCAATGGCGCGGGCCGCACCACGACCATGCGCGCCATCATGGGGCTCGTCGGCGCCCGCAAAGGCTCGATCCGCGTCAATGGCACCGAGACCATCGGCATGAAGACGCACCGCATCGCGCCTCTGGGACTCGGCTATTGCCCGGAGGAACGCGCCATCTTTTCCAGCCTGTCGTGCGAGGAGAACCTGATGCTGCCGCCGGTGTTCAAGCCGGACGGCGCAACCGCGGGCCGCGAGCCGATGCCGCTGGACGAGATCTATGCGATGTTCCCCAACCTGTGGGAGCGCCGCAAGAGCCAGGGCACCCGCATGTCGGGCGGCGAGCAGCAGATGCTGGCGGTCGCGCGCATCCTGCGCACCCGCGCCAGCGTGCTGCTGCTCGATGAAATCTCCGAAGGCCTCGCGCCCGTCATCGTACAAACACTGGCAAGAATGATCACCACCCTGAAGAAGCGCGGCTACACCATCGTGATGGTGGAACAGAATTTCCGCTTCGCCGCACCTCTGGCCGACCGCTTCTATGTGATGGAGCACGGCCGCATGGTGGAGAGCTTCGACGCCGGCGCGCTCGGGCACAAGATGCCCACGCTCAACGCCCTGCTCGGCGTGTAAGGAACCATCGCTATGGAATTTTTTGGCATACCTGTGCCCGCCCTGCTGAGCCAGTTGCTGCTCGGCCTCGTCAACGGCTCGTTCTACGCCATCCTCAGTCTCGGCCTTGCGGTCATCTTCGGCCTGCTCAACGTCATTAACTTCGCCCATGGCGCCCTGTTCATGCTGGGCGCCGTGCTGGCATGGATGGGCATGAGCTACCTCGGCCTTAACTACTGGCTGATGCTGCTGCTCGCGCCGTTGGTTGCCGGCGCGCTGGGCGTGGTGCTGGAACGCACCATGTTGCGCCGCCTCTACCGCTTCGACCACCTCTACGGGCTGTTGCTGACGCTGGGCATCAGCTTGCTGATCGAAGGCCTGCTGCGCTCGGCCTACGGTGTGTCCGGCCTGTCCTATGCCACGCCCGAGGCGCTTAGCGGCGCCACCAGCGTGGGCTTCATGGTGCTGCCCAACTACCGTGCCTGGGTCGTCGTGGCCTCGCTCACGGTGTGCTTCGTGACCTGGTACGTGATCGAGAAGACAAGGCTCGGCGCCTACCTGCGCGCCGGCACCGAGAACCCCCGCATGGTGGAAGCATTCGGCATCAACGTGCCGCTGCTGGTCACGCTGACCTATGCCTTCGGCGTGGGGCTGGCCGCCTTTGCCGGCGTGCTGGCCGCGCCGGTGATGCAGATCTCGCCGCTGATGGGGCAGAACCTGATCATTACCGTGTTCGCGGTGGTGGTAATCGGCGGGATGGGATCCATCCTCGGCTCCATCTTCACCGGCCTCGGCCTGGGCATATTCGAGGGCATGACCAAGGTGTTCTACCCGGAAGCCTCGGCGACCGTCGTCTTCGTGGCCATGGTGTGCGTGCTGATGGTGCGCCCCGCCGGCTTGTTCGGAAAGGAAAAATGATGATCAACGACTCACGCGCAAGGCTGACGATCGCCCTGCTGGCGGCGGCCGTCGCGCTGGCGCCCTTCCTCGGCGCCTACCCGGTGCTGGCGATGAAGCTGATGTGCTTTGCCCTGTTCGCCTGTGCCTTCAACCTGCTGCTGGGCTTTACCGGCCTGCTGTCCTTCGGCCATGCCGCCTTCTTCGGCGGCGCGGCCTATGCCTGCGGCTACGTGATGAAATCGCTGCACGCGACGCCGGAGCTGGGCCTGCTGGCCGGCACGGCCTTCGCCGCGCTGCTCGGCCTGGCCTTCGGTGCGCTGGCGATCCGGCGCCAGGGCATCTACTTCGCCATGGTCACGCTGGCGCTGGCGCAGATGTTCTACTTCTTCTGCCTGCAGGCGCCCGTCACCGGCGGCGAAGACGGCATGCAGGCGGTGCCGCGCGGCAGCCTGTTCGGGCTGGTTTCGCTGGAGAGCGACCTGACCATGTACTACGTGGCGGCGGCCGTGGCCGGTGCCGCGCTGCTGTTGATCGCGCGCGTGGTCAACTCGCCGTTCGGGCAGGTGCTGCGGGCTATCAAGGAGAACGAGCCGCGCGCTATTTCGCTAGGATACGACACCGACCGCTTCAAGCTGCTGGCCTTCGTGCTGTCGTCGGCGCTGGCCGGGCTGGCGGGCGCCCTGAAGACGCTGGTGCTCGGCTTCGCCACCCTCACCGACGTGCACTGGGCCATGTCCGGATCGGTCATCCTGATGACGCTGGTGGGGGGCATGGGCACCCTCTCCGGGCCCATCCTGGGCGCGCTGGTGATCGTCGCGGTGGAAAACAAGCTGGGTGATTTCGGCAGCAGCCTGGCCGCGCTTACGGGCGTGGACTGGTTCAACACGCTGGGCGAATCGGTCAGCATGGTCACGGGCTTGATCTTCGTGGTCTGCGTGCTTACCTTCCGGCGCGGGATCATGGGCGAGGTGCAGGCGCTGCTGGCCCGCCGGGCGGCGCTGACGCGGTCTGCGCCCGCCTTCCACGGCCGTTCCGCCAGCTCGGCCACAGCCAAGGGTTAACGCTGATTCAGTCGGCAATTTAAATCAGTACACTGATCATTAATACTCAGCATACTGATTAAAGGAGATGCATCATGGCTTGGACCAAGATCGCCACTACCGGCCAGCTTCAGGACGATGAAGTGATGTCGCTCACGCTCGGGGACGCGCAACTGGCGCTGTACCGCAGCGAAGGGGAGTACTTCGTCACCGACAATGTCTGCACGCACCAGTACGCGCTGCTGTCGGACGGCTACCTGGAAGACGGCTGCATCGAATGCCCGCTGCACCAGGCGCGTTTCGACATCCGCACCGGGCAAGCCATGTGCGCGCCCGCCACCCAGGGCATCCGCGTCTATCCGGTCAGGATCGTGGACAGCGACGTGATGGTCGACGTCATGGTCACCGCCTGAGCCCCCGCTATGCCACAAGACGCCCCTATCCTGATCATCGGTGCCGGCCAGGCCGGCGCCACCGCGGCAGCCGCGCTGCGCTCGCTGGGCCATGACGGCGGCATCGTCATGGTCGGCGGCGAGGTCCATGCCCCCTACGAGCGCCCGCCGCTATCCAAGGCCGTGCTGGCGGACGAGCAGCAGGACGAACGCATCGGCGTGCACGCGGCGGGCTTTTATGCCGAGCAAGGCATTGACCTGCGTCTGGGCACGACAGTGACGTCGCTCGATCCCGGCAGTGGCACGGCCCGCTGTGCCGATGGCCAGGCGATTGCCTTCAGCCGCTGCCTGCTGGCCACCGGCGGGCGTGCCCGCACCCTGCCCGCCTTGCCGGAAGGCATGGCGGGCGTGCACTACCTGCGCTCGCTGGCCGATGCGCGTGGCCTGCGCGCCGCGCTGCGCCGGGAGCGCTCCGTGCTGGTGATCGGCGGCGGCTTCCTGGGGCTGGAAACGGCCTCCACCGCCCGCGCGGCGGGACTGGAGGTCACGGTGATCGAAGCCGCGCCACGGTTGCTGCAGCGCGCCGTGCCGGCCGTGTTCTCCGACTGGCTGGCGCAGCGCGTGCGCAGCCTCGGCATCGACCTGCGCCTGGGCTGCGGGATCGCCTCGATCCCGCCGGCCACGAACGGGGTTGCCGTCACGCTGACGGACGGCTCCGCCTTGCACGCACCGCTGGCAGTGGTCGCCATCGGGCTGCATCCCGATGCCGGCCTGGCGCGGGCCGCCGGGCTGGCGCTCCATCCGGGCAACGGCGGCATCCAGGTCGACGCGCACTGCCGCACCAGCGCGCCGGGCGTCTTCGCCGCCGGCGATTGCACCAGCCAGTACCAGCCCCTGTTCGGCCAGGAAGTCCGGCTGGAGTCGTGGCAGAACGCCAACGAGCAGGCCCGCATCGCCGCCGCCGCCATGCTCGGCGTGGAGACGGCACCGGCCGCCGTGCCCTGGTTCTGGACCGACCAGCTCGGCTGCAACATCCAGATGCTGGGCGCGGTGGACCCCACGCTGTGCTACACCCTGCGCGGCAACGGCGCGGCGGACGGCGACGCCCCCAGATTCCTGTTGCTTGGCATGGCCGGCGCGCAACTGCGCCACGCTATCGCGGTCAATGCCGGCGGCGACCTGCGCCAGCTCCGCAACCTGATCGAACAACGCACCGCCTGCGACATCGGCCTGCTCCGCAACACCGCCATGCCCCTGAAGCAAGCGGTACGCGAGGCCGCCGCCGCGCTCGCTGGCCAGACCCAATCCTGAACGATCCCGAACGAGGAACCGACATGTACCAGACCCACGCGGTCATCAACCGCACGCCGCGCGCCAAGGATGCCGAACTGGCCGCCTGCCAGTGGCCAGAGGACGCCCTGCATTTCATCCCGGACTGGGTGTACACCAGCAACGCCGTGTACGACATGGAACTGGAAAAGATTTTCCGCGGCCGCTCGTGGAACTTCGTCGCGCTGGAGGCGGAGATCCCCAACGCCGGCGACTTCAAGCGTTCCTATGTCGGGCCCACGCCAGTCGTCGTGGCGCGCGCCGAGGACGGCTCGATCAATGTCTTCGAGAATCGCTGCGCCCACCGCGGCGCGGAGTTCTGCCGGCACGGCCAGGGCAATGCCAAGGAGTTCGTCTGCCCCTATCACCAGTGGTCCTACGATCTCAAGGGCAACCTGCAGGGCGTCCCGTTCAAGCGCGGCGTCAACCGCGCCGGCGGCATGCCCAAGGACTTCCGTAACGAAGACCACGGCCTGATGAAGCTGCAGGTGGCCACGCGCAATGGCGTGATCTTCGCCTCCTACGCCAGCGATATGGAGAGCCTGGAGGACTACCTGACGCCCGAGATCCTCAAGGATTTCGACGTGGTGTTCAATGGCAAGCCGCTCAAGATCCTCGGGTACTACAAGAATGAGTTGCCGTGCAACTGGAAGATGTACCACGAGAACCTGAAAGACCCCTACCACGCCACGTTGCTGCATTCCTTCCTGGTGGTGTTCGGTCTCCTGGTGGCCGGCAATGACTCCGCCATGATCGCCGACCCGGTGCACGGCCGCCACGGCACCATGGCCTCGGCCAAGAAGGAAGACAAGTACGCCGCGGTGAGCGAAGAGAACAAGAAGGAAATGCGCTCGTTCCACGAGGGCATGCGCCTGCAGGATGACCGATTCCTGGAATACATCAAGGAGTTCGACTCGCCGTGGTCCGTCACCATGCAGACCATCTGGCCAAACCTGATCGTGCAGCGCGAAATGAATACGCTGGGCGTGCGCCAGATCGTGCCCAACGGCCCGGACAGCATGCTGATGCAATGGACCATGTTCGGCTATGAGGACGACAGCGAGGAGATGACGCGGCACCGCCTGCGCCAGGGCAACCTGATGGGACCAGCCGGCTTCCTCGGCCTGGAAGACAACGAAGCGATGAAGTTCGTGCAGGAAGGCGTGCGCCGCTCCAGCACCGACCGCAACGTGCTGAAACTGGACCCCGGCCACGTCGGCACCGCCAACTCGCTGATCTCGGAATCCGCGATCCGCGCCATGTACCAATACTATCGCAGCGTGATGGGGTTCTGAACAGCATGACACCAACCATGACACCGACGGCTCATACCCTCTACCGCCCCTGCAAGCTGGAGCCCGCGCGCGCGCAGGCGCTGCGCATGGAGATCGATGCCTTCCACGCCGAATACTGCGCCGTGCTCGATGCCGGCCTGGTGGAATCGTGGCCGGATTTCTTTACCGAGGATTGCATCTACCGCGTCACAGCAAGGGAGAACGTGGAACTCGGCATGCCCGTGGGACTGGTCTACGCCGAAGGCCGCGGCATGATGCACGACCGCGCGGTGGCGATCGCGCGCACCCAGATGTTCGCGCCGCGCCATATGCTGCATCTTGTCACCAACACCCGCGTCACCGAGGAAACCGCGTATGGCGAGATCCATGCGCAAGCCAGCTTCCTGCTGCTGCAGACGCTGGTCGAAGGTCCCACCACCATCCACATGGCGGGCACCTATCACGACCGTTTTGCCCGCACCCAGGGCAATCTGCTGCTGGCCGAGCGCCAGGTCGTGTACGACACCACCATCATCGCCAACGACCTGGTCTACCCGGTGTAATCCGCGCGCACGGTGCGCGCAACGCTTTACATGATGCGCAGCACCGTGCGGCTGTAGTCATTGTTGGCCTCCACCAGCGTCGCCAGCAGGTCCATGAACACCTTGCGCTGCGCCGGGCGCAACGGCGCCAGCATGCGCTCCTGCGCGCGTTCCATATCGGCGCGCAGCGACGCCACCACCTCCTGGCCTTCCTTGGTCAGGTGCACGTGACGCGTGCGCCGGTCGGCCGGATTGTCCTTGCGCTCGACCAGCCCGCGCTCTTCCAGCCTGCGCACCACATCGGCCGTGGTGGTGCGGTCGAAGCCCACTTCCTGCCCCAGCGAAGTCTGGTCCAGCCCCGGCAGCACCGATAGCACCGTCAGGATGGCGTACTGCACCGGCGTGATGCTCGCCGACTTGCATTCCTCGAAGAACATGGCCACGTGGATCTGGTGCAGGCGGCGCACAAGAAAGCCTGGCCGGGCCCAGAGAAGCTCCTTGGCCGGGTCCGCTTCGGACGGCGCTTGATCCTCGACCGGGGGCGCGGTGTGCGCCGTTTGACGTTTCGCGGTGGACATTCCATTCACCAAATTGTTAGCATGCTGACAAGTATAGACGAGTGGCCCCGACATGGTGCCGGAACGCACCATGCCGGAACGGCCATGATGCGGATTGCCGCCGCCCTTCCTAAGGTACGCCACGCTTTCCACGCCGCAATGCGGACAAGCAGTCCCGGTACAACTTCACCGTTTCGCGTCCGAGCGGCCCGAGCGAGAAATTCGCCTCCACCCAGCGGCGCCCGCGGCGCCCCATCCGCGCCGCGAGCATCGGATCCGCCGCGAGCTGGCACATCGCGCCGGCCAGGGCACCCGAGTCGCGCGGCGGCACCAGGACGCCGTGGTCGCCGTCGATGAAGGTCTCGGGAATGCCGTCCAGTTCCGTGGCAATCACCGGCTTGCCGCAGCTCAATGCCTCAAGGATGACGAGGCCCAGCGCTTCGCTGCCCACGGGCGGATGCACCAGGACGTCGATCGCCTGCATCAGCGACGGCACATCGTGCTCGAACGGGAGGAAGTGGATGCGTCCCGCCAGGCCCAGAGCATCGGCCTCCCGGCGCAGTTGCGGGATCAGGTCGCCTTCGCCAACGCAGAGGAAATGCGATCTCGGGTGCCGTGCCAGCACCTGCCCCGCCGCCTTGACGAAGTAGGACTGCCCTTTGCCGTCAGGCTGCTGCGCCCCGCCGATCAGCGCATAGATCAAGGCATCCTGCGGCAGCCCCAGCGCCTGCCGGACCCGACAGCGCCGCATGGCGACCGCGCGGAAACGCTCGGTATCGATGCCGCAATATATCCGCCTGAGCCGCAGCGTTCGTTCCGGGTCCACCCTTCGCAGGGATTCCTGCACCGCGTCCGATACGGCGATCACGCTGGAAAACGCGGCAAGGTAGCGGCGCGTCCGTTCCTTGAGCCGGGTCATCAGGTGGCGCGTCACCACCACCGCCGCTTTGCGGCCGGACAGCATCCATGCCAGGATCGCCACCCAATAGTCGCGCCCATGGTGGGCGTGGATGACATCGATCCGCTGCTCCCGGATCGTCCGCGCCAGGATCAGCGGCCAGACCACGCGCTTCGCGCCCAGCGCCATCAAGCGCACGCCCGGCATGTCCTGCGCGGCGACGATCCACCGGGCGCGGGAAGGCACTGCCAGGGTCACTTCGCAGTCCTGAAGCTGCAACGCCCGGCACAGTGAAAGCGTGTGGGAATCGACGCCACCGCCGTTGAGCAGCGAGTTGAGCAAGAGCACGCGCAACTGGCCGGAGGCCGGGTCCGGATATGGCTCAAGCCGATTCATGGCGAACCGCCTCCTTGCCGCGTTGATCCTCATAAGCGGTGGCGAGCTTCAGCAAGAACTGCCCGGTATGCGAGGCGCGCGAAACCAACACCCGCGGCAGGCCGAACAGGTTGCCACCGACAGCGGCGCGGCCGCGCTGCGTGGTAACGGCACTCTGGTATCCGGCGCCGCGCACCAGGTCCACGACGTGCTTGTCGAACTCGCCGAAGGGATAGCAGAAGTGCCGCACCGGCATGCCCAGCGCGGACTCCAGTTCATGCTTGCAGCCTTCGATCTGGCCGCGCGCGGCAACGGTGCCTAGCCGGGTCAGGTCCACATGCGTGCGCGTGTGCGCGCCGACCTCCATGCCGGCCCGGGTCCAGGTACGTAGTTCGTCCAGCGTCATCAGCGGCTTCTCCGGCACGCCGATCGATGCATCCCAGGAATTGGTCTTGCCGACCAGGCTGCTGACCGCATAGCAGGTCGCGGTAAATTCGTGGCGCTGCAGCACCGGCAAGGCATGCTCGAGGTTGTTCCGATAGCCGTCATCCAGCGTGCCGCGCATCGGCGTGCCGCGAGGTGGCGGCGCGTCGATCTGGTGATACATCAGGATGGGGATTCGCGGCTTCATGTCTTCCCTCTGCGAATGAAAGTCGGATGCGATGCTAGAAGCTGTAGTTGAGCGAGGTCAGCCCGACATATGACTGCCTGGACTGCACGATCGGGCTGTTTGCGCTATCGCCCAGCAGGCGGCTCACCGAGACAATGCTGTGCACCGACCAGGCGCGCGATATCTCATAGCTCCAGGACAGCGACAGGCTGGCGCGGTCGAAACCCGCCTTGGTGGAATAGGGCCGGAAGCTGCTGTTGGCAGCCTGCGCGTCGGTCACGCCGAAGAAGGTCTGCGTATAGCGCCGCGAGCCGTAATGCAGGCTGGGACTGATGCTCACCAGGTGCCGGCCGGCCTTGTACACCGGCACGTCCATGTCGATATGGCCGCTCAGCCCGCGATCCCTGTTGGTCAGCGGCGCATCGAGGGTGATGCTGAGCGTGGCGTCGCCATAGATAGGCATGCCGACCTGGAACGCTCCCATGAACGATCCGGGGATACGGCCCATGCCTTTCAGGTAATCCGAACCGGGCAAATCGACTCGCTTGCGGTCGGTACGCCCAACGTCATAGTCGAGGCCGACAGAGGCGAACATGCCGTTGGAAAACTTGTGACCGTAGCCAATCCCCCCGCGCAGCGGGCTGACRAAAAACCCGTTGCCGAAATCCGCGCTGAACAGTGGCCCGATCACCGGCCTGTATTCGTTACTGCCTTCGTATCGCGGTGCCGCGCCGGCGACCAGCCCCACGGTGTAGACGTTCTCCGCCTGCACGCCGGCGCAACCGATTCCGCTGGCTAGAATTGCGCCGGTCCTTACATATTTACCAAGCATTCGTTTCACCCATGGCCCCTTGAACAAGCCCCAGAGTTTAGGGACGGGGGGCTACCCGTGTCTGTTGGAAAGTGACGCGAATATGTGCGGAATTGTGCGGATTTGTCTGGAGTTTATTTCGGCGCCAATTGGCAATTTGATCGCCGCTAGAATCGCATCGCCCAAGACGGCGATCGCGTAGCCTCGCGCGTTTCCGACGCACGCAAATCCGTTCACAATAGCCAGCGCCGGCCTGCCTGGCAGGAAGGAGTCAATGAATCCATGGTTCGCTCACTGCTCAAGCTCTACCTGGTGCTGATCCTTGGCGTAGCCGCCGGGCTCGCCGCGATCGACCATGTGCTGGTCCCGGCCTACCACCAGCAACTCAGCGAGACGGAACGCGAGAGGGAAAAAAGCTACAGCTACCTGCTTTCCCTCTATCTGGAGCGGTACGAAGGCGACGGGCGCCGGGCCGAGCTGACCAGGCTGCAAGACCATGCGAGCGAGAGCTTCGCCCTGATCGGCATGGACGCCGCGGGCCATCTTGGCGAGCGGCGGCTGCGCGACCTGCGCGATGGCAAGCTGGTATTCGGCACGGACGGCGACGACGCCTACCTGCCTTTGCACGATGGCCAGATCCTGCATATGAGCAAGCGGAATCTGGACTACACCAATATCGAGCTCATTGCATATGCACTGCTCGCCGGCACCACCTTGCTCGCCGTGGTTGCCTGGCTCTTCTATCACTGGCGCGAACTCAATGCCTTGCGCGAGGCGGCAAAGCAATTCGGCAGTGGCAAGCTCTCGACACGCGCCGGCTTGTCCAGGCGTTCCAACGTCTATCAGCTGGCCCGCCAGTTCGATGACATGGCGTCCCGCATCGAAGCCTCGGTCCTGCAGCAGCGCGAGATGATCCATGGCATTTCGCACGAACTGAAGACGCCGATCACGCGACTGGAGTTTGGCATTGCCCTGCTGCGGTCCGGCGACGCAAAGCAAGACCCGGCGCGGCGCGCCCGGGGCCTCGAAAAGCTGCGCGTGGATGTGCGGGAGCTGGACGAACTGGTGACAGAGTTGCTCACGCTCGGCCAGCTGGAGCAAGGCGCGACACCCGTGAGGCCAACGCTGGTCACCAGCGCGGAGATGATCGATAGTGTTGTCGCCGTCGTTGCGCGGGATACGGCAGACCGGGGGCTGGTCCTGCATGTGCGCAACAGCCGCCCGTATGCGCGCCACCTTTGCGACCCCCGCCTGGTGACGCGGGCGCTACTCAAGCTTTGCCGCAATGCGATCCGCAACGCGCGCGGCACCGTCGCCATCGAGGCCCATACCGATGCCGCCGGCACCCTGTCCCTCGTGGTCGAGGACGACGGCCCGGCCGTACCGCCCGAAGAGAGCGCGCGCATCTTCGAGCCCTTCCATCGCACCGCAGGCAGCGGCGACCGCCTCAACCGCGTCGGCCTGGACCTGGCGATCGTCCGGCGCATCGCGATGGCGCATGGCGGCCAGGTTTCGCTTGGCAGCGGCGAGGCAGGCGGCGCGCGGTTCGTGATCACGCTGCCCGCCCTGTACGCCTCGCCGGACACCGATGCGCGAGCGGCCGCGCAACCGGGCTGACCCGCTCAGAAACTGCGCGTGTAGGTCAGTTGAAAGACATCCAGCCCGGGATTGGGCCGCTTAATGCCCGCGTTGGAGAAATGCGAGTACCTGAACCCGATGCGATCCGCTCGCGATACCTGATACCCCAGGCCGACATGGTCCCCAAACTGGAAGGCCGTACTGATCTGCTTGCCGGCGAAGCTCGCGCCGCTGAATGCCGTCAGGCCCACCCCTGCCTCCAGGTAGATCCGCTCGCTCACCCAGCAGCGCAGCATCGGAATGGCGCTCGCTTGCCAGGCGCTGGCGGGCGTGCGGCCGCCGTTCGCCCACCAGTAGGACACGCCAAGCTCGCCGGTCAGGTCCAGGCGGCCCCAGCGCCCGCTGAACTGGTGGCTCCATAACGGCGAGCTTTCCCAATTCAGCGAGAGGCGCTTGTAGCCGTCGCCAAACCCCAGATGCATGCTGACCGCCCCCGGCAGGAACCGAGGCTGCGGATCCGCTGCATTTGCCAGTTCCGGTACACCGAGCATGGACAAAGCCACGCAGAGCGCGCCGCGCCATTTCATTCCCCTGGTGCCACCTGCCCGCCCGCCATCCGGATTTCGTACATCGCATTATTCATTGACATAGGCATTCATGATTCCCAATAAATGACCGGTCACGATACATAGAAATCCATAAATAATGATTAGAAAATCGTCCTGTTTTTGTGCATAAGTGTGCAGGCACTGGCCGCGCCTTCCCGCCCGTGCTGCCGGTCTTGCCAGGGGCAAAGACAAACAATCACGTCCTGGCACACTTTCATACAGTTAAGAATGGAATTCCCACAGACATGGCCGCGTCTGGCATCGAGAATGCGAGCCTGCCATTCCATCACGCACTCCAACCAGATGTCTAAAGAACCAGGACGTCTCCGGCGCCCCGTCATCGCCGCGCTGACCGCACTATCCGCCTTGGCCGCGCTGGCCTTCTGGCACCTGACGCCGGCCACGCAGCCCGAGTACATCACGGCGCTCGTGACCCGCGGCGACCTGGAGGTCTCCGTGCTGGCCAATGGCGTGCTGCAACCTGTGCGCCAGGTCGAGGTCGGCGCACAGGTCAACGGCCAGCTGAAATCGCTGAAGGTCAAGCTGGGGGACAAGGTCACGCGCGGCCAGCTCCTGGCGCAGATCGATCCCGTGCTGCTGGAGAACGCCCAGCGCCAGGCCGTCGCGGCACTGGCCAGCGGCAAGGCGCGGCGGGAGGCCAAGCTGTCGCGCTTGCGGCAAGCCCGCCTGCACTGGCAACGCCAGCGCGGCCTGCAGGCGCAGGAGGCGGCATCGCACCAGGAGCTTGAGATCGCCGAAGCCGACCTGCGCGCGCTGCAGGCCGAGCTGACCGCGCTGGATGCCGACATCGCCCAGCTGGACATCAAGGCCGAGTCGGCGCGGATCGATCTTGGCTATACCCGCATCGTCGCGCCGATGGATGGCGAGGTGGTGGCGCTCAATACGCTGGAGGGCCAGACCGTGGTGGCGTCCTACCAGGTGCCGACCATCCTCAAACTGGCGGACCTGGGCGCCATGACCGTCAAGGCGCAGGTGTCCGAAGCCGACGTGATCCGCATCGGCGACGGGCAGGCGGTCTACTTCACCATCCTGGGCGAGCCGGACCGGCGCTATCATGCGCGGCTGCAGGCCATCCAGCCCTCGCCGGAGAAGATCAATAACGCCGTGTTCTTCAACGCGCTGTTCGACGTGCCGAACCCCGAGCACAAGCTGCGCATCGACATGACGGCCCAGGTCGCGATCATGCTGGGCGAGGCCAGGAACACCCTGCTGGTCCCGCTGGCGGCGCTGGGCACGCGCGACAAGGATGGCACGGCTGCGGTACGGGTGCTGCGCGCAGGCCAGCACGTGGAGAGCGTGCAAGTGCGCACCGGCCTCGCCAACAACGTGCACGCCCAGGTGCTCTCCGGCCTGGTGGAAGGCGATCGCGTCATCACGGGCGATGCCAGCGCCATGGCCGGCAAGGGGGAGCCATGACACAGGCGCCCCTCCTGCTGCTGCAACACGTGGAGCGCAGCTACCGCGCCGGCGACCAGGACATCCCGGTCCTGCGCCAGATCAGCCTGGCCATCTGCGCGGGCGAGATGGTGGCCATCGTCGGCGCTTCCGGCTCGGGCAAGTCCACGCTGATGCATATCCTGGGCTGCCTGGACCAGGCCAGCGCCGGCCGCTACCTGGTAGCCGGGCAGGATGTCGCCGTGCTGGACGACGATGCGCTGGCGCGCCTGCGCCGGGAGCGCTTCGGCTTCATCTTCCAGCGCTACCACCTGCTGGCCCGGCTATCCGCGGCGGAGAACGTGGAAGTGCCTGCCATCTACGCCGCCACCGACCGCGCCGCCCGCCGTGCCCGCGCGCTCCGGCTGCTGGCCCGGCTCGGCCTCGGCGACCGCGCCGGCCATCGCCCCGCCCAGCTCTCCGGCGGACAGCAGCAGCGCGCGAGCATCGCCCGCGCGCTGATGAACGGCGGCCAGGTCATCCTGGCGGATGAGCCCACCGGCGCGCTGGACAGCCACAGCGGGCAGGAAGTCCTGGCGATCCTGCGCGAGCTGCATGCGCTCGGCCACACGGTCATCATCGTGACGCACGACATGGGGCTCGCGCGCAACGCCGGGCGCATCATCGAGATTGCCGACGGCCGTATCGTGGCCGACCGCGCCAACCGGCCGGCACCCTTCCCTGCCACCGGACAGGTGAACGCCCCCCGGCCGCCGGCCGCGGAGCCGGTGGCCAATGGCAGCGAAGGCGATGCTCCACCGTGGCGCACACGCGCGTGGCATGGATTCACCGAGGCGTTCGCCATGGCCTGGGGCGCGCTGCTCGCGCATCGCATGCGTACTGCGCTGACCATGCTGGGCATCATCATTGGCATCGCATCCGTGGTGTCCATCGTGGCGATCGGCGAAGGCGCCAAGCGCTATGTGATGAACGATATCCGCGCCATCGGCGCCAATACGCTGGAGATCTTCCCGGGCGCCGACTTTGGCGACGACCGCGCCGCCGGCATCCGTACCCTGGTGGAAAGCGACATCGACGCCTTGCACGCGCTGCCTTACGTGGACAGCGCCACGCCAGTCACCAGCAAGGTACAGCGGCTCAGGCACCGCAACGCCGACGTCAATGCCTCCGTGCACGGCGTGGGCGCGAGCTTCTTCCGCGTACGCGGCCTTGGCATGACGCAGGGCGCGCCCTTCCGGCCAGACGAGGTGCGGCAGCATGCGCAAGTGGTGGTGATCGACGAAAAGACGCGCCGCAAGCTATTCGGCAACGTGACGCAGGTGCTGGGCAAGATCGTGCTGGTGGGCAGCCTGCCCTGCGTGGTCATTGGCGTCGCGCGCGAGAAGAAAAGCATGTTCGACGACAACGGCAGCAGCCTCAACATCTGGCTGCCCTACACCACGGCTGGCAGCCGCTTGTTTGGCCGGGCGCATTTCGACGAAGTCTCCGTGCGCATCCGCGACGGCCAGCCCAGCGCGGCGGCGCAGCACGGCATCGAGCGCGTGCTGACGCAGCGCCACGGCAAGAAGGATTTCTTTACCTACAACATGGACAGCATCGTCAAGACCGTGGAACGTACCGGCCAGGCGCTCACCCTGTTCCTGTCGGCGGTGGCGGTGATCTCGCTGCTGGTTGGCGGCATCGGCGTCATGAACATCATGCTGGTCTCCGTGACAGAGCGCACCAGGGAGATCGGCATCCGCATGGCCGTCGGCGCACGCCAGCGCGACGTGCTGCTTCAGTTCCTGACCGAAGCCGTGCTGGTCTGCATGCTGGGCGGTGCGATCGGTACCTTGCTGGCCTATCTGATCGGGCTGGTGCTGGCGCTGCTGATGCCGCAGTGGCAGATGGTGTTCTCCGCAAGCGCGGTGGCTGGCGCTTTCGTGTGCTCGTCGCTGATCGGCGTGGTCTTCGGCTATATGCCGGCGCGCAATGCCGCGCGCCTGCAGCCGATCGAGGCGCTTGGCCATGAATAGCCGCCCGCGCAAGCTGCCGGCGAGGCGTCCTTTCTCGCTGTCGATGCTGCTGTCGATCATCGCGCTTGCCCTCGGTGGGTGCGCCGAGTTGCGCCCGCCTGTTGAAAACCCCGCGCTGGAAGTACCCTGGCAGTGGCAGCATGCGCCACGGCATTTGCTTGCCGCGCCTGCCGCCGGTGCCCTGGGGCCGGACGCGTGGTGGCAGTCCTTCGGCGACCCGCAGCTCAACGCGCTGGTGGCGTCGGCACTGGAAACCAACAACGATCTCGCCATTGCCGCGCTGCGGCTAGAGCGGGCCCGCTTGCTCGCGGGACTCGCCGGCACCAGCCGCCTGCCCGAGGTTGCGGCGGAGGGCCGGGCTACGCGCCAATGGGGGCTGGACGGCGGCGGGCGGCGCGACCAGTCGGCCATCAATGCCACCGTCAGTTACGAAATCGACCTGTGGGGGCGGCTGGCCAGCCTGCGCGGCGCCGCGGACTGGGAGGCTCGGGCCAGCGCAGCCGAACTCGAAGGCGCGTCGATCACTCTGGCCGCCACCACGGCCACGCTGTACTGGCGTGCGGGGCTGCTGAACCAGTTGATCGATATCTCGGACCAGAGCCTCGCGGACGCGCGGCGCACGCTGGAACTCATCGAGGCGCGCTACCGTGCCGGCGCGGTCTCCGGGCTCGACCTGGCGCAGGCCGAGCAGCAACTGGCCGCGCTGCTCGCCGAACGCACCAAACTGGACCAGGAGCGCAGCGAGAACCGCCAGGCCCTGGCCATCGTGTTCAACCGTCCACCGGAGCACGGCACGGCCGAGCCGCCGGGCCTGCCCACCAATGCGCTGCCGCGCATCGCGCCCGGCATCCCGGCGGCAGTGATCGGCAGGCGCCCCGACGTGCGGCAAGCGGAATGGCGCCTGCGCGCCGCTCTTGCGGACTCTGACGCTACGCGCGCCGGCTTTTATCCCAAATTGACGCTGACCGGTCTCGTCGGCACCAGCAGCGCGGCGCTAGCCTCGTTGCTGCGAGATCCCACCGCCCTGCTCGGCGCGGGCCTGAGCCTGCCCTTCCTGCAATGGGAGAAAGCAAGGCTGACGATACAGGTCTCGCAAAACGAATACCGGGAAAAGGTGGTGCGCTATCGCCAGTCGCTGTACACGGCGTTCGCCGAAGTGGAGAACGCGCTGTCCGGCCATGCCAGCCTGGCACTACGGGATCAGCGCCTGGCTGAATCCCTGCAGGCGGCGAGCCGGGCCGAACGGCTCGCCGCGGTCCGCTACCGGGCCGGCGCCACCGCGCTCCAGCCGTGGCTCGACGCCAAGGAAACGCGGCGCACGGCCGCGATGGCGGCGGCGCGGAATCGCTTCGACAGGCTCGTCAATGTCGCCACCCTGTACAAGGCGCTGGGGGGCCCGCCGGTGGAGGGAGATGGGTGAGGCTTGCTGGGTGTGGGCCGGTGCCAGGATCATGAAGATGTCACGGACCATCTCCCTGGTGAACATCCCCAAAGCGCAGCATCTTCCCGAGTTGCTGCTCCCTGTCGTCGTCGAAGCCACAGGTCCCGTCCCACGAGCGCGGGTTCTCGTACGTACCGAAAAGCATGTCCCACCATGTGATGTCGCCATAGTTGTTCTTGTGGCGCCCGGATTCGTGGTGGATGCGGTGCATTTCGGGACGCTGGAAGATGAGCCCGACCCACTGGGGCGTCCTGCAGTTCGTGTGATAGAAGAACTCGCCCGCAGCCGTGCACAGCGTATAAACGGCACCGGCTTCGGGTGACAATCCCAGTAACGAATACACGAGCAGACTGCCGATCATTGAGTTGACGACCATTTCTCCCGGGTGCTTGTAAAAGGAAGTGATCACCTCAAGTCGTTGCGGGCTGTGATGAATCTGGTGAAAGCCGCGCCAGAGCAGATCGTGCTCGTGCCGCCAGCGGTGCCACCAGTAAAACACGAAGGTCGCGATGAAATAAGCCACCAGGCCGCCGGCCACCGGCGACATATGCTTCGATAGATGAAAGACAGCCCGCGATGAAAGCCACTTCTCCCATGTCAAGCCCGCCGCGATCACAACGCACAGTTGGACGCCGTTGAGCGCTAGCACGCGAACGGGTCATGTCCGCACGCGTGGCAGTGTCCAGCCGATATGCAAGCGCTCCAGCACGAAACAAAAGGCAAACAACGAAAATACAATGATCAGCATGACGGTGTCCCCCGCTTTGCCGCCGGCTGCCGTGTTCTTACGGCATCCCTCTGCGTATCGAAGACAATGTGCATGAGCGGGCTTCGAAGCAAGCTCGCCGGCGTGACGGTGCACCGTTGCCACGGGATACGGCCGAGGTACCAGAGACGCCAGAATGCGAGCCTCGGATGCGAATTGTGACGCAGTAGCATTGCGAACGTCTCTACCTCGCCAATCTCAATATCCGTCGCTTCCCGGATGACTTCACGAACAAAGCGAGAACAAAACTGGCGGCGCGAATTCACGTTGAATCCGGTGTCGTAGAGGGTGCCCATCCTGCTAACAGCTGCCGCGATCAGCATGCTGCGATGCGCATCGCTGAGCGGTGTTGTGAGTCTTGCGACCGCACATCTTCCATGTTCGGAACGCTTCAGGAAAGACGTCATCGGCGTTGTCCGCGCAAGAGGAAACGTGCTCTCCGCAATTAATGGATCATCGCAGCGGTTGTCAACAATGATCCCAACGTGATTCGTCCATGAGTTCGTCGCGCTCGCCACTTCCAGGAAAGGTCGTGCAGTCACACGGATGAAAATCAGGTCTCCAATCTGAAGAGCGCCCGCCGGAGGTCCACCCGGCAGTTCAGACGTGCACGGCGTGGGGGGCGAACCCGCGCGCATGCCAACCATACGGATAGTCCTGATCATCCTGGCGCCTATGGTCATACTGGCCTCCTTGCTTTTCCAATGGCGCGCAGTATGCGAGGAGGTCGCGAATTTCGCACCTTCTTTTCCAGAAAGTGCTTACAATGATACTTTTGGTATCGTATATCAATACTTTCATGACCGAGGTTACTCAGCTCATTGCGACCATCAAGCAGCGCCTCAAAGCTGCGGGAATGACTTATCGCGACGTTGCGCAAGCGCTTGGCCTATCGGAACCTAGCGTGAAGCGCCTGCTGGCTGGCGGACGCCTGACGGTCGAGCGACTCGCCCAGTTCWGCGATCTGCTCGGTCTAACGATGGCGGAATTGCTGCAAGAAGCAGAGTTGTCACTGCCGCGCCTGCATCAGCTTACGCGTGAACAGGAAGCGCAACTCGTATCGGATGAGAAGTTGTTGCTGGTGGCCGTGTGTGCGCTGAATCACTGGTCGCTGGAAGACATGATGTCGGCCTATCGCCTGTCGATAACCGAGTGCATCAAGAACCTGCTCGTGCTGGACCGGATGGGCCTGGCGCATCTGAAACCGGGAAACCGGATACGTCTGCTCGTCGCGCGGGACTTCGATTGGTTGCCGGACGGCCCTATCCGGCAATTCTTTTTGCAGCAGGGCTTACCCGATTTCATGGATAGCGGATTCGACGGGCCTGACGAGACCATGAACTTCGCTCACGGCATGTTGACGAAGTCCGCATACTCCCATTTGCGGGTCGAACTGGACAGGATGCGCAGCAAGCTGGCAGCGCTGCACAACGAATCCGCGGCCGCCCCTCTGACTGAGAAACGCGGAACCGCGCTGCTGCTAGCAATGCGTGTATGGGAACCGGATGCGTTCAGAGCGCTTAAGCGGATTCCTGAAGCGGGGGGGTAGCCGATAGGCGGAAATAACGCCGGGCGGTCCACAAACCCTGAAATCGCAGCACGGACGGGACGTCCGTTTGTCGAACTCGGCCGCCGGACCATCCCCGGAACTCACACCCTCATCCTGCCCACCGCCACCCGGTCCGCCTCGGCACTCTCACCCAGGAATTCGGCGAAGAACCAAAGCTATCCACCACCCTGCCGGCCATATTCGTCGTGGACACATTCACCATCGCCACGGCGCAGTCCACTTCGGGGGAGATTGTTGCCCCTTGCAGTTCATTTGATTGAACAAGTGGCCCAAGTAAGCGCCAAGACAATCGCGGAGACCATCGCGAGTACGCCCACGCTGGCCCGGCGTCGCCAGACCGGTGTTCGATTCGGCCTCATTGCCAACCCTACGGCGAGCGCACCCACAGCGGGCATAAGGACGGCTGTCCCGATCATGCCAAGCGCGATCCAGGTCGGACAGAGTTCGTTGCAGCGTGGAGTCCAGAAGCGCCACAACGCCATGCCGATCGCCACGCCAATGAAGGCTGATGCCGTCACCACGAATAGCCTTGCCCTCACTTCACCTCCCAAAACAGTATCTCTGTTGCCTTGCCAAGATCAGAATAACCAGGTCCGCTTTCCCATCCTAGGTTAAAGCGGAAGAAGTTGGTCGCCGCTCCCCTGATACTCCCTGACGTCATCCGGGATCCGTTCCACAGGTCGATATGACCACCGCTCTGGCCCGACTCGCCGTCCCGCGTCCAGTAGTTCTTGAACGCAACTATGCCAGTGCGCCCGTTGATTTTCTTCTGCCAGTCAGCTCCGGTGATGTTCTCCGGTGCGCCGATGCCAGCCAGGGGCTTCAGCCGCAACCATTCCGCCATCTCTGAAGCCAGAACAGCCGTGCGCTTGCCGTCCAGGCGAATCTGGCCCTTGCCACGGAATGACTTCATTTCTATCCCTACCCTATGCAGGGTCACGCTCATCCGAATCGCGCACTGATTCTTAAAGGCGGGCGGCACGTCTCCTGTCTTGGGATCGACGTATGGCGTTCCTCCCGGATAGGCCGCCCACAATTCGGCAAATGAGACAGTCCTGAGCTGCACCTCCGCTTTGGAGTCCACTTTTGTATTGGTCGGCACCTGCTTTTTTTTGTTAGGCATCTTCGTCTCCAAGATGCTTTTCCAACGCTTCATCCCCCCAATAGACCGTCAGCGAGCCGGTGGCCATCGTAGCAATGCGAGGCAGCCGTCCCTGCTCGTCCGTGTGGCCGAACAATCCGCGGCCATCTGACGTTTCCACAAAATACGGATAATCGGCAATTGGTCCGCTCGGACTCACCGCTATCACCAACTCGTCGAAATTCTCCGGAACCTGCGCTCCCGTAGCTGCGACTCCCGCAATACCTGAGCCACGCATCTCGGATGCACCATCGCGCGCGCCCATATCCTCGAACCACTTCTCGCCGGCAAGCTCTGCAACGATGCGCTGTGGGCGTGGGCACTTGCACATCACCACATCGCCGTCCAGGGCAATCTCGCCCATGAACTGCATCCGACGCGGCCCGCCCGCCTTGGCAATTGTGCCGGTGCTCTTGCAGGCTTCGCAGTAAGCCAGGCCTCCGATCAGTGCGGCCTGGTGGCCGGCATCACCAAAACTGCAGCGTCGGCTTGCATATGGCAGGATCGTCCCGCCGCGCTCCAGTGCGTCGCCAACGCAGGCAATTCTTCGCATCATGGCTGGGCCTCCCAAATGCCGGCGGTCCGCTTGTCTTTCTGCATATGCTCTCCCTCTGGGTTGTTCACGGCGGGCAGGTGCCTGCAAACATTTACGCCCAATGCACCACCGAAATCAATCAGACGAATCCGAATCTGCAATGACAATTTTCGTTATGCATGTCTTGCATGCGAATCCTAAAAAAACGCCCATGCTGCTTCTGCGTGCGGCAATGCACTTAATGAGATCGACGACATTTGGCGACTGTGCTCATGAGAAATGCTTAGTTCATTGGATCGCGGTTCGGGAATATAGTCCGTGGACCCTGGCGCCATGGCAGGGCATCTCCTTTCCGCCACTGGCGCCTCAGCAAACCGCCGAGAATGCACTCACCGATGAACGCACTGCCAGACCCTGCACATCAAGCCGATTATCAAACCCGGCAGAAATCCACCGGGATGTCCGGCAAGACCGCAGTCATCATCGGCGGCACCTCCGGCATCGGCCGCGCCGTGGCGAACCGCGTTATCGCGGCCGGCGGCGCGGTAATCCTCGGCGGCCGCTCGCGAGAGACGCTCGACGCGGAGCTGGCCCGCATCGCCGCGGCCGGCGGCACCGCCTCCGGCCATGTGGTCGACATGGCCGCGCAGGAATCGGTAGCCGCGTTCTTCGCCAGGATTCCCCGCCTCGACTACCTGTTCGCGCCCGGCGCGGCCTACCAGGTTGCCTCCATCCACAGCGATGACCACGACGCGGTGGAAAGCCCCTTTCGCAGCAAGTTCTGGGGCCAGTACCACGCCGTGCACGAAGCCGTGCCCAAGATCTCGCCGGACGGCGCCATCGTACTGATGTCCGGCGCCGCGGGCGCGCGACCTATCAAGGGTGCCTCGGCGTACGCGGCTTGCAATGCCGCCATCGAAGGCCTCGGGCGGGCCCTTGCGCTGGATCTGGCGCCGGTGCGGGTCAATACCGTTTCGCCGGGGACCATCGACAGCGACCTGTGGCAGCGCCGCCCTGCCGAGTTGCGCGCGCACGCCTTCGACAGCTACAGCCGCAGCACCGCGCTTTGCCGGGTCGGCGGCGTGGACGAAGTGGCCGACGCAGTGCTGTTCCTGTTCGGCAATGGCTATACGACGGGAACGACCCTGTTCGTCGACGGCGGCTACGTGTTGCCCTGACCGCTGCCGCGCGTGGCGCCGTCGTCCTCGCCGGAATTCGCATACCATGCCGGAGTGCGCCGAAGGCCCGCTGCCGGCGGCCGGTATCAATGACATCGGAGGAGAGACGAGATGGACTATGTGAGCTTTGGCTCGACGGGACTGAAGGTATCGCGGCTGTGCCTGGGTTGCATGACCTATGGCGTGCCGGAGCGCGGCAACCACCCCTGGACGCTTGGCGAGGAAGCCAGCCGCCCGTTGATCCGGCAGGCGCTGGAAGCCGGCATCAATTTCTTCGATACGGCCAACGTGTATTCCGACGGCACCTCGGAGGAAATCGTCGGCCGTGCGCTGAAGGATTTCTCCAGCCGCGACGACGTGGTGATCGCCACCAAGGTGCATGGCCGCATGCGTCCCGGCCCGAACGGGGCGGGCCTGTCGCGCCGCGCCATCCTGGCCGAGATCGATAACAGCCTGCGCCGGCTGGGTACCGACTATGTCGACCTGTACCAGATCCACCGCTGGGACCCGCATACGCCCATCGAGGAAACCCTCGAAGCGCTGCATGACGTGGTCAAGGCGGGCAAGGCGCGATATATCGGCGCTTCGTCTATGTATGCCTGGCAGTTCTCCAAGGCGATCTACACCTCGCGCCTGCATGGCTGGACGCAGTTCGTCAGCATGCAGGACCATGTCAACCTGCTGAACCGGGAGGAAGAGCGCGAAATGCTGCCGCTGTGCGCCGCCGAGGGCATCGCGGTGATGCCGTGGAGCCCGCTGGCGCGCGGCCGCCTGACACGGCCGTGGCAGGCCGGCAGCGCCCGCGAGGAAAGCGACGCGTTCGGCAGGTCGCTCTATCGCCATACCGAGGAGGCGGACCGCAAGGTAGTGGAGCAGGTGCACGCCATTGCGCAGGCGCGCGGCGTGCCGCCGGCGCAGGTCGCGATGGCATGGCTGGCGCAGAAGCCGGGGATCACGTCGCCGATCCTTGGCGCGTCGAAGCCGAACCATATCGAGGATGCCGTGGCGGCGCTGTCGCTCGGGCTGACCGGCGCCGAGATCGCCGCGCTGGAAGCCCCCTATGTGCCCCACGCGCCGGTGGGCTTCTGAGCCGGCCGTCATCGTGGCCGCCCCCGGTGGCTACCGGTGGCCGGTCACTCTCCGGACGGCTGCATGGCAGCCGCGCCGGTATCGCGCGTGATCAGCCGCAAACCGCTGGCAATGCTGGCCACGCCGGCGAAGCCAGCGCCAATCCCGAGCGCCAGCGTGGGCCCGTGGCGGCCCGCGATGCCGAAGCTCAGCGCTACCAGCGCCGCGCCGGTGGCCTGGCCAAGCAGGCGCGCGGTCGCGATCACGCCACTGGCGCCGCCGCTGCGCGAGCGCGGCGCGCTCGACATCAGCGCGTTGAGGTTAGGCGACTGGAAGAAGCCAAAGCCCGCGCCGCAGATGGCCATGCGGATGCCGATATCCAGCGCACTGGGATGCGCCGGCAGCAAGGCCAGCGACGCCATGCCCATGCACATGACGGCCAGCCCGACGCCGCCAAGCAAACCCGGCGGATAACGGTCCGACAGCCGGCCCGCCAGCGGCGCCATCAGCGCGACAACCGCTGACCACGGCGTCATCAGGAAGCCGGTCTCGATCGGGCTGCGCCCGAGCACGCTCTCGAAATAGAACGGCAGCGATACAAAGGCCAACCCCTGCGCCGCGAACGAGAAGATCGCGGTCATGGTCGACAGTGCAAACATGGGGCGCTTGAGCAGGTCGATCGGCAGCATTGGCGCGGGATGGCCGCGCTCGCGGCGCAGCAGCAGCACGAACGCCACGAGGAACAGGGCCACCGCCGCCAGCGACTGATGCAGTGGCGCGCGCTGCGCGCCCTCCCCCAGTGCAAAGATCAGCGAGGCGAACATGACCACGTTCAGCCCCGCCGCGACGCGGTCGAAACGATGCGCGCCGCGCACCGTCTGCGGCAGCGCGGGCCATGCGATATAGAGCGCCAGCAGGCCGATAGGCAGGTTCACGGCGAACAGCCAGGGCCAGGGTCCGAGCGAAAGGATGATCGACGCCACCGTCGGCCCGACCGCGAACGATACGCCAACCACCAGCGCATTCAGCCCGACCCCTCGCCCCAGCCGGTGTGGCGGAAAGATCGCGCTGATCAGCGCGGCGTTCACGCTCATGATGGCGCTCGCGCCGACGCCCTGCAGCAGCCGGGCGGCGGCCAGCGTCGGCAGCGACCAGGACAGCGCGCAGACCACCGAAGCGGCGATAAACAGGATCAGCCCGCCAAGGTACACACGCCGGTGCCCGACGATGCCACCGAGCGCGGCGAAGGGCAGCAGCGTGGCCACCATGGCAAGCTGGTAGGCATTGATGACCCACACGGATGCCGCGGGCGTCGCGTGCAGGTCGGCCGCGATGGCCGGAAGTGCTGTGTTGGCGATCGCCGTATCGAGCGTGGCGAGGGAGACTGCCACCAGGATGGCAGCCATGCCGCGGCGTTCGAGCGGCGTCATGGCCACATCCGCGGCACGGGCTGGGGGATTGGAATCCGCAATGTTCGACACTGTCTTCACCGGTTACCGCCGCGGCCGGACCGCGCCGATGCGCCACCGCCCTGCCGCTACAAGCTACTCGCTATTGTCTGATACATGGAGCATGGTTAATGCGCGCGAAATGGGGGAAAACGGCAAAAAACGGCGAAAACCATGGCAAGCCAACACAATACGGGAAAACGCGAACATCTGCTGGCGGCGCGCCCGCCGCCAGCTTTCAAGTGCCGGCCAAGCCTATGCCGCGGACCACACCGCCAGTTCGTAGCCGTCCGGGTCCCGGAAGTGGAAACGCCGGCCGCCCGGGAACGAGAACACCGGCCTGACCACGGTGGCGCCGGCAGCTTCCACGCGGCGCTGGGTCTCGGCCAGGTCGTCGGCATAGAGGATCACAAGCGGTCCGCCGGGGCGGACCTCTTCGCCGGTGGTGAAGCCGCCGGTCAGCCGGCCATCGCTGAATTCGCAATAGGTAGGGCCGTAGTCGGTGAAGGTCCAGCCAAAGACCCCGCCGTAGAACGCCTTGGAACGGGCGATGTCGCTGACGTTGAATTCGATATTGTCGATCTGACGGTCCTGGCCTCTGGTTCCCATGGCGACTCCTTGATGTCGGATGTTGGATTGATGGGCGCCATGATCGCCCAGGCACAGCCAAAAAGCTTGAATAAAACGGCCACTCAAACCCGCAGCTGGCGCAACAGGGCCGTCGCGGTCATGCCGCACAGCGACTGGATCTCCCGGCTCAGGTGCGCTTGATCGGCATAGCCCGCGTCCGCGGCCAATGCGGCCAGGCCGCCATCCGCCGATACTCGCGCCAGCGTCAGCGCGTGCTGGAACCGCAGGATCCGCTCAAGGGTCTTTGCGCCATAGCCGAAATGCTCGATGCTGCGGCGCCTGAGCGTGCGTTCGCTGAGGCCCAGCCGGCGCGACAGCTGGGGCATGGTCTCGCCCGCCGTGCCGGCATTGGCCTGCACCAGGGAAAAGATGGCTGCCGCCTCGCGGCTCGGGGTGGCGACACGCGGCGCCAGATTCGCCAGCTGGCTCTGGAATACCTCGGCACGTTGCGTGCCGGCCTCGGCCATCCGCCCGGCAAATTCAAGCGCGCGCCGGCCCCACAGGTCGGCAAGGTCGACCTCGCAACCGACAATGTCCGACAGGGCCAGGCCCAGCCAGTGCGGCGCGGCGCCAGGCTGGAAGCGCGCGCCCAGCACCGTCGCGCCCGGCGCCAGGTCTGGCCTGGCCGCCGTGATGTCCGGCCCGACGACAAGCAGCCGGCCGTCGCGCCAGAGCAGATCCACGCAGCCGTCCGGCACCACGGCGACCGCCCCGGCGTGACCGGCCGGCAAGGCGCTGGCCCATACGCACTGGAAATGCGCCTGCAGTTCCGGCCGGGGCGTGGCTTCGCAATACCGGCCAACGGTGCCGGCCAGCGCGGGCACCTCTCGCGAATCGCTTGCTTGCATTACTCTCTGTCCGGGAGAACTTACGGATTGCAGGCAATGCCCGCCAATAGTCGAATGCTGGAATAGTGGATTAGCGGCATTATCCCATTCTGCAAAGGAGAGACTTATGAAGATAGGATTGGTTTCGGACCTGCATCTTTCGGTTTATCCGATGGACTTTCCGAACCCCGATGTGGACGTGATGATACTGGCCGGCGATATCTGGCGGCCCAGGGAAGCCATGGCGTGGGCCGCCGCCGCGCGCCTGCCGACGCTGTATGTGGCGGGCAACCATGAGTTCTACGGCAGCGACCTGGCGACCACCATGGACGCCCTGCGCGCAGGCGCGGCCGGAACGAGCGTGCAGGTGCTGGAACGTACCGAATGGCACTACCGTGGCGTGCGCTTCCTGGGCTGTACGTTGTGGTCCGACTACCGCCTGTTCGCCTCGGCGCAGCAGCGCGAGGATGGCCTGCGCGACGCCCAGTCCCTGATGCGGGACTTCTCCCGAATCCGCGTGGCGCCGGATTTCGAGGAGCGCTTCACGCCCGCCACGTCGCAAGCCCTCTTCAGGGATTCGGTAGCCTGGCTGGACGAGCGGTTCCAGGCCGGCCACGACGGCAAAACGGTCGTCATCACCCACTTCGCGCCGTCGCCGCTGAGCATCAGCCCCAAGTTCGCCGGCTCGCACCTCAATGCCAGCTTCGTCTCCGACCTGAGCCGGGAGATCCAGGCCTGGCAGCCGGACCTCTGGGTGCACGGCCATACGCACGACAGCTTCGACTACAAGGTGGGCGCCACCCGCGTGGTGTGCAACCCCCGGGGCTATGCGCGCGAAGGCAAGCTCGAGAATCCGCGCTTCGATCCCAATCTTGTCATCGAACTGTGATAGGCCCAGGATCGGCCTGACATGGGCAACGCAGGCCGGATCGCCGCCGCGTTTGCGGCGCGGGCGCTGCGTCATCCCGCAGCCGGCAATCCACTTGGGACTTTCCCTTGGTTTGCGGCACAAAGCGCACTCTTTGACCTTCCTTCCGGAACGGGCATCTCGCGATCGGCGCCGTTGTTTGCTACTGTCTGGTCCGCAGGCAAGCAAGGCGGGCCTCGCCCGCCACATCCCTGTGCCGTCCGGGCCGGCCACGCACCGGCCCCTGGTCTGGCGGCAAGCTCGAAACAGGAGACAACATCAATGAGGCCCAGGGCTCTGGAACCGACCGAATCAGTACTTCTTGCCTTGATGGACAGCGTGCGCGAGTGGCAGCGCGTGCTGGACCAGACTCTCTCCGATGTAGGACTCGACTATTCCAAATGGATCTTGCTTCGCGCGATCCGTCAGGACGAGTTCGTTCGCCACGAGCCCCATCTTGGCCCGATGCTGATTTCCGCTCCACAGTCTGAAAACCTCCTGCACACATTGCACGCGGATCACTGGATCGAGTTCGATCCCGCCGGCCAGCCCTTTATCCCCGCGGGCGCCGTACCCAGGGTAGAGCGTGTGTGGAGCGGCATGAAAGCACTGCACTCGGTATCGGTAGCGCCGTTCAGCACCGAGGAACGCACCGCCCTCACCGCTTCCTTGAGGCGCATGAAAGCCACCTTGCACGATCACAGCCTGCGCCTTGGGCGGCAGGCGGAACAACGGGTGGAGCCGGCGCACTGATGCGTGCTTGCAGGGGCGGCAACGCCAGCCCCCGGCAAGCGGCATCGGGAGCGCTGCGACCAATGCCCCTACCTGCCGCCGTTGAATAACGGCGATGCTTCGATGCGTTCCAGCATGCCGCGCGCCGCGCTGGTCAGTGGCCGGTTGGCCCTGACGATCAGGCGCGATTGCGCGGCCTCGAAGATGGGATTGGTGGTACGCAACGCAACCAGTTCGCCTTTGGCGACTTCCTTCACCACCGAGTTCGCCGACGTGAAGGTCAGCCCGAGGCGGCACTCGACGTAACGCTTGAGCGTCAGGATCGAGTTGGCGACGAAACTCGGGGTCAGGACGATATTCTCGGAAAGCTCCGCCATCTCGATCAACTGGCGCAAACCGAAGCCCGGCGCCATCAGCGCGACCGGATAGCGCGCGACGTCCTTCAGCGCGGGCCGCTTGCGCTGGCGCGCCAGTGGGTGATCCGGCCAGGCGATGACGCACAGCGGATGCGTGCGCGAATTGACCACGCGAACGGCGGGATCCGCGGGCGGGCCGAAGACCACGCCGATATGCGCGTCGTCATGCGCCACGGCGCGCACCGCGTCGGAGGCGCCGGCCACGCGCAGTGAGACGCGGATGCCGGGATGCTGGCGGCAGAATTCGTCCACCACGCCGCTCATCAGGATATCGACGAAACCTTCGCTGGCGACAAGCTGGATGTCGCCGCGCTGCAGGCCGTTTACCTCATCCAGCCGGGTCATCAGCGCCTGCTCGCTGGCCTGGCGGTCGCGGCAATGGTCCATCACGATGGCGGCGATTTCGGTGGGGACGATGCCGCGGCCTTTGCGTTCCAGCAGGGCTACGCCGAGTTCTGTCTCCAGGAGCTGGATCTGGCGGCTGACGATGGAGGGTTCGACGCCGAGGCGTTCGGCGGCACCGCGGACGGAGCCGGTGGTGACGGCTTCGAAGAAGTATTGCAGGCGTCGGGGGCTTAGGCCGCCTTCCATTTTTTGGTTCCTTGGTTTTTGGGTGGTTGGTTTGTGGTGGATGGCTTCGAAGGCTTTGCTACAACTTCAACTTCAACTTCCAAGGCTTAAAACCTTAAAGTCAAGGGCGGTTTCACCCCCCTGCGGGGGGCGACCTACTTTCTTGTCTTGCCAAGAAAGTAGGCAAAGAAGGCGCGCCGGATGGGGCGACACCCCCTCGGGATCCGGCGAAAAGAGCGGCCGGGACCCAAACTCGCATCGCCTTAAGGCGATAC
>NZ_JBFTSG010000090.1:0-22331 GCF_056399885.1 Cupriavidus sp. 01L45 | reverse complement strand
TGCTCTACCTGCTGGCCTCGGTGTGTTTCATCCAGGCGCTCAAGGGCCTCTCGCATCCCAGTTCCGCGCGGCGCGGCAATGCCTTCGGCATGATCGGCATGGCCATCGCCGCAGTGACCACGCTGGTGCTGATCGCCAAGCTCAAGAGCGAGTTCCTGGCCATCGGCGCGGGCCAGTCGTCGGTCGCCGAAGGCATGGCGCTGATCTTCGGTGCGCTGGTGGTTGGCGGCGGCATCGGCGCCTACGTGGCAAGAAAGGTCGAGATGACCAAGATGCCTGAACTGGTGGCCGCCATGCACTCGCTGATCGGTATGGCCGCGGTCTGCATCGCGGTGGCCGTGGTGGCCGAGCCGTCGGCATTCAGCATCACGCCGCCGGGCTCGCACGATATCCCGTTTGGCAACCGCATCGAGCTGTTCATCGGCTGCTTTGTCGGCGCCATCACCTTCTCCGGGTCGGTGATCGCCTTCGGCAAGTTGTCGGGCAAGTACAAGTTCCGCCTGTTCCAGGGTGCGCCGGTGTCCTTCGCCGGGCAGCATCTGCTGAACCTGCTGCTGGCGGTGGCCATGATCGGCTTCGGCATCATCTTCTGCCTGTCGCAAGACTGGCTGCCCTTCCTGCTGATGCTGGCGATCGCCTTCGTGCTGGGCGTGCTGATCATCATCCCGATCGGCGGCGCCGACATGCCGGTGGTGGTGTCGATGCTGAACTCGTACTCGGGCTGGGCGGCCGCCGGTATCGGCTTCTCGCTCAACAACCCGATGCTGATCATTGCCGGCTCGCTGGTGGGCTCCTCCGGTGCCATCCTCTCGTACATCATGTGCAAGGCGATGAATCGCTCGTTCTTCAACGTGCTGCTCGGCGGCTTTGGCGGGGCGCCCGCGGCGGCCGCTGCCGGCGGCCAGGCGCAGCGCAACGTGAAGTCCGGGTCGGCCGACGACGCGGCCTTCCTGATGGGCAATGCCGAGACCGTGATCATCGTGCCGGGCTACGGCCTGGCGGTGGCGCGCGCGCAGCATGCGCTCAAGGAACTCACCGAGAAGCTGGTCGAGAAGGGTGTGACGGTAAAGTACGCCATCCATCCCGTGGCCGGCCGCATGCCGGGCCATATGAACGTGCTGCTGGCCGAGGCCGAAGTCCCTTACGACCAGGTCTTCGAAATGGAAGACATCAACAGCGAGTTCGGCCAGGCCGATGTGGTACTGGTGCTGGGCGCCAACGACGTGGTGAACCCGGCCGCCAAGACCGATCCCGCCTCGCCGATCGCCGGCATGCCCATCCTGGAAGCCTACAAGGCCAAGACCATCATCGTGAACAAGCGTTCGATGGCCGCGGGCTACGCGGGCCTGGACAATGAACTGTTCTACATGGACAAGACCATGATGGTGTTCGGTGACGCCAAGAAGGTCGTCGAGGACATGGGCAAGGCCATCGAGTAAGCCAGCCGCAAAGGACGGAGACGGGCCCGCGCCTGTCTCCGCCGTCACCCCGGCGCGACACAGTCGCGCTTTTTTTCTGCCCCACCGCATGCCGGTTGCATGGAAGCGCGGGCACGCTATACTGATTTCCGGTCGCCGGCCATGGCACGCACGCCGGTCATCCGAACAGGGCCAGGTGTAGTCCAGCGCGGTGGGCCGCCCCGAACCGATCCGTCCCCGGCCTTGCCGAACCGGATCCCCAGCCGCGCCAAACCATCCGCCCGCCGTGTCCGCCGACACCGGAGCCGAAAGCAACATGACATTCAACCCCCAGGACAGGAATCTGTCGGTCTTCCATCACCCGATCCTCACGGTGCTTGTCGACGACAGCAAATCGTTTATCGACAGCCTGGCGTTCCAGATGGATCCGTCGCGGCCGGTGGTCACCTTCACCGATCCGCGCGAGGCGCTGCAATGGATCCGCGATACCTACACCACACGCTTCACCGGCTTCCTGCCGGTACGGGTGACGCATGACGACCTGACCTTCCTGACCGAGCGGCGCACCGTGCAGCTCGACATCGACCGCATCTACCGGCAGATCCACGACCTCAATCGCTTTGTGCAGCCGGGCGTGATCGTGGTGGATTACTCGATGCCGCAGATGAACGGACTGGAGTTCTGCCAGGCCCTGCAGGACCTGCCGTGCAAGACCATCCTGCTGACCGGTACCGCCGACGAGGGTATCGCCGTGCAGGGTTTCAACCACGGCCTGATCGACCGCTACGTCAAGAAACACGACAGCAATATGGTGGAGCGGCTGGACCAGGAGATCGACGCGCTCCAGCAGCAGTATTTCGCCACCCTCTCGCGCACGCTGCGCGACCTGCTGACGCGCCACTCGTTTTCCTTCCTGTCGGATCCGGCGATCTGCGAGCGCGTGCGGCAGATCACCGCGCGCTACGGCTTTGTCGAGTACTACCTCTACCCCAACCCGGCCGGCATCCTGATGCTGACGGCACAGGGCCAGGCCACGCTGATGGTGATCGAGACGCGCGCCGGACTGATCAACCAGGTGGAATCCGCGGAAGCCTACGATGCACCGGCGGCCCTGATCGAAGGGCTGCGTGAGGGCCGCATCGTGCCCTTCTTCTGGCCCGGCAACGGTATGTACACCCCGGCCTGCATCGACTGGGAGCAATACTGCCTGCCGGCCGAGCACTGCGAAGGGCGCGAGGACTATTTCTACGCGCTGTTCGACCTGCCGCGCCATTTGCTGCAGGAACCGGTGGTCAGCTTCCAGGGCTTCCTGGAGGACTTCGCCCGCCACCCCGAACGCGTGACCGGACGCGCGCCACGCTAGTGAGCAAAGCGCCGCGAGACCGGAGAGGCTCGCCCTCCGGTCCCGCGCTCGTCAGGCCGAAGGCTGGGCCGGCGCGTTGCGGTTGCCGCCTCGCACCATGTCGAAACGGAACAGCCGGCATTCGATATTGCCGTTGTAGAGCGGCGTACGGCGCGATTCCTTGAGCCGCAGCCGGCGCGGCAGCGACAGGTCGCCCGTAAACACCCATGCCTGCCAGCCCGCGAAATGCTGCTTGAGCGTGGTGGCGAAGGCGCTGGCGAACTGGTTGGCGGCCTCGTCGTCGATCTCGTCAACAGGCGCTTCGTCCAGCGGCCGGCGGCGTTCTCCCCGTACCGCGATCCGCTCGCCATAGGGCGGGTTCATCAGCAGCAGGCCGGAGGCAACGAACGGCGGTTGCGCGAAACGCGCATCCACCTGCTTCAGGCGTACCTCGCCCGGCAAGCCGGCGCGTTCCCAGTTGGCCTGCGACATGGACAACATGTCGGTGGAAATATCGCTGCCCGCGATCTCCAGGGGCTCGGACGCCACGCGTTTGCGCGCCGCCTCCTCGTCGTCCCGCGCAGCCGCTTTCAATGCATTCCAGGTCTTGATGTCGGCCCCCTTGAGGCGCTCGAAGCCAAAACCGCGGGCGGCGCCGGGCGCCAGGCCCAGTGCCACCTGCGCGGCCTCCACCAGGAAGGTGCCGCTGCCGCACATCGGATCATAGAACGGGCGTTCGGTCTGGCCGGGCACCCAGCCGGCCAGGCGCAGGATGCCGGCGGCCAGGTTTTCCTTCAGCGGCGCCTCGCCTTTCTCCAGGCGCCAGCCCCGCTTGAACAGCGGATCGCCCGAAGTGTCGAGATACAGCGTGCAGTCATGCTCCGTCAGGTGGGCATAGAGCCGCACGTCGGGATTCACGGTGTCCACGCTGGGACGCTCGCCCAGGCGCTCGCGCATGGTATCGCAAACACCATCCTTGATCCGCAGCGCGATGAAGTTCAGGCTCTGCAGTGGCGAGCGATGCGAGGTAACGTCCACCCGCAGCGTCTCGTCCGGCGAAAACCACTGATCCCAGCGCTGGGCGCGCACCAGGTCGTAGATATCGTCCTCACGCCGGTAGCCCCGGTTGGCCACCCGCATCAGCACCCGGCTGGCAATGCGCGAGTGCAGGTTGACGACGTAGGCCGCAGGCATCTCGCCGGAGAAAGTGACGCCACCCGGCATTTCGCGATGGACCTGGATGGGTGCGAGCTTGGCCAGTCCGGGCCGCGCCGCGATCTCGTGCAACTCTTCGGCGAGTGCGCTCTCAAGGCCGCGCGGGCAGGAGGCAAAAAAGGCTTGGGACATGGCTTGGGAATTCCTGCAAACAAAAACGTCCGCCGTGGCGGACGGGGTCGGATAGCGCGCAGTGTACCGCGCCCGGGACTTCAGGTCGCCGCGAGCGCGCGATCGAGGAAGTCGAGACGGTCCTGGCCCCAGTAGGGCTGGCCCTCATAAACGTACCACGGCGCGCCGAACGCGCCAGCGGAAATCGCATCCTGCGTGTGCTGTGTATATGCGGCCTGCACTGCCTGGGCATCGCTCGCCTTGAGCAGCGCCGCGCCATCCAGCCCGATGCCGTCGGCCAGCTGAGCCAGCGTGGCGGCATCGGCGATATTGCGTTGCTCGGCCCACAGCGCGCGGCCGATGACGCCAACCAGTTCCATCGCGCGGGTGGTGCCGTGCGCCAGTTGCACGGCGATCAGCAGCTTGCTGGCGGCATCGCCGGAGACCGGGAAAAAGGCCGGCTGCGGGTTGAGCGGCACGCCCAGGAATTCGCTCCAGCGGGCCAGTTCGATCAGGCGGTAGGCCTGGCGCTGCGGCGGCCGCTGCGCCAGCGGCAAGCCGCCCGAGACGGAGAACACGCGGCCCAGGTCGCAGGGCTTGAGATTGACCTGCGCGCCATGCCTGGCCGCGATTGCGGCAAAGCGCTCGTGGCCAAGGTAGACGAAAGGCGATTGCGGGGTGAGGTAGTAGTCGACCTGCTTGCTCATCATGTCCTCTGGACGGGGTGTGGGGCGAGACAACGGCGCCTGGAACGAGGGGGAATACGAAGTGGATACGATACGGGAAAAACGCCGGAACCTGCCGGACGGCGCCCGTCAGAACGGCTTGACCACCACCAGGATCACCACCGCCAGCAAGACCAGCACCGGCAACTCATTGAACCAGCGATAGAAGGTATGCGAACGCGTATTGCGGCCGCCTTCGAACTTCTTCAGCAACACGCCGCAGCCATGGTGATAGCCGATCAGCACCAGCACCAGCGCCAGCTTGGCATGCATCCAGCCCTGGCCCGGACCGCGCCCGATGCCGTAGCCGACATATAGCCACAGCCCGAACACCAGCGCGGGCACCGCCAGCATGGTCATGAAACGGTAGAGCTTGCGTGCCATCAGCAGGAGGCGCTGCACGCCGGCAGGCTCGCGCTCCATGGCGAGATTGACGAAGATGCGGGGCAGGTAGAACAAGCCGGCGAACCAGGAAACGACGAAGACGATGTGCAGCGCTTTGACCCAGAGCATCAGGCGTTCTTTTGTGGTTGGGTTCCCGCGGGAACGGTGGGGATGCGAAACGGAAGCCGCCGGCGATCGCCGGCGGCGGGCCAGGACCAGCCGCATGGCCAGCCCTGCCCTTGCCCGCTCAGGTACGGATCTCGCCGTGCCCGAACACCACGTATTTCAGCGAGGTCAGGCCTTCCAGCCCAACCGGGCCGCGCGCGTGCAGCTTGTCGTTGGAGATGCCGATCTCGGCGCCCAGGCCGTATTCGAAGCCATCGGCAAAGCGGGTCGATGCATTGATCATCACGCTGGCCGAGTCGACCTCGCGCAGGAACCGCATGCCGGCGCTGTAGTTCTCGGTGACGATGGAATCGGTGTGCGCCGAGCCGTAGGTATTGATGTGCGCAATCGCCTCATCGAGCCCCGCCACGGTGCGGATCGCCAGCACGGGGGCCAGGTATTCCAGGCGCCAGTCTTCCTCGGTGGCATCGGCCAGGCCGGTGAAGCCGGCGGTTTCCAGCGTGGCGCGGGTGGCGGCGCAGACGCGCAGCTCCACGCCTTTTTCCTGGTAGATGCGGCACAGCGGCGGCAGCACCGCGGCCGCGATGTCGCGCGCGACCAGCAGCGTCTCCATGGTATTGCACGGTGCGTAGCGCTGGGTCTTGGCGTTGTCGCAGATGCGCACCGCCTTTTCCAGGTCGGCGGCGGTATCAATGAAGACGTGGCAGATACCGTCCAGATGCTTGATCATCGGCACCCGGGCTTCTTCCATCAGCCGTGCGATCAGGCTCTTGCCGCCACGCGGCACGATCACGTCGACGTATTCGGTCATGGTGATGAGCCGGCCCACGGCGGCGCGGTCGGTGGTCGAGATCACCTGCACCGCTTCGGGCGGCAGGCCGGCGGCGGCCAGGCCCTCGGCCACCAGGGCGGCCAGCGCGGTGTTGGAGTCGATGGCTTCGGAACCGCCGCGCAGGATAGTGGCGTTGCCCGACTTCAGGCAGAGCGCGGCGGCATCGATGGTCACGTTGGGCCGCGACTCGTAGATGATGCCGATCACGCCCAGCGGCACGCGCATCTGTCCCACCTGGATGCCGGTGGGGCGGAATTTCATATTGCTGATCTCGCCGATCGGGTCCGCCAGCGCGGCGATCTGCTCGAGGCCGGCGGCCATGGTGTCGATGGCCTTGTCAGACAGCGTCAGGCGGTCGATGAAGGCAGCGTCCTGGCCGTTGGCGCGGGCACGCTCGACATCGCCGGCATTCACCGTCTTCAGGTGGGCGGCGTCGCGACGGATGGCCGCGGCGATGGTCAGCAGCGCGCGATTCTTGTCGGCGGTGGAGGCGCGCGCCATGGCGCGCGAGGCGGCGCGGGCCTGCTGGCCAACGCGGTCCATGTACTGCGTGAGATCGAGCTCGTTCATATTCCTGGCCAGGCGATCCGGCCCTCAATGCTTGGTTTCTTGTCGGCAACGGCTGGCAAAATCCTGCAATGCAGGCAGATGCGAACCGTCGCGCGCTGCTGCGCCGCCGCTTACCTGGCGATGGTGAGTGCCAGTTGCAGCAGGCCATCCCAGGGTTCGGCCGGCATGCCTTCGGCGCGCAGGCCCTTGACCTGCCGGTCCAGTTTGGCGGCCATCCCCAGTGCGGATTCGAGTTGCGCCAGCGAGAGGCGCTGCGCGGCCTGCGGTACCAGCTTCTCGCGCACGCCCCAGACACGCAGTTCGCGCATCAGGACGCCGCTCGGCTTGCCTGCCGCCAACCCTTGCCGGACCTTGGATAATACGCGAATTTCCTCGGTCAGCGCCCACAGCACCAGCACCGTGGCCTCGCCCTCGCCGCGCAGCCCTTCCAGCATGCGCACCAGCCGCGGCACGTCGCCGCCGAGCATGGCTTCGGAGAGCTTGAAGACGTCGTAGCGGGCCACATTGAGCACCGCATCGTGCACCTGCTCGAAGGTCAGCGAGCCGGCGGGATAGAGCAAGCCAAGCTTCTGGATTTCCTGGTGGGCGGCCAGCAGGTTGCCTTCGACCTTGTCGGCGATGAACTGCAGCGCCCTGCGCCCCGGCTCGCCGGGCTCAACGCGCTGCTGCTGCAGCGCGAGCCGCTCGCCGACCCAGGCCGGCAGCCGGCTGCGGTCGATGGAGTCGACCTTGATTGACACCCCGGCGGCGTCCAGCGCCTGGAACCAGGCCGATTTCGCCGTAGCGAAATCCAGCCGCGGCAGCGTGATCAGCATGACCACGTCCGGCGAGGGATGAGCGGCCACGGCGCGCAGCGCCTCGCCACCGTCCTTGCCGGGCTTGCCGGAGGGAATCCGCAATTCGACGATCTTGCGGTCGCCGAACAGCGACATCGATTGCTGCGCCTGGACCACCTGACCCCAGTTGAAGCCACGTTCGGACGACAGCACCTCGCGCTCCGTGAAGCCGGACTCGCGCGCCGCCTGGCGCAGGCGGTCGACCGCCTCCAGCACCAGCAGGTGCTCGTCGCCGTGCACCACGTAGAGCGGCGCCAGGCCGCGTCCCTTGGCCGTGCGCAGGTGCGCTTCGAGTCCGTCGAGCTTGAGCTGCATGCGGTGCGCTTGTTCCTCTGTCCTTGCCGTGTCGGGTTCTCTGGGCGGCGCTTGCGCGCGGCTCAGATCGTCTTGACCGCGCTCAGCCGGCGAATCAGCTGCTGCACGATATCGCGCTGCATATCGCGGTAGAGCTGCTGCTCTTCGTAATCCTTGGCCAGCGCGTTAGCTTCGTTGTAGGTCAGGTCACGCGTGAGCACCAGTTGCGAAGGCGCGATCAGCTCCTGGCCCCCAGCATCGCGCAAGCGGAAGGTGAAGCGCTGCGTCAGGCGGTATTCGCGCACCACGCCGGCAGTGGTGATCGACAACACGGTCTTGGTACGCGTGTCCTGCAGCACATCGAGCAAGGCATCCGCGTCTTTCGGATCAGACACGATCTGCGTGTCCGAGCCGTTGCGGATGGCGCGGCGCAGATCGGAGCCCATCAGCGTATTGGCCGGAATGCTCAGGTAAAGCCGCTTGAAAGCAAAATCCGCATTGCCGCGCATGTGAAAGCCGCAGCCGCCCAGCAGGCTGGCCGCCAGCAGCGCGGCCAGGACCTTGCGGCGGCCCTGCCTCGGTCGATCCAGCTTCTGTCCATCCATATGGGCAGCTCCCTTGTAGGCTTGGTCAGCGCTCTTTAAAGCACCACGTTGACGAGGCGGCCCGGGACCACCACGATCTTCTTCGGCGCAGCGTCGTTGGCGAACTTGGCAACGATCTCGCTGGCGGCGGCCATGGCCTCGATGGCGGCACGATCGGCATCCGCCGGCACCGTCAGGCTGCCGCGCACCTTGCCGTTGACCTGCAGCACCAGTTCGAGCTCGCTGCGCACCAGCGCGGCTTCATCGACCTGCGGCCAGGCGGCGTCGAGCAGGTCGCCGTACTGCGTGGCGTAGCCGAGCTCCTGCCACAGCCCGTGGGTCACGTGCGGCACCACCGGGTACAGTACGCGCAGCAGGATGCCGAAGCATTCGCGGCGCGCGGCCGGGGAAGCCTGCTTGGCGTCCTCCAGCGCGTTGAGCATCTTCATGGTGGCGGACACCACGGTGTTGTACTGGATGCGCTGGTAGTCGTAGTTGGCCTGCTTGAGCACGCCGTGGATCTCGCGGCGCAGCGCGCCATCGGCGTCGCCCGACGTCGCGGCATTGCCGGCCGCGGCAATCGCCCCGGCATTGGCATAGCCGTAGTTCCACACGCGGCGCAGGAAGCGCGAAGCGCCTTCCACGCCCGAGCCGCTCCACTCGAGCTGCTGCTCGGGCGGCGCGGCGAACATGACGAACAGGCGCGCGGTGTCGGCGCCGTACTGGTCGATCAGCGCCTGCGGGTCGATGCCGTTGTTCTTGGACTTCGACATTTTCTCGACACCGCCGATCACCACCGGCTGGCCGTCGGCCTTGAGGACGGCGCCCAGCGGGCGGCCGCGCTCATCGGTGCTGACCTCGACCTCGGCCGGGTTGTACCAGGTCTTCTTGCCGGCCGCGTCTTCGCGGTAGTACGTGTCATTGAGCACCATGCCCTGCGTGAGCAGGTTGGTGAACGGCTCATTGAACGTGACCAGGCCCATGTCGCGCATGACCTTGGTCCAGAAGCGGGCGTACAGCAGGTGGAGGATCGCGTGTTCGATGCCGCCGATGTACTGGTCCATCGGCATCCAGTAGTCGTTGCGGCCGTCGACCATGGTGGCCGCATCCGGGCAGGTATAGCGCATGTAATACCAGCACGAATCGATGAAGGTATCCATGGTGTCGGTCTCGCGACGCGCCGGCTTGCCGCACGACGGGCAGGTGCACGCGAGGAAACGCGGATCCTTGGCCAGCGGGTTGCCGGTGCCGTCCGGCACCAGGTCTTCGGGCAGCACCACCGGCAGGTCCTGCTCGGGCACCGGCACCACGCCGCAGTCCTCGCAATGGATCAGCGGGATCGGCGTGCCCCAGTAACGCTGGCGCGAGATGCCCCAGTCGCGCAGGCGCCAGGTGATCTTCTTCTCGCCCAGGCCCTTGGCGCCGAGGTCCGCGGCAATGGCTTCCACCGCCGCCTGGTAGCCGAGGCCGTCGTACTTGCCGCTATGGATACAGGTGCCGTGCTCCTTGTCGCCGTACCATTCCTGCCAGGCTTCAGTCGAGAAGGCCTGGCCCTTGACGTCGACGACTTGCCTGATCGGCAGGCCGTACTTGTTGGCGAAGGCAAAGTCGCGTTCGTCATGCGCGGGCACGCCCATCACGGCGCCGTCGCCATAGCTCATCAGCACATAGTTGCCGACCCAAACCTCGACCTGCTCGCCGGTGATGGGGTGCACCACCTTCAGGCCGGTGGGCATGCCCTTCTTTTCCATGGTCGCCATATCGGCTTCCATGACCGAGCCGTGCTTGCACTCGTCGATAAAGGCGGCCAGCTCGGGATTGGCGGCGGCGGCATGGGTGGCGAGCGGATGCTCGGCGGCGACCGCGCAGAAGGTCACGCCCATGATGGTGTCCGCGCGCGTGGTGAACACGTAGAGCTTGCCGTCGCCGATCAGCTTACCGTCATCGTCGGCGATGGCATGCGGGAAGGCGAAGCGCACGCCCACGCTCTTGCCGATCCAGTTCTGCTGCATGATCTTGACGCGCTCGGGCCAGCCCAGGCTGTCGAGATCGCCGAGCAGTTCCTCGGCGTAGTCGGTGATGCGCAGGTAGTACATCGGGATCTCGCGCTTTTCAACCAGCGCGCCCGAGCGCCAGCCGCGCCCGTCGATGACCTGCTCGTTGGCCAGCACGGTCTGGTCGACCGGATCCCAGTTCACCGTACCGGTCTTGCGATAGGCAATGCCCTTTTCCAGCATCTTGAGGAACAGCCACTGGTTCCAGCGGTAGTAGTCCGGGCTGCAGGTGGCAACCTCGCGCGACCAGTCGATGGCCAGGCCCATCGACTGCATCTGGCGCTTCATGTAGGCGATGTTGTCGTACGTCCAGGCCGCCGGCGCCACGCCGTTATTGAGCGCGGCGTTTTCCGCCGGCATGCCGAACGCATCCCAGCCCATCGGCATCAGCACGTTGTGCCCGTTCATGCGCAGGTGGCGCGCCATCACGTCGTTGATGGTGTAGTTGCGCACATGCCCCATATGCAGCTTGCCCGACGGGTACGGCAACATCGAGCACGCATAGAACTTGGGCTTCTCGCTGCCGTCGGCCAGCTTCGCCTCTTCCGATACGCGGTAGGCATCAATGGCTTGCCAGTGTTGCTGGGCGGCTTGTTCAACGGCTGAGGGAAGGTATTTGTCTTGCATATTCAGGACAACGGCAACTGCGTTGGCGTGCGAAAAGCGTGGAAAAGATAAGCGGCGGGCTGCCTTGCGGCGCCCGCCTGCGCTGGAACGGCGAAAGTGCCGATTATAACCGTCGGGGCTGACGTCGCAGGACGGACCCGGCGCCTTACTTCAGGCCCAGTACGTCCTGCATGTCGAACAGGCCGCTGGGCTTGTCGGCCAGGAAGCGCGCGGCGCGCAGCGCGCCGTCGGCATACGACTGGCGGCTGGACGACTTGTGCGTGATCTCGATGCGCTCGCCAATGCCGGCGAACATCACGGTGTGGTCGCCCACGATGTCGCCGCCGCGCACGGTGGCAAAGCCAATGGAGTTGGGATCGCGCGGGCCGGTATGGCCTTCGCGGGCAAAGACGCCGCAGGTATTCAGGTCGCGGCCCAGTGCCTTGGCCACCACCTCGCCCATCGCCAGCGCCGTGCCGGACGGCGCGTCCACCTTGTGGCGGTGGTGCGCTTCGATAACTTCGATGTCGTAGCCCGATGAAAGCAGCTTGGCGGCCACTTCCAGCAGCTTGAAGGTGGCGTTGACGCCAACGCTCATATTGGCGGCGAACACTACGCCGATACGCTTGGCAGCCTCGGCCACGGCGGCGCGGCCGGCGTCGTCAAAGCCAGTGGTGCCGATGATCATCTTCACGCCAAGGCGCGCCGCCACCGCCAGGTGCGCCAGCGTGCCCTCCGGCCGTGTGAAGTCGATCAGGCAGTCGGCACCGGCGAGGGCGGCTTCGATGTCGGCGGTAATCGTCACGCCGGTCGTGCGGCCCAGCAGCAACCCGGCATCCTGGCCCAGGGCCGGCGCGCCGGGCACATCCAGCGCACCAGACAGGGTCACGCCTTCAGTGGCGAGTACGTGTTCGATCAGCATGCGGCCCATGCGGCCGGAGGCACCTGCGATGGCGATATTCATGGCGTGTCAGCAGTCAAAAATAAGCCGGCCGCGTGGGCGGCCGGCATTGTCGGGCCAAACGGGTCAGTGGGTCGGGCTGGCAGCACCGGTCTCCGCGGCAGCCGACGATGCGGCCGCCTCGACGGACTTGCCTGCCGCCGGAGCGGTGGCGGCATCGGCTGGAGCGGCGGCTTCATTGGCCGCCGCGACGGGGGCGGCCGGGGTTGCCGCGGCATCGGAGGCCGGAGCGAGCGCATCGGTTTGCGGCTTCGGCGTCACTGCCTTGCCTGCCTGCATCGCTTTCATACCGTCGATTTCGGCGATCAGCTCGTATTCGGACGGCAACTCGTCACCGCCGAACTTGACGAGCTTGTCGCCATCGAAGAAGACCGTATAGCGACGTTGTTGCACCACCGGCGTATTGCCACGGCGGAACGAGAACACGTAGTCCCAGCGGTTGCCATGGAACACATCGGTCAGCAGCGGCGTGCCAAGCAGGAACTTGACCTGGTCGCGCGTCATGCCCTCGCGCAGCTGCGCGGCGGCTTCGCGCGAGACAAAGTTGCCTTGCACAATGTTGATACGATACGGCGTGATCGCGTTGGCGACCTTGCGCGACGTATTGTCATAGGTGGAGCACGCTGCCGTTAGCAGGGCAGCAGCCAGCACAGTAGTAACCAGCGTCGGACGCATGGCGGACGAACGGAATGAACGCATGTATCTCGCTTCTAGAAGGGAGAGAAAAGTGCCGATCCAGGCTCTAACGGGATATACCACGAGCCGGCTGCGGCGATAGAGCATCGCGAGCGCAGCCCAGGGAGGGTGGCCGCACCCCAGGTAACCGCCGGGGCGACTTTTGCCGCCAAAACCCTTATGATTCAACTATCCAGACATTGTACTCTAGGGAGTCACGCCCATGCCGAGTCCGGCGGACCTCAAAAATATCGGTCTTAAAGCGACCGTACCGCGCCTGAAGATCCTCGAGATCTTTCAGACCAGCGAGCAGCGCCACCTGAGCGCGGAAGATGTCTATCGCATCCTGCTCAACGAACAAATGGACATTGGCCTCGCTACCGTCTATCGCGTGCTGACTCAATTCGAGCAGGCGGGACTGCTGTCGCGCAACAACTTTGAATCCGGCAAAGCCATCTTCGAACTGAACGAGGGCAAGCACCACGACCACCTCGTGTGCATCGACTGCGGCCGCGTGGAGGAATTCTACGATTCCGAAATCGAGCGCCGCCAGCAAAGCATCGCCAGCGAACGCGGCTTCGCGCTGCAGGAGCACGCACTGTCGCTGTACGGCAACTGCACCAAGACTGACTGCTCGCACCGCCCGAAGCGTTAGCGCGCCGGCCACGACAACATAAAAAAACCGGCGCTCGCGCCGGTTTTTTTATTCTCAGGCCAATCTCAGGTTTCCTGCCGGTCCTGTTCGGCAACGATATGCAGGCCGCGCGCGGTGGCCGGCACGCCGACGAATTCGCCCACGACCTGGCGGAACAGCCCGCGCGCCCACACCAGCATGGGGTGGGTGTTGCGGCTGCGGTGCCAGAACATGTTCAGGCCCAGCGTGGTATTGAGCTCGGCCGGCAAGGGGAAGGCCTTGAGCCCATAGGTCTCGCAGGCCATGTCCTTGGTCAGCGCATTGACCGTGAAGATCATGTCGGTCTGCGCGGCCAACTCGGATTGCGCGCGCCAGGAATGCACCGTCAACGTTGCATTGCGCTTCAGTCCGCGCTGCTGCAGGGCGTAGTCGAGCGGGATCAGCGACGGCGCCGGGCGGCCATTGCCGCCCGAGTGCGCCATGAAGATATGCCCGCAATCGAGATACTGCTCGAGCGTGCAGGTGCCCTTGAGCACCGGATGGTTCTTGCGCGCACAAACCCAGAGGTTGAGCGAGGTAACCATCTCTTCCACGATCTCAGGATGCCGGGTCGGGAACGGCGAGAACGCCAGATCCAGCTCATTGCCGCGCATGGCGGCAACATCCGACTCCCAGGAATGCGATTCAACCAGCTTGATATGCAGTTCCGGCGCCAGTTGCTTGATGCGCAGGATGAAGCGGTTGAAGACCGTATCGCCCAGTTCGGCTGCAAAGCCGATATTCAGGGTGCCGGTGGCTACCGCGGGATCGAAGTTATCGGCGTCGCCCTCGTTGATCGAGGACCACAGATCCAGCATGTCGCGAATCTTCGGGCCCAGTTCCAGGGCTCGCGGCGTCGGCGTCAGGCCGTGCGGCACGCGGATGAAAAGAGGATCGTCAAAGATCTCGCGCAGGCGACCCAGCGAATGCGAGACCGCGGGCGCGGTCATATGCATTTTTTCCGCGACATAGGTCGCGTTTCGCTTGCTGAGCAACTCGGTAAAAATCACGAGCAGCTTGGTATCCACATTCACCATGATCTCGCCCAGGTTGGATTGGAGACTGCGAATGACTGGATCGTCACTTGCATTGGCTGCAAATCAGTATTTTCTAGCACTTTAGCAGTGTAAGAGCAAAGGCGGGAACGGAACAGGTATTCCGGGCCCGCCCTGGCTTTCCGGCCTGTGCGGATCCGCCTGCACACAGGCGGACAAAAAGCGGCATTCCGTGGAATGCCGCTTTTCTCGGCGCTAGCCAATCTGTTCCGACAAAGTTACTTGGCGACCACGCGGGCCATTTCCAGTACCTTGTTGGAATAGCCCCACTCGTTGTCGTACCAGCTCACGATCTTGACGAAGGTCGAGTCCAGCGCGATGCCGGCTTCCGCGTCGAAAATCGAGGTACGCGCATCGCCGCGGAAATCGGTGGCGACCACCTTGTCTTCGGTGTAGCCCAGCACGCCCTTGAGCGCGCCCTGGCTCTGCGCCTTCATTTCGGCGCAGATCTCGGCGTAGGTTGCGCCCTTTTCCAGCTCAACGGTCAGGTCGACCACCGACACGTCGGAGGTCGGCACGCGGAACGACATGCCGGTCAGCTTCTTGTTCAGCTCGGGGATCACCACGCCCACTGCCTTGGCGGCGCCGGTGCTCGACGGGATGATGTTTTCCAGGATGCCGCGGCCACCGCGCCAGTCCTTGTTGGACGGGCCGTCAACGGTCTTCTGCGTGGCGGTGGTGGCGTGCACGGTGGTCATCAGGCCGCGCTTGATGCCCCATTTGTCGTTCAGCACCTTGGCGACCGGCGCCAGGCAGTTGGTGGTGCAGCTGGCGTTGGAGATGATCGCCTCGCCCTTGTACGTGTCGTGGTTCACGCCGTACACGAACATCGGGGTGTCGTCCTTCGACGGGGCCGACATGATCACCTTCTTGGCGCCCGCGTCGATATGCTTCTGCGCGCCTTCCTTGGTCAGGAAGATGCCGGTGGACTCGATCACCACGTCGGCGCCGATCTCGCCCCACTTCAGTTCGGACGGGTCCTTGACGGCGGTCAGGCGGATCTTCTTGCCGTTGACGATCAGCGTGTTGCCGTCGACCGACACTTCGCCGTCGAAGCGGCCGTGCACCGAGTCGTACTTCAGCATGTAGGCCAGGTAGTCGGGCTCGAGCAGGTCATTGATGCCAACGACTTCGATTTCCTTGAAGTTGGCGGCGGCTGCGCGGAACACCATGCGCCCGATGCGGCCGAAGCCGTTGATGCCGATCTTGATGGTCATGTTTATCTCCTGAGTAGGCTAACGATCGATGGATGCGGGAAAGCGTCTGCCGGCCCGCGCGGCCAACTCGACCGCTGCTCGGGCCGGGGAATACCTGTTACTGACCGAGCGTGTCGCGCACGGTGCGCACGACGTTCTCGACCGTGAAGCCGAAGTGCTTGAACAATACGCCAGCGGGAGCCGATTCGCCGAAGGTGTCGATGCCCACCACGGCCTGGACCTGGTATTTCCACCAGAAATCCGTCACGCCGGCTTCCACCGCCACGCGCGGCACGCCTGCCGGCAGCACCGATGCCTTGTAGGCGGCATCCTGCTTGTCGAACACCGTCGTCGCCGGCACCGAGACCACGCGCACGTGCACGCCGTCGGCGGCCAGCTGGTCGGCAGCGCCCACAGCCAGGCCCACTTCCGAGCCGGTGGCGATGATCACGGCATCCGGACGGCCGGTCCTGGCATTGGTGCCGTCGCGCAGCACATAGCCGCCGCGCGCGATATTGGCGCGGGTCGCATCGTCGCGCTTCTGGAACGGCAGGTTCTGGCGGCTGAAGATCAGGCAGCTCGGCCCATTCTCGCGGCGCACGGCCTGGGCCCAGGCCACTGCGGTCTCGGTGGTGTCGGCGGTACGCCACACGTCCATGTTGGGGATCAGGCGCAGGCTGGCAACGTGTTCGATCGACTGGTGGGTCGGGCCGTCTTCGCCCAGGCCAATGGAGTCGTGGGTGAACACGAACAGCGTGCGGATCTTCATCAACGCCGCCATGCGCAGCGCGTTGCGGCTGTAGTCCGAGAAGGTCAGGAAGGTGCCGCCGTAGGGAATGTAGCCACCGTGCAGCGTGATGCCGTTCATGATGGCGCTCATGCCGAACTCGCGCACACCGTAGTTGATATGGTTGCCCCAGGCATCGGCGCGCACTGCCTTGCTGCCCGACCAGTTAGTCAGGTTGGAGCCGGTCAGGTCGGCCGAGCCGCCCAGGAATTCCGGCAGCACCGGGSCGARSGCCTCGATGGTGTTCTGGCTGGCCTTGCGSGTGGCGATCGTTTCGGCCTTTTCCTCGCACTTGGCCAGGAATGCGTCCACGGCAGCGTCGAATGCGCCGGGCAGCTCGCCACGCATACGGCGCTGGAATTCGCCGGCTTCATACGGGAAACGCTCGGCATAGGCCTCGAACAGCGCGTTCCAGGCCTTCTCCAGCGAACCGCCGCGGGCCTTGCCATCCCATGCCGTATAGACTTCGGCCGGCAGTTCGAACGGTGCGTGGGCCCAGCCCAGCGCTTCACGCGTGGCCAGGATCTCAGCGCCGCCAAGCGGCGCACCATGCACATCGTGACCACCTTCCTTGTTGGGCGCGCCCTTGCCGATCAGGGTACGGCAGCAGATCAGGGTCGGACGATGGCTGAACTTGGCTTCGGCGATGGCTGCGTCGACGGCGGCGGCATCATGGCCGTCCACCGCGCGAATCACATTCCAGCCATAGGCTTCGAACCGCTTCGGGGTATCGTCGGCAAACCAGTGCACGACATCGCCGTCGATCGAGATGCCGTTGTCGTCCCACAGCGCGACCAGCTTGTTCAGTTTCAGCGTACCGGCCAGCGAACAGGCTTCGTGGCTGATGCCTTCCATCAGGCAGCCGTCGCCCAGGAACACATAGGTGTGGTGATTGACGATATCGAAGCCGGGACGGTTGAATTCCTCGCCCAGCAGGCGCTCTGCCAGCGCCATGCCGACTGCGTTGGTGAGGCCCTGGCCCAGCGGGCCGGTGGTGGTCTCGACGCCCGGCGTGATGGCGTATTCCGGGTGGCCGGCGGTCTTGCTGTGCATCTGGCGGAAGTTCTTCAGCTCTTCCAGCGGCAGGTCGTAGCCGGTCAGGTGAAGCAACGCATAGAGCAGCATCGAGCCGTGGCCGTTGGACAGCACGAAGCGGTCGCGATCAGCCCACTGGGGGTTGGTCGGGTTATGCTTCAGATGGCGGCCCCACAGCGCCACCGCGATATCCGCCATACCCATCGGCATGCCTGGGTGGCCTGAATTGGCCTGCTGGACGGCGTCCATGGCCAGGACGCGGATGGCGTTGGCCATGAGTTGGACGGGCTGCGAAGCGTGCGGACTGGCGGCGGGATGAGCGAGGTGAGACATGCGGCGGGAACCTGGCGGCGGGAAAAGCGCGATTTTACCAGAAGGAAAGGCCGAATCCGGGCACCCGGCGGCCCCGGCCGGCGGCCATCTGCAATGGACCGAATGGCTCTCCCCCGGCATCGGCACCACCCTGGGCCAGATTCGGCTGCTGGCGGCGGTGCGCTCGCCGTACCAGCAGATCGAGATTGGCGAGAATGCCCGCTTTGGCCGGATCTTCCGCCTCGATGGCCGCGTCATGTGCGCCGAAGCGGATGCCTTTATCCAGCATGAACTGATGGTGCACCCCATGGCCGTGGCTCATGGCGCGGCACGTTCGGCGCTGGTGGTCGGCGGCGGCGACGGCGGCTCGGCGCGTGAACTGCTGCGCCTGCCATTCATGCGCGAAGTGGTGGTGGCCGAACTCGATCCGGAGGTCGTGACGCTGGCCCGGGCCTGGCTCGATGGTATCCACCAGGGCGCCTTCGACGATCCGCGCGTGCACCTCGCCATTGGCGATGCCTTGGGCTTGATGGAAGCCTTCGGCCGTGCCGGGCGGCGGTTCGACCTGATCGTGTTCGACCTTACGGAGGCCGACGATGGCAGCCCGGCGGCGGCCCTCTTCTCCGCCCACGGCCTGCAAGCCGCCAGGCGCTGCCTGGCGCCGGGCGGCGCGCTGTCCCTGCAACTCGGCCCGCCGGAGCACCGCCCCGACCCGGTTCGCGTGCTCTGCGCAAGATTGCGCCAGTGCTTCGCCCAGGTCCAGCCCCTCAGCGCCTTTATCCCGGTGCACGGTGCATCATGGGCCATCGCGCTGGCCAGCGACGCGCTGGACGTGCGCGGCACCGGCACCGCGCTGCTCGGCGAGCGGCTGCGCGCCTGGAAACTGGAACGGACCCTGCGCTGCTACCACGCGGCGCTCCACCCGGCCTTGTTCACCCTTCCCCGCCACCTGCAAGCGCTTTTCGACAGCGCCGGCGCACCCGCGTAAGATGCTCATTCGCACCGCGAGTCTTGCCGCCGCGGCAAGCCCCGCGCGGCTTCCCGTAACCAGGAGACGATCATGACAAGACCGGCCAACACCCCCTGGCTCACGCCCTACCTGACGGTGGGCAACGGGCGCAGCGCGCTCGACTTCTACCACCGCGCCTTCGGTTTCAGCGCGGGGAACGTGGTCGACGAAAACGGTGTGCCGACCCACGCCGAGATGCACTACCGGGGAGAACTGGTGGTGATGTTCGCGCCCGAAGGCGCCTGGGGCAGTACCGCGCGTACGCCCAGCTCGCTCGGCGTCGAATGCCCGCAGACGTTCTACGTGTACTGCGACGATGTCGATGCCATGTACGCGCGCGCTGTCGCCGCCGGCGCGGTCAGCCTGATGGCGCCCGACGACCAGTTCTGGGGCGACCGCTATTGCATGGTCAAGGATCCCGACGGTTACCGTTGGGGATTCGCCAAACCGTTGGACAAGGCCGCCGGCGAAGATAAGGACGGACCCACCTGATGCCGCCGCGCTTTTTTATCGATTCCGCTCTGGCCACCGAGACCGACATGCCACTGCCCGAAGCGGTAGTGCGGCATGTCCAGGTACTGCGGCTCAACCCGGGCGACGACATCACCCTGTTCGACGGGCGCGGCGGCAGCCATGCCGCCACCCTGGTCGAGATTGGCAAGCGCCATGCGCTGGCGCGAATCCGCGACCACGATCCGTCTGAGGCCGAGCCACCCTTCCGCGTCACGCTGGCGCAAGGACTGGCCGGCGGCGACAAGATGGACTGGCTGATAGAGAAAGCCGTCGAGCTCGGCGTGGCGGCGATCCAGCCGCTGCAGGCGGCACGTTCGGTGGTCCGGCTCTCGGCAGAGCGCGCGCAGAAGCGCCACGCGCACTGGCAGGCGCTGGTCGAGGCGGCATGCGAGCAATGCGGACGCAATCGCTTGCCCGAGGTCGCACCGGTGGCTAACTTGGAATCATGGCTGGGGCTGCAGGCGAACCCGGCGGCGGCCCGGGGCGCACGGTTGCTGATCACGCCGCGCGCCTCGCAGTCGCTGGTATCGTTTGCCGCGGAGCAGCGTGGCGCGCTGCTGGACACCGGCGTGACGCTGCTGATCGGACCGGAAGGCGGACTCGCGCCGGACGAGGAAGCTGCGGCGCTGCACGCAGGTTTCACGGGCGTGTCACTCGGGCCGCGCATCTTGCGTACCGAGACTGCCGGGCTCGCTTGCCTGGCCGTGCTCAACGCGGTATTGGGCGGATTTTGACGGCATCCGGGCTATCCCGGCCCGGCGCCACACTCACCGGAAGGAGTCGATCATGGGACTACTCGATAGCGTGCTGGGCGGAGTGCTCGGGCAGCGCGGCGGCGGCGAAAGCGGCGCTGGCGGCCTGAACCCGAAGATGATGATGGCGCTCGGGCTGCTGGCCATGCTGGCGATGCGCCATAAAGGCGCCGAAGGCAGTCCCGGGGCGGAACATGATCCGGCCGATCCGGCCGCCGGCGTCGGTGGACTTGGCGGGCTTGGCGGCCTCGGTGGGTTGCTCGGCGGGCTGTTGGGTGGTGCGGGTGGCGGCGCCGCGGCTGGCGGCGCGCCTGGTGGCCTCGATCTCGGCGGATTGCTGGGCGGCCTGCTTGGAGGCCAGGGGCAGCAGGGCGCTGGCGACGCGCCCGCACTGGGCGCGGCGGCGGGCGGCATCGGCGCCTTGCAGCAGGTCCTGGCGCAGGCTGGCCTGGGCGAGCAGATCAATTCCTGGATCGGCACCGGGGCCAATCAGCCCGTCTCGCCGTCCGCGCTGGCCGGCGCCCTCGGCGGCACTGGCGCGCTGGAGAGCCTGGCCAATTCGACCGGCATGTCACAGGATGATGTAGCCGCCCACCTTAGCGAAGGTTTGCCGGAACTGATCGACAAGCTCACGCCGCAAGGCCAGATGCCGCCGGCGGCATAACACCGGCGCCGCGCCGGCAAAGCAAAAGGCCCGCTGCAAGCGGGCCTTTGTCATCCTGTTTTTCCTGTGGGCGGCGGGCGCTCAGGCGAAAGAGTAGAACACGCGGAACTGCACCTTGCGCTCGGCCCAGAACTCGGCAGCGTCGCGGAAGACATCGAGCAGGACCTCGCGCCCTTCCTTGTCGAATTTCTGCGCGATGGGCAGGCCTTCCAGCACGATCACGAAACCGGGCTGCGCGCCCGCCTTGTGGATCAGGTCGGTCAGGCAATCGGCCAGCGCATCGAAATTCTTCCCGAAATGCTTGGGAAACAGGAAATTGGTGGCGATGGTTTCCAGCACCTCTGCCTTGCTCTGGCAGTGCGCGCAGTTCGCGTAGAGGAAATGCTGGCCCAACTCCGCCGCCGCCTGTGCAAGCTCGGGCACGCGAAACGCGCGAATCGACTGGACGATGTTCGGACGCACCGTCTTGAACAGGTTCATGGCTCCCTCTTGGCTGCCGTCAGTGCCGGCTGCGGGAACGGGTGCGAGCGGCGGTTGGTGCGAGAGCTCGTTGCGAGGCATCATCAACACGTTGTCGTAAAGATTCTGGGCCTGGGTCTGGGCCCGGTGCCAGCCATCTCCGGCGCCGCGCTCTTCGCGGGCGGCAAGGGCGTCGCCCAATCCGAAAATGTCAGTCATCATTTGGCTATCCGTTTGAAACTGTTGTAGTGGTCGTCCGTGTAATAACAGTCGCTGGTGGCGCGTTGATCACCGCCACATACGATCCGCCTTGCTCCTCGATTCCGGCTGTTTGTTTTCACCGTGTATTCGCGGTAATAACCGCGCGACCTTTGCGGCAGGACGCGCTCGTAGTTGCCGAACCTCGAACCATCCTTGGCGTAGAGAAACGGGCCACCCGCTTCGATACGTTCCAACGTCAACTGTGCCTCGTTGGGCAACTGCTGTACCGCGATGGTTCCCGTGCCATCATCGATCGCCTGACGCGCCAGCACAGGCTGGGCCAACGCGCACGAAACCGCCACGCCTGCCAGCACCCGGCTTGCCACTCGCGCCAGACCGGCGGCTGAAATCCATTGTGATGCGCGCTGCGTCAAAGGAATCTGGGAACCCACGTTGCTTGTCTTGATCTGGGGGCGCCAACAAAATTGGCAAGGGATCGTTGCGCGGCTGCCACGCCACCTCAACTGCCCTTTGTGCCTGCACCCCGGACGGCCTGCGCGAATACCGGCGGCATCGTTGCGAGTAACGAGCGCCTACTTCAAAGGCATAAGGTTACGCCCATGCCAATAAATAATCAATCCCCGCCCCCCAGGCGGGTGGAAAACTTCAATTGTTTCAATGTGTTAATAGGATGTGTGCACACACTGACCACCTCGCGCGAGCGATAAAAAAGCCGGGCAAGCCCGGCTTTTCAAGACTGACAGCGGCTTAGCGCTTGGCGGCCGCGTCAACCACCACCAGCGACGTCATATTGACGATACGCCGCACCGTCGCCGACGGCGTCAGGATGTGCACCGGCGCCTTGACCCCGAGCAGGATCGGTCCGATCGCCACATTGTTGCCCGCCGCGACCTTGAGAAGGTTGTAGGCGATGTTGGCCGC
>NZ_JBFTSG010000089.1:0-22967 GCF_056399885.1 Cupriavidus sp. 01L45 | reverse complement strand
ATGCAACCGGATAACCTTGGCCCGCGCCAAAAAGTGAACTTTAAATCCCTCAATCTTTTCGTGGCCAGCAGCTTTGTGCTTGCTGTTGCCATTGCCGCCGTAGGGGCCGGTGCGCTCCATGAAATGCGCCAGGACGCGTATGCCCGCGCGCAGGAAGGGGCCGCCAATCTCTCGCTGATCCTGGAGCACGATATCGCCCGCAATCTGGAAATCTATGAGCTGTCGATGCACTCCGTAATCGACGGCGTCAAAGATCCGGCCTCCAGCGCGCGACGGTATGCCGCCTCGGCTTCGATCCGCTTCTCCATTTCCAGATCGGCTCCGACGAGGAACCATTCCTGCGCCTCGGTCGCCGGCGCCCGTGCATCGTGTAGAGACTCCACGACCGCCGCGCCCGGTTCACCTGGCTCAAAGTCCATCAGCATCTGGCCCGACACGGCCTGCCATCCCCTTCCCTCGTCCTTTGTTGCCACCTCTTTGCCCATCGCACGAATCCGCACACCGGTCGGCGGCTAGCCAGTGCCGCGAGAAGCCTTCACCCTCGCCAGCCATCGGTGATGGAGAGATTCCGCAAGGAAGTGCTAGGCGCCACACTGGCGGGGATCTACGGGCAGTGGCAATGCGAAGGCGACGTCCGGCACTTGGTGGCGCAGCACATCGTTGACTTGTCGCCGCTCTTGGGCAGCCTTGCCACAAGCAGCCGCACTGCTAACTTGCAGCCCGAATCGACGCGGCGCCGATTTTTCCGAAGACGCGATATCTCGTCTGTGTTTGCGGGTGGCTTTCGCTGTTCTCGCGTGCAACTGCATAGGAATATTGCGGCAAAATGCGCTCATTACGAGGTGACGAAATGCACTATTACAAGCATCAAACGATGCTATAATTGGTGCTGATACTTACGGAGGTTCCCATGCGTACGACTATTGCGCTTGATGACGACTTGATCGCCAAGGCTCAAGCCTATACGGGCCTGGAGGAAAAAACGGCACTTGTGCGCGAAGCACTGAAGGCCTTGATCCAGCGTGAAGCCGCGAAACGACTCGCGAATCTTGGCGGTAGCCAACCGGGCATCAAGGGGGCGCCGCGTCGGCGGCAGGACGTCGAATGATTCTTGTCGACACGTCGGTCTGGATTGACCACATCAACGCTTCTGATCCTATGCTGATTAGCCTGCTTGCCGAGGAGCGTGTGCTGGCTCATCCATATGTGATAGGCGAGATTTCGCTCGGTAGTCTGCGTGACCGTGACGTCGTGCTTGGCGCGTTGCTCGATCTGCCGCGCGCGCCAGTTGCAACGCCGGAGGAGACCTTTTATCTGATCGAGCGCGAAGGTTTGTTCAATCGTGGAATCGGATATGTCGACACGTCACTGTTGGCGTCCGCGCGCCTACAACCAGGCATCACCATCTGGACGCGCGACAAGCGATTGAAGAAAGTTGCCGATGAACTCGATCTCGGCGCGGTGCTCGCGCACTAGATAACGGAAAAGTGATTCCCGTGATGGAGTAGCTGGCGCCCCAGCAGGCGGCTGTGCGGCAGTGATCGACTAGAAAGGAAGAACGATGAGTCTGCAGATTTCATCTGTGCCGCTTGATGCCGCCTCCAAGGCGATTCTTGCCAAGTTGGTTAGCAACGGCTGGAACAAGCTGGTGTTCAATATGTTACGGACGAGAGCGTCGTTTCGGCGGCCGAGTTTGCATACCTGCTGAAGCACGGCGCGGTAGAGCTGCGTACTGAGAATGGGGTGATGTTCGCTCCCATTCAAAACAGGTATGCCAAGCCGGCATTTGGTCCTGAGGTTGGAAAGATTGGATTCCAACTGAACATCGATCTCCCAGGAATCAAGCATATTGGCGCGTCAATACTGCAAATTTCGACGAGGTTGGTTGGGTCCGAAGACGCCGGTGACCGAGCGTTATTTCTTCCGGCATCCATTGCGCGAGCAGATCAAGCATTGACGCGTCCGCGCTGGTGAGAACCGGGCACTCGGGGCTACCGAAATTCGAACGTCCGGTGAATCGCCCTCAGCGGACATCCCAACTAAACATGGCGACATAAATATTGCAGCATGTAGCATGTATGATTGCGTGGTTACTCTTTTGGAGAGGCAGCCATGCGCAAGCTCGAAATTGCAGACGCGCAGATCATGCAGTTGGCGATTTCGACAGGAGATCGAGCGAAGCGAGGAATCGCGGTATGACCACCGTCTCCACGGGGTGCTGCAGGTGAGCAGCGGTTACTCGTGCACCGAAGTCGGCCAGTTGTTCGGTCAGGCGGCCACGACAGTTCAGCGATGGGCCCGACGTGTCGAGCGGGGTGGTTTCGACGGATTGCGGGAAGGTGAGCGGCCCGGACGTCCGCGTGCGTTGGATGAGGCGCAATGGGCTCGCATTGAGACGGATCTGCGCAAGACACCACGTGACTTCGGATTTGAAGCGGGCCGTGGCATGGGCCTGTTCTTTCGGAGCACTTGCGTCAGCGCTACGGCATCACGCTGGGCGTGCGTCAGTGCCAGCGGTTGTTTCGCCAGATGGGTTTTCGGCTGCGCAAACCGCGCCCGCAGGCCGCCCAGTCTGATCCCGTTCGCGTTGCGGCGGTAAAAAAACTGCGGCGACTGGCAAAACGCGACGACATTGAGCTATGGAGCCTGGACGAATGCCATTTCCAGCAACACGGATCGCGCTGTCGCATGTGAGTGGCCCCGGAGCTCCGCGACCCGGTGTTGATGCATGCGCCGACGCGCAAGTCGGTGGCGTGCTTTGGCGCCGTCAGCTTGAGCACTGGCCGCTTCGTCTGGCAGGTGTGCCCTGTCTTCAACGCAGAAACGTTTGCATCCTTTCTGCGCCAGCTACTGCGCCATCGACGTCGCGGCAAGCGCATCGTCGTCGCGCTGGACAACGCCAGGTACCACCATGCCATCCTGCTCAAGCCGTTAATGCGCAAGTACAGGCGGCACCTGACCTTGTTGTTCCTCCCGCCATACAGTCCGCAACTGGCGCCTATCGAACGCGTCTGGAAGCTGATAAGACGCCCGGCGCTACATAACCGGTACTTCGCCACGCTCGCCGAAGTCCTCTCGGCGGTCGACGCCTGCTTCCAGCACTGGAAGAGACCAAACGAGGTGCTGCGAAGACTATGCTGCATTATTTAAGACGCTGTGTTTAGGATGCACGAATGGCGGCTCTGGCACCGAACTTCAGCCGTTGGCGCAGGCCGGCGCGAATGGCCGAAACTGGCTGTGGATCGGCCGTGTAGCGCGGACGGCAGTAGCCGACCCGGAGCGCCCTCTCGCCACCTCGATCGAACGCTCACTCGCATCTAGGGGATACCTCACCAACATCCACCTCGACCTTGATGGGCAGGGAGCCGGGTTATCATTTTGAGTCCTTTTGCAAGAGCTTCTCGTGCAACTCGACGGTCAGCGTTTCGACCCGCTCAGTTAATTTTTGGGTAAGTTCGGTCAGTTCCGTATTCCGCTGCAACAACTCCAGCAGTTGTGCCGCGGTTTGCGCGGAAATTGCCTGCCGCTGCTCGTTAGCGACAGCAAGGGCCTCCCTGTGTTGCGCGTCAGCCTCGGCGTGCGCGTTGTCTCGCGCTGCCTGTCGCGTCTGAGCAAGCAAAATGAGCGGCGCGGCATAAGCTGCTTGGAGACTGAATGCCAGATTAAGGAGAATGAATGGGTAAACGTCGAACCTGGTGAAGCCGAGGGCGTTCACCCCAATCCAGATGGCGACGATTACCGTCTGTGCCCCTAAAAAAACGGGCGTCCCAAAAAAACGTGCGAAGGCTTCGGCCTTGAGCGCGAACCTGTCGTTGCCAAACGCCGCGGCAAGATGTTCGTGAGGTCGGTGGAAGCGAAAGTGATCGACGTTCGGACCGTCAAACGGAGCGGCATGGGAGTTGGAGTTCGGCGTTTTCATGCATTCCCCAAGTGAGTAATCGTTCGAGGCCGGCCTGCAGCGACGTCTGCGGCACTATACCGAGGGAGATACACGCGATGAACAACGGATGCCTATCGTCAGACGATCCCTCGCAGCAGGCAACGCGGCGTGGGGACAAACAGAGTGTAGTGCCTGTTTGCGGTTACGTGAATGACCGCTGATGGCTGGGGAGTGGCCGACTGTGGCGAGGACCTTGGCCGACCACCTCAGGGCGTGACTCGGCCATTCGAAGCGTTTCTGAACTAACGTGACAATTGGTATGAGAACACGCCACGACGAAGCGCGCCCCGGTCCGACCGCCCTCTGTCCCGCCGCAGCGACCAGGTACTCACGTCGCGGTGATGTACCCCGGTCAGAACTCTTTAACGGGGACAGATCGGCTAAGCCTGGAGGTGCCAAGAAAGGAGATGACCCAGAGCACGCCCTGAGCCGCTCAATCGGACCGAATCCAGCTATCCCTGCGGTGATCGGCTAACCCCCTCCCTATCAGTCGATCTTGCAGTTTGAGCGGGAGAGCGCGAATGGCAGCAACTGGCCACAGCGGTCAGTCTGCTTCCACGAAAATGACCGACCGCGAGTGTCCGGTTCCGGATTTCCCGAAGGGGCCTCCGACACTCGCGAATCGGAACTGGATGGCGTAGAGCAGCTCTTGAGCAACGCATCTACAGGCGTCGGCACTGTCGTTGCCCCAGCGCGGCGTCTTCTATGGCGCGCGCCAAAGCGCCTGACGGAACCCATTGGCCTCCTTGCGCAACGAATCGAGAGGTCGCGTCGACGACTGTTTCGTCGCCGTTTTCATCGAATACGGCAAAGACTGGTGCAACGACCGACTCTACGAGGGCGAATTGCTGCTTTTCGAATCTGCCTGGTTCGATGTGGCCTTCGGCATCGAAACTGAGATTGGAAAATGTGTTCCGAACGATGCGCACCGGGTCTCTGGCCACGAGCTCGACGACCACGTCGGCCATTCGCGCTCGTTGCCCCGCAAAAACGGGCAAACAGTGACTTGCCGGATCTCGCCGCATCCGGTCGAACTTGGTGCTCGACAGCCGCCAGAGGGTATCGTCTGGAGCGATGAGAAACCTTCGGCAAGAAAATCCCATGGCCGTGCCGCCCGTGTATCAACTATGAAGCTCACCACGCTCGGTGAGATCCCATAACTTGCCTTGCCGGAGGAAGATTCTCCCCCGCACCTTACACCGCGCGCATGGCCGGCCCCACTGGGCCTTTCTTGCACGTGAAGTGGGTCGCAGCCATCACGCGGGTGTCGTCGAAGTCTGTGGCGTAGGCGATCACGGGTGCGCGGAACTCCGCCACGGCCTTGCCCGAGCCCTGCTGAGGGCCAAGGGCGCCCCTCTCGTCCAGAATGTGCCTGCATTGGCGATGTACATACTCAATTGGATTCAAAGAACGACGCGGGTCTGTGGATATCTCTTCGCACCTTCATTCAAGCATGACTACTGTCGGAATGAGATCTGACAAGGAAGGCCTCGGCGCGACGGAAGGGATGGCCCTGACGTCTCACTTGTTGATCTCGCCGCTCCATCGATCACGGTTGGCCCAGAACGAACACTGCAGACATTTTTCGCCTTCCAGGTAGTCAATGCCTTCCTCATGCGGGCACCCGATGATGCGATCGAAGGCCACCACCGATTTGGCACCATGCTGGTCGATGAACCGAACGATTGCTTCGGTAACTTCTGGATCGGTTCGCGCATCAGTGGTTTTGCAGAACCACCGCTCAAGCGGGTCGGCGTCCGCACCCTCGTGCGCGACGATGCCAACAGAGACCTTCGTCGCACTCGTGTCGTCGGGCCCGTAGAAGGCAACCGTTGCCACCGGGTAGCCGCAGAAGCCCTTGTCGCGCTTTTTCGCGAACTTGTCTCGGTACCACTGAGCCTTGAATGTCATGACTTCTCCTCGCATGCCCTGCCGAGTGACGTGAGTGGCGCCACCGACCTTAACCAAGCTTACCAACTTTGCACGCTCTTGACCGGTGCCAGTTCCGGCATTGGCCACGCCACAGCCAAAGTGTTCGCTGCCGAAGGGGCCAAGGTCATCGCCGGCGCGCGGGCGTGAGAGCGAACTGGAAGAACTGGTCGCTCAGATCCGCGCGGCCGGCGGCGAAGTCGCCGCAATGGCTGGCGATGTGCTCTCCCGCAAGGATATGGATCGTTGCGGCCGATCTTTGGGGAAGCCCTCTGGATGGTTGTCGCCAGTTGCCGCCCGTGAACGGCCTCGCGGTAAGGCAACTTTAGCGGCTTCTGGTCCGTCTCGCGCCGCGCCCACCGTTCGGTAGCGACAGCCCACTCCCGTGCCACCGTCAACCGCTCGCAGTGTTGCTCCACCGCCATCGAGAATTGGGTACGCGACTCCTGTAACTGGCTCTCCCGCGCCTCCGCGAGCGCTTGCTGTGTCTCATGCCACTGGGCCTACCATACCGTCGCTCCGCTCCGTCGGCCACGTCGCATGAGGTCACGGCTCCATTGCGGGATGCAGCGGGAAGCACGCAGTCGATGCTCGCTCAACGTTCCGCCAGGCTGAACAGTGCCTTGAGGTCCTCCCCGTTGAGATCGCCGATCCACTGTTCGCCAGTACCAACCACCAAGTCGGCCAGTTCCCGCTTGGCCCGAAGCATGTCGTTGATACGTTCTTCAAACGTCGCGCGCGTGATGAAGCGGTGAACCTGAACGTTGCACTGCTGGCCAATGCGATAGGCCCGGTCCGTGGCCTGCGCTTCGACGGCAGGATTCCACCACAGGTCGTTCACCGGAGCGATCCAGCACTGCCACCTGCATTCCCTGCCCGCCGCTGCTTACCCAACCAAGACGGGCGCCCTGCTGCCGTGCTGCATAGACCGCCGCGCCTTTGCCGCCCACTTTCAGTTGCTTGTAGAGGGCGCGCGCGTGGCTTTTCACGGTCGGTACGGAAATGTTCATCTCGCGGCTAATCACCTTGAGTGGTCGGCCACGGGCAAGCAGCACAAGTACTTCATATTGCCGCGGTGTGAGGCCAAGGATCTGCGCCTCTTCGTAGTCGAACCCATCATGGAGGACCGGCGGAGTCGATATGGAAGCCGCAATGCTGCTGCCGCCTGGCACGCCAGCGGGTAAGGCTAGAGGCACCTGCCGATATCCTCCGCCGCCCACCACATGGCCACAAGCGACAAGATGGAAGGAGGCTACAAGGTCGGCGAGCGGAGCGAACTTCGATAGACAGCCCACAACCCCGTCCGACAGACCGCCGAGCGGCACATCCAGGGGGACGACGTCAGACAGGAACAGTACGCGCGAGACCTCCCACGTTGTGCGCACCTTACTGAACTGCCGTCCGACATCCAGATCGGCCGGCATACCGAATACGATCAGGTCTACTCCACCGTTAGGCAAAGCCAGACCATCGCAGTGGACTTAGCCCAGCAAGCGCGGGATGGCACCGGGCGCCAAAAGCTAACGCGCAGTGCTGTCCAGACGGCTGGGGTGGTAGCGAAAGGGGGACCCGGCTAACCAGCAGCGCTACCAGGTATTGATGGGACAGGTGATGTAGGAAGTACCGCCGTGGAGGGGCGCCTGCCCGGAGCTTGGGCCTTAGCCCTATCCGGTGTCCCTCATGTAGCGGCCGTGAGGTATGGACTACGCACGGCCCCAGCGCACAGCCCGGCGACTTTCTGTTGTCACGGCGGCAGTTCCCACTATAGACGGAACCAGGAGGGTCAACAAATGGCCGACTACATCCAGTTGGACATCGACGACTCGGCAGTCCTCGCGCTGCTGCATTGGTTTGCGGACAGGGTGACGGATGCGCAACCCGCAATGCGGGAGGTAACATGCATCATGCTGGGTCACACCGAAGGTAAAGACTCGGCGCACGCCGCCAGCCTTATCGGAGCCCACGCCCATGAAGCCGCAACCAAAACCCGAACCAAATGCTGCCGCCGCGCACAGCGCGCCCGACCAGGCACTCGCGCAACGGGTCCGTGCAGAGATAACCCGCGTCTGCAGCGGGGCCTTTCCCGCCGGCGTCACGATGCGCGTGGTGGAACGCCGGGTGGAACTCGGTGGCTGCGTGGAGAATCTCGACTTCCTGCAGCGCATCGAGAAAGCCGCGGCGGCCAGCGCGGGACTACTGGGCGTGCACAACCAGCTGCGCATCCGCCCGCCCGAGCCCGCGCCGCCACCAGCCAAGGTCGCCGATCCCTGTCTTGGCGTGCCGCTGGAGCGCGACGCCGGCCAGGTCAACCACAAAGTCTGAATCATGCGCGGCACCGGTTCAGTCCCCGTGCGCCCCGGGTCCGGCCTCGCGCAGCAGCATTAGCAATCTGGCTTCATCCATGCGCCGGCGCGCGATCGCGGTGCACTCCGCCAGGCGCTGCTCGGCCATGTAAGCATCCACCCTGGTGTTTTACTGGGGCTTGACCACCCCGCGGCGGTGAGCAGCCCCCCAAACCGAACGAGGCGGTCCACGGCTCTCCATGTCCTTGTTTAGGTGGCGCCGCATGCAAGCCAGAGGCTTTGCCCCACCCGAACGGATGGCTAAGGTGTCATCGATCGGTTTCCCGGCTGCATTCAGCCGCAATAGCGGCGGCCCTATTGCTTTCCGATGGAAATCGGTAAAAAGCTGCTCTACGTGAACCCATAAGAAAACACTTCGATTGGCCAAGGTGGTATCCATTGGTCCAAAGGGACGTGAAGGAGAGTCCCCCCGGGAGGCGCCGAGCCGAATCGCACTTAGGGCCGCCCCTTGCCAAGGTTAGCAATGGACACGCGTGCAGGTAACCGACAAGGAAATCGCTGCGCTGGAGCGTCGACTCAAGATTGCGCTTCGCGACAGTGAGAAATGCCAGAAAATCGCTGAAATTCCTGGCGTGGGCCTGCTCACAGCGACCGCCGCGGTAGCCTCCATCGGGGATGACCAGACCTTTCGCACCGGGCGTGAGCTCGCCGCCTGGCTATGAGATACACGGCACCCGCCACCACTTTATAGCCGGACGGGTGCCCCACAATGGCCTGAACTCACCTTTCTCAAGGGGCGCAAGCAATGATCGCATGATGGCTAACAGGTTGGACGGGGACGACGAAAACCCGATAGGGAAAGTGAGCAGCCATGCTCGACAATCAGATGGGGACCTTGTCAGCGAATTCCATATGGGCCGGCAGGCTGTACGGCCCGCACAAACGGAGCGGACATAAGCGTGCTGCCTTCACCTGTCGACCACGATGTCAGTCAGCTTGCAGTCTGGGAGGCGTCCACATAAGTCTTGCCCTAGCTTGCAGCTGTCGTCTTTGGAGCTGAGGATGCTGGCGGGTCACCCAGCCGCAGATCATTGTTTAATGAAGACGAAATTCCTGCAGCCTTGAACTAATGTGGAAACAGGACTTCCACTCGCGCCCCGAGCAGCGCCTTGTCGCGCACCTGCACGCTGGGCACGACACCGTGAAAAGTGCCGGCTATTTTGCGTTTCATCAGCCAGGCGCTGTCGCGGCCATCCAACCCACGGTATTCCTACCCGACCCGGGGCGCCAATGAGGATTGCGCAGATTGCACCACTAGCCGAGCGCTGCCCGCCCAGCCTGTATGGCGGCACGGAGCGCATCGTTTCCTACCTGGCCGAAGAACTGGTGCGGCAGGGCCACGAAGTCACGCTGTTCGCAAGCGGCGACTCGGCCACGCAAGCCGAGTTGGTACCGTGCTGCGACATGGCGCTGCGCCTGGATACGCGCGTGCGCGATCCGTTGCCGTACTATGTAATGATGCTGGACCGCGTCATGGCGAGTGCCAGCAACTTTGACGTGCTGCATTTCCACATCGACATGGTGCATTTCCCGTGGCTGCGGCGCATGCCCGTGCGGGCCGTGACGACCTTACATGGCCGTCTGGACCTGCCCGACCTGCAGCCGTTCTACGCGCACTTCCCGCATTTCCCTCTGGTGTCGGTCTCCAGCGCGCAGCGCGCGCCGATGCCGCCGGTGAACTGGGCCGGCACCGTGCACCACGGCCTGCCGGCGAACCTCCTGGCCTGCTGCGCCAATCCACGCGGCGACTACCTGGCATTCCTCGGCCGGATTTCGCCGGAGAAACGTCCCGACCTTGCCATCGAGATTGCGGCACGCGCCGGAATGCCGCTGAAGATCGCCGCCAAGATCGACAAGGTTGACCGCGACTACTGGGACAGCACCATCCGCCCCCTGGTGGCGGGGCACCCGGAAGTCGACTACATCGGCGAGATCGACGAACATCACAAAGCCGCCTTCCTTGGCAATGCGCGCGCGCTGCTGTTTCCCATCGACTGGCCGGAACCGTTCGGGCTGGTGATGATCGAGGCGATGGCGTGCGGTACACCCGTAGTCGCGTTTGCGTGCGGCTCGGTGCCGGAAGTGATTGAGGGTGGCGTTAGCGGCTATATCGTGCGCAGTATTGATGAAGCGGTGGCGGCGGTGCACCGCGCGGCCACACTGCCGCGCACGGCCGTGCGCGCAGCCTTCGAAGCGCGTTTCACCGTCGAGCGGATGGCGCTCGAGTACGTGCGCATCTACCAGAGCCTGGCGGAGCCCGGCGACGCAGACGCGTCGGAAGGCGAGTCCGGCGAACCGGCGCTCGCGTGAACGGAGGAGTCTCACCATGCTTACGGACCCCAATGAACTACCCGTCAGCCCGGGGCTAGTCGCCGGTGCCAACCATGTCGCCCAGTTCTACATCCCAGCGGCGGCGTCGCTGCAGGAACGGCGCCCGCGCACGCTAAAGCACGGCGACACCTTCGCGCTGTTCGACCACAACGGCGATGCGATCGGGGCGCCTGGCAGCCCCGAAGGACTGTTTCACTTCGATACCCGGCACCTGTCCTATCTTCGGCTAACCATCGACGGCGAGCGGCCGATGCTGCTGTCGTCAACACTACGCGACGACAACGCCTCGCTGACTTGCGACCTGACCAACCCCGACCTGTTTGATGACGATGGCAAGCTGAGGCTCGAGCACGACCTGATCCACCTGCGCAGGTCGCGCTTCCTGTGGAATGGCGCCTGCTATGAGCGCCTGAGCGTGCGCAACTATGACGAGGTGTCACGGCGCGTGCGTGTGGATATTGCCTTCAATGCCGACTTCGCCGACCTGTTCGAAGTGCGCGGCACGCGGCGGCTGCGGCGTGGCACCGTGCATGCGCCGGTTGTCACGGGCGCCGCGGTCACGCTGAGCTATACCGGCCTGGACCAGGGGCGGCGCGAAACCCGGCTCGCCTTTGACCCGGCGCCGGCCGAGCTAGGTGAAAACGGCGCGAGTTTCACCCTGACGCTCGAGCCGTCGTGCTCCCAAGTGCTTCGCATGGAAATCCGCTGCACGTCGGTGCAACGCGAGGCCGAGGAGACGCAATCCTTCCTTAGCGCACTTCTCCATTCGCGGCGGGAGCTGCGACACGCGACACGCCGCGCGGCATCCATCACCACCTCCAACGAACTCTTCAACGAGGTGGCGCGGCGCAGCGTATCTGACCTCTACATGCTGCTGACCAACACCGTGCACGGGCCCTACCCGTATGCCGGCATTCCGTGGTTCAGCACGGTATTCGGGCGCGATGCGCTAATTACGGCGTTGCAAACGCTTTGGCTGGACCCAGAGATTGCGCGCGGCGTGCTGCAATACCTTGCCGCGATGCAGGCGGAAACAGTCGATCCCCAGGCCGATGCCGAGCCGGGCAAGATCCTGCACGAAATGCGCCATGGCGAGATGGCACGACTGGGGGAAGTGCCGTTCGGGCTCTACTACGGCAGCGTGGATGCCACGCCGCTGTTCGTGCTGCTGGCCGGCGCCTACCTGCGGCGCACCGGCGATGTCGAGACCATTCGCACGCTATGGCCGAACATCCGGGCAGCGCTGGGCTGGATTAGCGACTATGGCGACCGCGATGGCGACCTGTTTGTCGAATATGGCAGGCAGTCGCCGGAAGGCCTCATCAACCAGGGCTGGAAAGATAGCCGCGATTCGGTCTTCCATGAGGACGGGCGGCTCGCCCCCGGCCCAATTGCGCTGGCCGAGGTGCAGGCCTACACCTATGGCGCCTGGCAAGCCGCTGCGTCGATACGCGCGGCTCTGGACGACAGCGAGGGCGCAGCGACCTACGCGGCCAACGCTGAATTGCTGCGCGACGCGTTCGACGCGCGCTTCTATGACGCGGCGCTGGGCACCTACGTGCTGGCGCTGGACGGCGACAAGCGCCCCTGTCGCATACGTGCTTCCAATGCGGGCCATACGCTGTTCACCGGAATCGCGCTCCCCGAGCGTGCGCCCTCGGTGGTGGCCACGCTGATGGAAAGCACCTCATTCTGCGGCTGGGGCATCCGGACCGTGTCCGCCGATGCGGCACGCTTTAACCCGATGAGCTACCACAACGGCTCGGTATGGCCGCACGACAACGCACTGATCGCCGCTGGCATGGCGCGCTACGGCTACCATCCGGAAACCAGCCGCATCTTCGAGGGTCTGTTCGCTGCCTCCAACTATATCGACCTGCGACGCCTGCCCGAGCTGTTCTGCGGCTTCCCGCGGCAGCGCAGCCAGGGCCCGACGTTCTATCCGGTGGCCTGCGCGCCGCAGGCCTGGGCGGCCGCCGCTCCGCTGCTGCTATTGCAGGCCTGTCTGGGGCTGAACTTCGACACGCGCGAGCCGGCGATCACCTTCGAGGATCCTTCGCTGCCGCCCTTCCTCGACGAAGTGGTATTCCGCAACCTGGCTGTCGGTGGCGGCAGCGCCGACGTGGCGGTGCGCCGCTCTGGCGAGCGTGTGGTGGTTGATGTGTTGGCCCGGCAGGGGCCGATCCGGATAATCACGCGGAACTAGCCGGCGCCAGCTTCCGTGCCCTTACACCAGTTCGAACCCCATGCCGCGCCGGCGGCATGGACAGGGTGCACTCGCCCGTGGCCACGAGTCAGGTCAGGAAACGCGGCCCTGACCCGGCGCCTGAGGATTGCGGATCCAGCCGGCCGCCGTCCTCTCATGATGCAGTGCCCTTCGTCCCGTTCTCCGCGGCGCGCTCAAGCAGAGTAGCCGGGATTTTCTCGTCACAATGCGCCCGGCGTGAGCAACTGGCTGTCCTTGCGGGCGCTCTACGCGCGCGGGGGAACGCTCTCCGACCATCAACTGCTGGCCAGCCAGACGCTCGTGTTTCGTAAGCGGCCAGTCAGGAGACCGCGAACGCTTCACCCAGGAGGCACAGCAAGAGTCGGCTAAATATCTTAAGAGGATCGCGGGTGAGGCAAACGCTGCCGGCGTGACATGCGACACCGTCTATGCCGTCAGCGATCACCCATACGAGGCCATCATCAAGACCGCCGAAGATAGAGGCTGCGACCTGATCGTCATGGCGTCCCATGGACGGTGTGCAAGGGCTTCTGATCGGCAGCGAGACCCTCAAGGTGCTGACCCACAGCAAAATCCCAGTGCTGGTGTACCGCTAGACGTCATGGGATCGAGACCTGTGTTCGACTCATTGGCGCAGCAACTCGGTGCGTATTGAGTCCATTGAGTAGCCGACCCGGCGCTCAAGCCTTCCCCCTAGTCCCAGCGGTCATCCTTGACCTGTACCGTGCCGCCCATGACCCGGACCGGAAAAACCGCCACTGGGTCATAAGCCGGCGGGGACAGCGCCGCCCCCGTGATGAGGGAGAAATGCGCGCCGTGGCGTGGACAGACGACTTCCTCGCCCTCGACGTCCCCGCCACAGAGGGGCTCCGCCTCGTGGGAACACATGTCCTCGATGGCGTAGTAGGCGCCGCCCACATTGAATACCGCGACCTGCAAGCCATCGACGTCAACGGTGCGGGACGTCCCGGGCGCGAATTCGCCGGCCGGAGCGACATCGATCCATTCGCTCATCTCAGAGCAACCCCAGTTCCAGGCGCGCCGCCTCGCTCATCCGCTCTCGCGACCAGGGCGGATCCCATATCAGCTCAACCTCGACGTCGTCCACGCCGCCAACTTCCATGACGGCACTCTCGACCACGCCGGGAAAGGTCTGCGCCACCGGACAGCCCGGCGCGGTCAGCGTCATGCGAATACCCACCTTGCCCGCGGCTTCATCCACGGACAGGGCATAGATTAGGCCCAGGTCATAGATATTCACCGGGATCTCCGGGTCATAGACTGTGCGCAGCGCTTCTATCACCCTTCCCTCCATGGTGTCGGGGCCAGGCTCGAGCCTGTCTTCGTGTGCCTCGGCCTTGCGCAGCCAATCGATCATGCTCATCGCGTCACTCCGTTGAGATAGGCTGGGCGCTGCCGTGCAAGGCGGCTTGGAGGGTATGCCAGGCCAGCGTCGCACACTTCACACGCGCCGGAAACTCGCGTACGCCGCCCAGCACTGCCAGCTTGCCCAGCGGCGCGCCGGCCTGCGTCGGGCCGCTTCCGGTCACGAGCGCATGGAAACCGGTAAACAACGCCTGCGCCTGTGCCTCGGTCTTACCCTTGAGCGCCTCGGTCATCAGCGACGCCGAGGCAGTGGAGATGGCGCAGCCGGAACCCTCGAAGCTCGCATCCTCGATCACGCCATCACTGACCTTCAGGTACAGCGTCAGCCGGTCACCGCACAATGGGTTGAACCCCTCCGCACGGCGGTTTGCGCCCGTCAGCCGCCTGCAATTGCGGGGCGAGCGGCTGTGGTCGACCACGACTTCCCGGTAAAGATCGAGCAGATCGGACATCAGGCAAATACCTCCTGTGCCTTGCACACGGCGCGGAACAGGGCATCCACCTCCTCTCGTGTGTTGTATAGCGCGAAGGACGCCCGCACCGTGGCAGGCACGTCGAACCGCTCCATCACGGGCATCGCGCAGTGGTGGCCGGCACGGACCGCCACGCCTTCCACGTCGAGGATGGTGCCGGCATCATGGGGATGCACGCCATCCAGGACGAACGAGAGAATGCTCGCCTTGTCCGCGGCCGTACCGATGATGCGCAGGCCGGCAATCTGCGCCGCCTGCCCGGTGGCGTAGGCGAGCAGCGCGTGCTCGTGGGCCGCGATGGCATCCAGGCCCACCGCGCTCACATAGCCGATCGCGGCGCCCAGGCCGATCACGCCGGCAATATTGGGCGTGCCGGCCTCGAACTTGAAGGGCAGTTCGTTGTAAGTGGTCCTGCGGAACGTGACCTCGCGAATCATGTCTCCCCCGCCCTGGTAAGGCGGCATGACATCGAGTAGCGCGGCCTTGCCGTAGAGCACGCCAATGCCGGTGGGGCCATAGAGTTTGTGCCCGGAGAATGCGTAGAAATCGCAATCCAGCGCCTGAACGTCAACGTTGAGGTGCGGCACGGCCTGGGCCCCGTCGACCAGCACCGGAACCCCCTTGGCGTGCGCCAGTTCGATGAGGTACCGCACCGGGTTGACCGTGCCGAGGGCATTGGAGAGATGGGTCACGGCAACCAGCCTGGTGCGAGGGCCAAGCAGGCGCTCGAATGCGTCCAGCAGCAGTTCACCCGCGTCGTTGATCGGCGCCACCCGCAGGATGGCACCGGTGCGCTCGCACGCCAGTTGCCACGGCACGATATTGGAATGGTGCTCCATCGCGCTGATCAGGATCTCGTCGCCGGGCCGTAGGCGCTGTCCGTAGCTTGCCGCCACTAAATTGATCGCCTCCGTGGTTCCGCGCACGAACACGATCTCCTCCCGCCGGGCCGCGTTGATCAAGCCTTGCACGGTGTCGCGCGCCGCCTCGTAGGCATCGGTCGCGAGTTGGCTCAAGGTATGCACGCCGCGGTGGATATTGGCATTGAGCGCCGCGTAGTAATACGCCTCGCAGTCGATCACGCTCTGTGGCTTCTGGCTGGTGGCCGCGCTGTCCAGGTAAACCAGCGGCTTGCCGTTGACCGTCTGCCGCAGGATGGGGAAATCCCGGCGCAGGCGCATGACGTCCAGGCCAGCCGCTGGTACCGCGCACTCCACGGCCCTGAGTTCATGCTCGGCAGTGGTCATGTCCGCGCCTCCACCGGTGCGGGCAAATGGCCGCGCAACAGCGTTTCCAGCCGCGCGCGCAAGGTGACCAGGCCCAGCCGGTCGCCCATTTCTGCGGCGAAGGCGAAGGTCAGCAGGGCCCGCGCCGAGGCATCGTCCACCCCGCGCGAGCGCAGGTAGTAGATCTGGTCGGGATCGAGCTGGCCTACGGTGGCGCCGTGGCTGCATTTGACGTCGTCGGCGTAAATCTCCAGCTGTGGCTTGGTGTCGACTTCGGCATTCTCGGACAACAGCAGGTTGCGGTTGGATTGGTGCGCATCGGTATGCTGCGCATCGGGATGCACCACCACCTTGCCGTTGAACACGGCGCGCGAGGCGCCGGCCAGCACGCCTTTATAGAACTCGCGGCTCTTGCCTTCCGGCCTAGCGTGGTCGATACGAGTGTGGTGGTCAATATGCTGCCGGCCACCGGTCATGTACAGCCCGTCGAGCGAGCATTCGGCGCGCTCGGCATTCAGCCCGACCTGGATGTCGGTCCGCGCCAGAGCGCCGCCCAGGGCGAATGCACTGGAGGTGAAGCGGCTGCCGTGCCGCTGATCCATATTCACGCCGGCGATGTGAAACGCCTTGTGGCTCTCTTGCTGCACCTTGTGATGTTCGACCTGCGCGTCGCGCGCGGCCACGATGTCGGTGACGCAATTGGTGAAATAGCCGAGGCCGTCCACCCCCACGTGGTGTTCCACGATGCAGACATGGCTGCCTGCTTCCGCCATCACGAGATTACGCGTATGGGTGACCAGTTCCGGCTCAGTGGCAATGAACAGCAAGTGGATCGGCTGGTCGGGAGCAGTGCCGGCGGCCAGGCGGATATAAGCGCCATCGGTCATGAATGCGGTGTTCAAGGCAGCGAAGCCGGACGGGTGGTCGCTCATGCGGCGGCAAAGCAGCGCTTCCACAGGCGCCGGTGTGCGCTCCAGCATGGTGGCGAGGCTGAGGAGTTCAACCCCTGCCGGCAGCACCCCGATGCGCGACCATTGCGGCTGGAGGCGGCCATTGACGAAGACCATCAGGTGCGCGCCGGGCAGGGCAAGCGTCCCGATCCACGCAGCCAGGGCGGCGTCCGGCTGGTCGCCGGACTGCGCCGGCCCCGCGGTAAAGCGGCTTTTCTCGATCGCGGCCACGCTGGTGTATTTCCAGTCCTCGTGGCGAAGCGTCGGAAACCCGGCTTGCGCGAAGTGTTCCAACGCCTGTTGGCGCGCGCGCGCGAGCCAGGGCAGCCGCCGGCCGGGCAATACCGTCTCGACGCGGGCGAACTCTGCAAGATAGTGTTCCACGCCAGTTGCGCTCATGCCGAGGCCTCCACGCCGGTGAAGGCCGGCGCCTCCACTCCCACATAGCCATGACGCTCCAGTTCCAGCGCCAGTTCGGGCCCGCCGGACCTGGCAATGCGGCCCTGCGCCAGCACGTGCACGCGGTCCGGCACGATGTAATTGAGCAGCCGCTGGTAGTGGGTCACCAGAACGATGGCGCGTTGCGGACCGCGCATGGCACCGATGCCGCTGGCGACGACCTTGAGCGCGTCGATGTCGAGACCGGAGTCGGTCTCGTCGAGAATGGCAAGCCGGGGCTCCAGCACCGCCATTTGCAGGATCTCGTTGCGTTTCTTTTCGCCACCGGAAAAGCCCTCGTTCACGGCGCGGTAGAGCAAGCTTGGATCCATCTCCATGAGCCTGAGCTTGTCCTTGACCAGCGCGAGAAAGTCCATGGCATCCAGTTCCGGCTCGCCGCGATGCTTGCGGATCGCGTTGAGCCCCGCCTTGAGCAAATAGATGTTCGAGACGCCCGGGATTTCCACCGGATACTGGAAGGCCAGGAAGACGCCCGCGCGCGCGCGTTCTTCGGGCGGCATGCCGAGCAGGTTCGCGCCGTCGTAGAGGACTTCGCCTGCGGTCACGACGTAACGGTCCCGTCCGGCCAGCACGTGGGCAAGGGTGCTCTTGCCAGAGCCGTTGGGGCCCATGATGGCATGCACTTCGCCGGCCTTCACGCTAAGGTCTATTCCGCGCAGGATGGGCTTGTCGTCAACTGAGACGTGCAGGTCGCGGATTTCAAGCATGGCTGGCCTCTTGCTCCAATGTGGTTCCGATATGGTTCCGATGTGGTTGCAATGTGGTTCCAATGCGGCTCCGAGGCAGCGCGTCCCGCGCGCCCACTAGCCGATGCTTCCCTCCAGGCTGACGCCCAGCAGCTTCTGCGCCTCCACCGCGAACTCCATCGGCAGCTCCTTGAACACTTCCTTGCAAAAGCCGTTCACGATCATCGATACCGCGTCCTCTGGGCCGATGCCGCGGCTTTGGCAATAGAACAGCTGATCCTCGCCGATGCGCGAGGTGGAGGCCTCGTGTTCGACGCGGGCCGTGGCATTCTTCACCTCGATATAGGGAAAGGTGTGGGCCGCGCATTTGTCGCCCAGCAACAGCGAGTCGCACTGCGAGTAGTTGCGCGCGCCGCTGGCGCTCTTTGCCATCTTCACCAGCCCGCGGTATGCGTTCTGGCCGTGGCCGGCCGAGATGCCCTTGGAGAGAATCGTGCTCCGGGTATGCTTTCCGAGGTGGGTCATCTTGGTGCCAGTGTCGGCCTGCTGATAGTGATTGGTCAGCGCCACGGAATAGAACTCCCCAACCGAGTCGTCGCCCTGCAAGATCACGCTTGGATACTTCCAGGTAATGGCCGATCCGGTCTCGACCTGGGTCCATGAGATCTTCGCGCGGGCGCCGCGGCAGTCGCCGCGCTTGGTCACGAAGTTATAGATGCCGCCCTTGCCTTCCTTGTCGCCCGGATACCAGTTCTGCACCGTCGCGTAGCGGATCTGCGCACCTTCCAGCGCGATCAGTTCCACCACCGCGGCATGCAGTTGGTTCTCGTCGCGCATCGGCGCGGTGCATCCTTCCAGATAGCTGACGTAAGCGCCCTCGTCGGCAATGATCAGGGTGCGCTCGAACTGTCCGGTCTTCTGGGCATTGATGCGAAAGTAGGTGGACAACTCCATCGGGCAGCGGACTCCGGGGGGGATATAGCAGAACGACCCGTCGCTGAACACAGCCGAGTTGAGCGTGGCGAAGTAGTTGTCCGTGTAGGGTACGACCGTGCCGAGGTACTGCTGCACCAGCCCGGGATGCTCCCGCACTGCCTCCGAGAACGAACAGAAAATAATGCCGAGTTCGCCCAGTTTCGCCTTGAAGGTGGTAGCTACCGAGACGCTGTCGAACACCGCATCCACGGCGACGCCCGCGAGCAACTCGCGCTCCCGCAGGGGCACGCCCAGCTTCTCGTAGGTGCGCAGCAACTCTGGATCGACCTCGTCCAGTGTCTTGGGCCCGGCCTTCTGGGAGCGCGGCGCGGAATAGTAGGCGATAGCCTGGTAGTCGATGGGCGGGTGTCTGACTGTTGCCCAGTGCGGCTCGGACACCGTCAGCCAGTGACGATAGGCCTTGAGACGCCAGCCAAGCATGAATTCCGGCTCATCCTTCATGGCCGAGATCATGCGGATCACGTCCTCGTTCAGCCCGCACGGCACCGTGTCCGTTGCCACGGATGTGTAGAAGCCATGCTGATAGCCTTGGCTGATTAGTTCGTCGAGCTTGTGCGCCGGGGTTGCCATGGCCTGCCTTCGGTTTTCCCATCTTTCATTCGAATGCCTGCTTGCGGCCCGTCACCCTCCAGGCGTGCAACGCGCCGATATCCACTGGCTGGCAATTCGGTTGCGTCATGTCCGCCAGCGTCACGCCATCCAGCGCATGGAAGATCGCTAGGCTGATTCGCTGCCAGTTCGCACGGATGGAACATGTTCCTTCCTGTGTACACAAGCCGGCTGCAATGCTGCATTCGGTCATGCCGGCAGGGCCTTCCATGGCGTCAATCACCTGCGCGATCGAGATTTCCTGCGGCGGCCGCGCCAGCAGGTAACCGCCCTTCGCGCCGCGCTGCGAATGCAGTAGCTGTTGCCGCGCGAGCATCTTGAGGATCTTGCTCGCCGTCGGCATCGGCACGCCAATCTCGGCGGCAACCTCGGCAGCACTGCAGATCCGGCCCGGCTTCCGCGCCATGTGCGTCATGATCACCGTGCCGTAGTCAGTCAGTTTGCTTAGTCTGAGCACCTTCAGCCCCAAAACCACGCCTCGATAATTAGAACCAATTTAGTCCTCTATAGTTCCGGGTAGGGGTATCGATCCGTCCAGCGTTACACGGCGACATCGGCGCGCATGATCAGGCCATATTGGAGAAAACGGAAAGAGGCCGCGAGGTACTCCTCCAGCGAAACGGGACACTCTGCCGGCGAACCCGCGCGCTGCTGATCATGGTGGATCGCCAGGCCAGTGGTCTCTGGGCGTAGAAATTACCAGTGGTGATTACGTCGGCTGCCAACCGCGAGGTGCTGACCGTGCCGGCGGTAATCTGGTTGGCACTCAGGTTCTGCGTGGCCAGGTTCGAGGTAGTGATCACCGCGGCGCTGAGCTGGCTCGTTTGAATCGTGCCGGTCACGTTCAGCGCCGGTAGGGCGACGGTACCAGGCAGCGTGCCGCCGCTCAGATTGCCAGGTGGCACGGTCACACCACTAGGAATGCTCCCGTTCGCGAGTTGGCCCGGCGGCACGGTGACGTCACCCGCCTGCCCCGAGTGGGCTTTTTGTTGCCCGGCGCCCAACTGCGGGGCCTACAATGGATTTAAGATCACCCCGGAACGGAGGTCCCGCCATGATTGGGTCACTTGTCTTCCTCGGGGTGGTGATCGCGATCTACGCCTACATCATCCGAGTTGGATTACACCAAAAGCCAGTGCTAAGCATAAGCAAGCACACCTTCCGGTACTGGTGGGATCGCATCCTCCATGTAGCCAAATAGGCACTGCCCGCCCCGAGTTGGCTATTTTGTTGCCCCTCGCCCCCTGCAGAATCGATCTACACTGGTTGTATAGCTACCCTAATAGGAGGCTGCCATGGTTGCCTCGCTCGTCGTCCTGCTCATCGGATTAGTTCTATGTGCGGTCGTTGTCTGGGTGCTACGCGAGCACGATCCGACACTCCTTTCCACGCAACAGCGTGCCGTTCAGACATGGTTTGACCACCTGTTGCACCGGCACTAAACCAAAAGGCTAGTCATAGCAGCCCGCCATCCGGCGGGCTTCTCGTTTCTGTACGCAGATAGTACGCTCTTCGCCCCCTACCCCTTTGTACAAGCAGTGGGCCAGCCGGCATTGTCGCGATAAGTGAGGGAGGGCGGCAAGAACCCCGTGGGGGCTGGCTTATGGGGCCAGGGAATAGAATTGCTGCGCAGCGGACGGACTGCTCCCTTCGTGGCACTGCATCTGGTCCTTGGCAATCATATGCATGAGCTCGATGCCGCCCAGCAGGATGCGCGCGCAGCGAAAGTCCTTGAAGCCAAGCATCGGTCGAGTCAGGCGCTTGATGGCCCGATGGTCCTGCTCGACGATGTTGTTCAGGTATTTGCTCTGCCGGATGACGATGGGAGCTTCACGTTCGGCGTTGATGTCGTGCAAGGCCGCCAGGTTGGCCGGGCTGCCATCGATGGTCACCGAGTCTGGCTGGCCGTGCTGCGCGATGGCCTTCTCGAAAAAAACGCCGCGCCGCAGCCTTGTCGCGCTGGGCACGCAGCAGAAAGTCGATGGTATTGCCCGCCTTGTCGACCGCTCGATACAGGTATTTCCACTGCCCGCATACCTGGATGTAGGTCTCGTCCATGCGCCAGCTTTTTCCCACTGGCCGCTTGCGAAGACGAAATACCTTTTGCAGCGCCGGCAGCAACTTGAGCGTCCAGCGATGCAGAAGTCGCGATCCGCGTAGGCGTGCTTAACCGCATGGCGGCTCTCGCACGCCAGAATTCCGTCCGCATCGCCTGATTTTTGGATCACGGAAGGCACTTTGTCTTCAGATTCAATAATGCAACAACGCCTGGGCCGAGTGACATCGATTAGCCGCTGCGCCACCGCTTCGCAACTGTAAGACATTCCTTGCAAGAAACTTCGACATACATCTCCGCCTTTCGCACCTTTAAATTTGCACCGTCCATTCGCCGCGAACGCATGCAAAGAAAATCGCCAGCGCTGCGCACCAGACGCCCATCGCGAAAGCCCTGTTTCAGCAAGATGTGAACATCGTTGGCCAAGCGCTGTCCCTCGTCGCTTTGCGTCCCGTGCAAAAGACTAGATTCACCGTCGATTGTACCGGGCGCCCACCTGAAGGGAATCGCAATGCTATCGTTAAACGCCTGCGCTCGAACGCGAAGGTCCTCTTCGCGCGCCCGTAGGACGGCTTGTTCTGCCGCCTCTCTCGCCGCTTTGGCAGCACGGACCCGGTCTACGTCATCCGCCCGTGCACACATGAACAATCCATTGATATCGCACCAGACTTCGACCAGGGTTCCCGATGCAAGTCCAACCTGTCCTGTTCGAACCCTTCCGCTTGCGGTACGACAACCGTCGACCTCGAGCTGTTTCCCATCCAGGTTCACATAGTTGCCTTCGACAGGAACGCGGACTCTGTGTCCCTCAATAAGCCATCGGGGGTCAACGCCCGTGGAAACAAGATGCAGTTGGTAGATGTCCATAGCCAAGACAGCCCAGCAGAAACGCCGGGTTAAGTGCTGCTCATGGTTGGAAAGTGTAGGCCAAATATCGAGAAAATTCTCGCGCGCTATTGACCCAAGAGAATCCCGCGTCGTCGGGAAGCGATACGCGGGTGGTAGCAAGGACTACCCCATCAATCTACGTAAAGTTAAAAATTCTTACATCAGATATAAGAAACATTTTTTGTGTTATTTCTTGGCATTGCGGTCCATCCCCGATACCGGCTTTCTCACACGTTGAATTGACGTCACACAGCTTCGAGGTTAATCCTTATCTCTGCCGATATCATCCGTTTGGCCTACTAGGGAAATGCTGAATAAATCGGTTCGCGAGTCATCGCGACATAGGATGAGTGCGTTGTCATAAGCATGCCCTTGAGTCAGGTCCGGAGATGAAGCGACAGATCAGTTTTGCGGAAGCGGAAAGCCACGGTAAGAAGCGCGTGACGCG
>NZ_JBFTSG010000088.1:0-24107 GCF_056399885.1 Cupriavidus sp. 01L45 | reverse complement strand
GGCAAAAAGAGCGGAAGAGAGGGACCCATGTTTGAGTATCGCCTTAAGGCGATGCGAGTTTGGGTCCCGGCCGCTCTTTTTGTCTGCCGACGAGGGGGGGCGCCCCATCCGGCGCGCTTCTTTGCCTACTTTCTTGGCAAGACAAGAAAGTAGGTCGCCTCCCCGGAGGGGAGGTGAAACCGCCTTTGACTTTAAGCCTTTGAAGTTGCCTTTGACGTTAAGCAGTTGCAGACGCAATAGCAATAGCAATCGCAATCGCAATCGCAGAATCAAATCACCCCATCCCTCCGCAACTCCCCAATCACCTCCCCCCCCACCCCCCAATCCCGCAACACCGCCTCACTATCCGCACCAGGCTCCACAGGCGCCAGAGGCACCCCCGCCGGCGTACGGCTGAAACGCGGCGCCGGCGCCGGCTGCATCACCCCATCGATCTCAAGAAACGTCTCGCGTGCCCGGTTATGCGGATGTTGCGGCGCCTCATCCCAGTCCAGGACCGGCGCAAAGCAGGCATCGCTGCCTTCCAGCAACTCGCACCACTGCGCCCGCGTGCGGGTGAGGAACAGCGCGGTCATGCGCGCCTTCAACTCGGGCCAGTGGCGCTTATCGAGTTGCTTGTCGAAGAGCGGATCGTCCAAGCCGCACCGCTCGCGCAGCAGCGCATAGAACTGCGGCTCGATAGCGCCCACCGCCACATACGTGCCGTCGGCGCACGCATAGGTGTCATAGAAATGGGCCGCGCCATCGAGCAGGTTGTCGCCGCGCTGGTTGTTCCAGCGCCCGGCCGCCTTGAATCCGTACATCATCGCGGACAGCAATGCGGTGCCGTCGGTCATCGCCGCATCCACCACCTGCCCCTTGCCCGAATTACGCGCCTCGTTGACCGCGCACATCACGCCAAACGCCAGCAGCATGCCGCCGCCGCCAAAGTCGCCGACGTAGTTGAGCGGCACCACGGGCGGCTGCCCCGGCCGGCCAATGGCATGCAGCGCGCCGCCGATGGCGATGTAGTTGATGTCATGGCCGGCTGYCTGAGCCAGCGGCCCGTGCTGGCCCCAGCCGGTCATGCGGCCGTACACGAGCGCCGGGTTGCGCGCCAGGCAAACGTCCGGGCCCAGCCCCAGGCGTTCCATCACGCCCGGGCGGAAGCCTTCGATCAGCACGTCAGCCTTGGCGATCAGGTCCAGCACGACCCCGGCCGCGCCGGGCTTGCGCAGGTCGATGGCCAGCGAGCGCCTGCCGCGCGCGGTCACGTCGCAGCGCGCCTTGCCCGCGCCGGTGGCCGGCGCCTCGCCGGGCTGGGCCGGGCGGGGCCGGTCGATCCGGATCACCTCGGCGCCCTGGTCGGCCAGCATCATCGCGCAAAAGGGCGCAGGGCCGATCCCAACCATTTCCACCACTTTCAGTCCCGCCAACGGTCCCGCCATGTCCTGTCTCCGGTTGTCTGCTCCTTCAGGCGGAGCGTCTAGCCGGTCAGTTTGCCACGGACGCCAGGGGCCGGAATCGTCAATACCGACGAATCCGCGCGGGGCCGCTTAAGCCAGGGACGCCGCGGCGAAGGCCGGCGGCGTCGCGGCAAGCGCCTCGCGCAGCGCCTGGGCAGTGCGTTCGCCCAGGTCGCCGGGCACGGGCTGGCCGCTTTCCGCCAGCGCCTGGGCCACGCTGACCACCTTGTCGGCCCGGTAATGGCGCCCGCTGCCGATGGCGGCCTCGAAGTCGTTGGCGCGCTGGTTGATCTCCTCCGGATCGGCGCTGACCAGCAGGACTGCGTGGGCCAGCACAACGTGCAGGCTGGCGTCCCCGGCGCCCGCCACGCGGCGCCAGTACTGCGCGGTGCCAGCGATCTTGCGGGCCAGTTCCGGGGAGCCCCAGGCTAGGTTGAAACGGCCATCGCAGAACGAGCCGTCCACGGCCTGCCAGTGCGTCCGCAGCCCCAGCTTGTTCAAGGCACCGGCCAGCACCTCGCACAAGTGCAGGTAGACCGGCTCGGCGCAGGTGCCGGCGCCGCCGCGCACGGGGTAAGCCAGGCTCAGGTTGAGGATGCCGGGGCCTTGCGGCACCAGCCCGCCGCCGGAGAGGCGCAGCCAGACCGGGCAGCCGCGCGCGGCAAAGTCGCTGCGCGCGGCGTCCAGTCGCGCATGGCGCAGATAGCTGCGCGGCACCACCAGCGAGACGGGCGCCTGCCACAGATGCGCCAGCCAGCGGCCGGCGGATGCCTGTTCCAGCAGCGCCTGTTCGGCGTGGAGGGGATCAGGGTCGGCCGGATCGGGATCGAGGGTTTCAAATCGCATGGCATGGCCGGTAAGCGCCGGGGCGGGATGCGCGTAACCGGGCCGCGGTGCGGCCCGGTGCCGGTCAGTGGAAGGTGAAGCCACCGTCGACGTTGACCGACTGCCCGGTCACATTGTCCATGGTCGCGAAGAACAGCGCCATCCTGCCCATGTCTTCCGGCGTCTGGGCCCGTCCTTGCGGGATCAGCGTGAGCTGGTGGCGGGCCCAGGAGTCTTCGACCGATTCGCCCTCGGCCTTCCATTCGTCGGACAGGCGGTCCCACATATAGGTGCGGACGATGCCGGGGCAGATGGCGTTGACGGTAATGCCGTCGCGGGCGACTTCCTTGGCCAGTGCGTTGGTGAAGCCAACCACGGCGAACTTCGAGGCGCTGTAGTGGGCGAGGTTGGGGAAACCTTCCTTGCCGGCGATCGAAGCGACGTTGATGATGCGGCCTCTGCCCTGGGCTTTCATGTGCTCCAGCGCGGCCTGGCAACCCAGGAAGGTGCCCTTGGCGTTGACGTCCATGACGAAGTCCCAGTCGCGTTCGCTTAGCGCTTCCACGGGGTGGATGCTGATGACGCCGGCGCAGTTGACCAGGATGTCGAAGCCGTCCAGATGGCCAAGTGCTTGCTTCACCATCGCGCGGTGCATCTCGGGTTTTGTCACGTCGACCTTGAGGGTGCTTACCCGACGGCCGAGCGCGCGCACCTCTTCCGCAGTTTCGCGCATGGCGTCTTCAAGCAGGTCGGCGATCAGGATGTCCGCACCGGCATGCGCCAGCGTCAGCACGATGCCGCGGCCGATGCCGCGTGCGCCGCCGGTGATTACGGCTACTTGTCCCTTCAGGGGTTCGTCCATGGGTGGTCTCCTTTGCGCGTTTTTTTTGATTGTCTTAAGTGCGTACGGCAATGAATTACGTCGCGCGACACGCCGGCTTTCTCCCCGCTCCCGCTTGCGGGAGCGGGGAGAAGAGCAGCGCGACTCCGCTTCGTCAGCCGCCGACATGCCGCTTGAGCAGCGCGTTGACTTCGTTGGCCTTCTCCATCTGGCTCATATGGCCCGCATCGTCGAACACCTTCACGGTGGCGCCGGCGGGTGCATTCTCCGCATGCGCCGCGGGAATGATCCGATCCTGCGCGCCCCAGATCACCAGCACCGGCTTGCCGCTATCGCCCAGCTTGCGGCCCGGCTGCTCGCTCTGCCGGCCGCCGCCGAACAGGCTCGCACCCAGGCTGCCCAGCGCCTCCGTCACGCCGTCTAGCCGCTTGTACTTCAGCAGGTCGTCCAGCATCTGGCGGCTGACCAGCCCCGCGTCGGCAAACAGCAACTCCACCACCGGCTTGAGATCGCGCCGCGACTGCGCGTTGACGAAGCCTTCGGTGTAGCCGCTGTTGACCTCATCGCCCATGCCGGCCGGCGATACCAGCGCCACCGAACGCACCCGTTGCGGCGCGTCCACCGCCAGCTGCGCGGCTACGCCGCCGCCCATCGAGTGGCCGACCAGGTGGGCCTGGTCGATATCCAGCGCGTCCATGAAGCGCGCGACGAATCCCGCCAGCGATGCCAGCGTGGTGCCCGGCAACTTCGGCGTGGACTGTCCGTGCCCCGGCAGGTCGAGCGCGATCACGGTGTGCGCTTCCGCCAGCGCGTCGAGGTTGAACAGCCAGTTGTCGAGGTCGCCGCCAAAGCCGTGGATGAAGAGCACCGTCTGCGCGCCCTCTCCCCGTTTTGCATAGCGCACGCGGATGCCTTCGACATCGATGAAGTGGTAGGCGTGAGCGGCCGCGTCTTCATCGTCTTCGTCGGCCGCCGGCGTCTCGTAGGCGGCGACAAAGGCGTCAATCTCCGCGTCGCTGACTTCGGGCGGGGCCAGTACGCCGAGCAGCGCCTTGACCGGCAGGATGTCGCCCACGGCGGCCACCTTGCGGCGCAGGGTGCCGGCGTCCGGCGCTTCCACCGCGTTGGCGATCTTGTCGGTTTCCACATCGAGGATCGGCATGCCTACCGAGATCTGCGCGCCCTCCTCCACCAACCAGTCGTTGATCGTGCCTTCTTTCATCGACAGGCCCCATTTGGGCATGACGATCGGGGTGATGTCGGCCATCAGTGTTTCCCTCCTTTCACGGTCTTGCGCGCGGCATCGGCGATCTGCGCCGCGCTGGGGATATACAGGTCTTCCAGCGCGGGCGAGAACGGCACCGGCGTGTGCGGCGGGCAGACCATCTCGATGCCGGCCTTGAGCGCGCCGAACGCGCGCTGCGCCACTTGCGCCGAAATGTCGGTGGCGATATTGCAGCGCGGGCTGGCTTCATCCACCACCACCAGGCGGCCGGTGTTTTCCACCGACTCCAGCACGGTGTCGATGTCCAGCGGCGAGAGCGTGCGCAGGTCCACGATCTCGGCTTCGATGCCTTCCTTGGCCAGCGTGGCCGCCGCTTCCAGCGCGCGATGCACCATCAGGCCGTAGGTGACGATGGAAACGTCTTTGCCGTCGCGCACGATATTGGCTTCGCCGAAGGGAATCGCATAGGAGTTCTCGGGCACCTCGCCTTCGAAGCCGTAGAGGTTCTTGTGCTCGCAGAAGATCACCGGGTCGTTGTCGCGGATCGCCTGGATCAGCAGGCCCTTGGTGTCGTACGGCGTGCTGGGGCATACCACCTTGAGGCCGGGGATATGCGTGAACAGCGGCGTCAGCATCTGGCTGTGCTGGGCCGCCGCGCGAAAGCCCGCGCCGACCATGGCGCGGATCACCACCGGCGTCTCCGCCTTGCCGCCGAACATGTAGCGGAACTTGGCGGCCTGGTTGAAGATCTGGTCGAAGCAAACGCCCATGAAGTCGATGAACATCAGCTCGGCAATCGGCCGCATGCCGCAGGCGGCGGCGCCGATGGCCGCGCCCACATAGGCGGATTCGGACAGCGGCGTGTCGAGCAGCCTGTCGCCATGCTTGGCGTACAAGCCCTTGGTCACGCCGAGTACGCCACCCCAGGCGTCCTTCTCGCCGTCCGCGCCGGCGCCGMCGACGATATCCTCGCCGAGCATGATCACGCTCGGGTCACGGGTCATTTCCTGGTCGATCGCTTCGTTGATCGCCAGCTTCATGCTTAATTTGCGGGACATGGTGTGGTCTCCTGATCGTGCTTGCTGTCGTTATGCCGTTATGTCTTTACGTCTCGGGATAGCGGGCCGGGTGCGCGCTCAATAGCTGACGTACACGTCGGTCAGCAGGTCGGCGGGCGTCGGGAACGGCGCTGCCTTGGCCTGCTGCACCGCGTCCTCGATCAGCGCGGCAACCTGCTCGTCGATGGCCTTGAGCTCGTCCGGGGCGATGACGCCGGACTGGGTCACGGTCGCGGTGAACTTCTTCAGGCAGTCCTTGTTGGCACGGATGTCGTCGAGCTCGCCGGAGGCGCGATAGGTTTGCGCATCGCCCTCGAAGTGGCCATAGAAGCGCACCATCTTGCATTCGAGCAGGGCCGGGCCGCCGCCTTCGCGGGCGCGCTTGATGACTTCGCCCGCGGCCTCGTGCACCGCGAAGAAATCGGTGCCGTCCACGGTCACGCCGGGAATGCCGAAGCCGGCGGCGCGGTCCACGTAGCTGTCCACGGCGGTGCCGTAATCGCGCGCGGTGGATTCGGCGTAGCCGTTGTTCTCGATCACGAAGATCACCGGCAGGTTCCACACCGCGGCCAGGTTCAGGCTCTCCAGGAAGGTGCCCTGGTTGGATGCGCCATCGCCGGCGAAGGTGATGCCGATCTCTCCCTTGCCGCGGAACTTGGCTGCCAGCGCGGCGCCGCAGATCAGCGGCGCGCCCGCGCCCAGGATGCCGTTGGCGCCCATCATGCCCTTGGACAGATCGGCGATATGCATGGAGCCACCCTTGCCGTTGCAGGAGCCGCCCTTGCGCCCGTAGATCTCCTTCATCATCGCGACCGGATCCACGCCCTTGGCGATGCAGTGGCCGTGGCCCCGGTGCGTGCTGGCGATACGGTCGCCGTCGCCCAGGTGGTGCAGGATGCCGACCCCGGCGGCTTCCTCGCCGGCGTAGAGGTGGACGAAGCCCGGGATGTCGCCGCGCCCGAAGTCCACGTGCAGGCGTTCTTCGAAATCGCGGATGGTGCGCATCCTGCGATAGACGGCGAGCAGTTCCTGCTTGTCGAGGGGCAGCGTGTTCCCGGCGGCGCCGGATGAGTTGGCTGTCATGTCTGTCTCCTTCAAGGTTTTGTGGTGGCGGTAAAAAACTCGGTCAGTGGCTGGGGTGGAGGATGTTGCTGCTGCGATTGCGGTGGCGCGCGCCCGCTGCGCATCAGCCCCGCGGCGGCGGCGTAGCGCATGCAGGCGGCTACGTCGATGCTCACGAAGGCGCGCTCGCGCAGCGTCACGGTGACGGTGTCCTGCGGGCCGAACACCAGTTCGCGTTCGCCATCGAGCGCGACGATGCCGGCGCGCTGGCGCACGCGGTGCGGCACGCCGTCGGTCAGGCGCTCCCAGCCCGCGATGGGCACAGCGCGCAGCAGGCCCGGCGCAATCGGCGCGCGCAGCTCGAAGCGGCCCTCGCCGGGCGCGGCGAGTTCGATCGCCAGGCCGCCGGGCTCGTGCCGGCCCACCGGCTCAAGCAAGCCGCCGATGGCGGACAGGCCGATGGCCTGCGGATCGGCGAAGGACACGAAGACCGCGCCCAGCGTCTCGGTCTTCCACAAGGCGCGCGCGCCGATGAAGTGCTCGTGCGAAATCACGGCGTCGACCAGCGCGATGTCATGCCGCACCTCGCCCTCGCCGGCAATCGCAATGTCCAGCCGCTTGTTGCCGACCAGCGCATGCGCGGCGGGAATGCGGCCGCTGGCGAACAGGCCGGTGGCCAGGCCCGTGATGGTGGGCTCGCGCATTTCGGGGTAGGCGTTGTTGGTGCCGGTGGAGAGGCCGGCGATCGGCACGGCGCCGCATTCGCGCACCACCGCGCGGTGGGTGCCGTCGCCGCCGAGCACGATGATGGCGGCCACGCCGGCCTCGCGCATCATGCGTGCGGCCAGGAAGGTGTCGTCGACGCGCGCGGTGACGGGCATGTCGAGGTATTCCACCTCCGGCAGCGCGGCGTCCGGACCCTGGCGGCGCGACAGGTGGCGCGCCAGCAGCACGCGCATGCCTTCGCGGTCCGGCATCATCAGCACGCGGCCGACCCCGCAAGCCGACAGCGCGGCCAGCAGGCGCAGCACGATATTGACGCGATCGGCCAGTTGCAGCGTATTGGCGTTGGCGATCACGCGGCGGATATCGCGCGCGGAAATCGGATTGGCGATGATGCCGACCAGCGGCCGTGCGGCCAGCGCGTGCTCACCCATGCATGTCTCCTGTCGCCCTGGTTTTTTTCCAGGTTCCGACAGGCATATCGCAATGGGCGTGCCACCCCGCGAAAGCGGGTTCCGGCGGCAAGAAACACGGGATTACCCCGAGAAAAACAGGGCCGGACGGGGACGTTGCGGGGTGTACGCGGGCTGCGGCGTGACAGGTGTCACAGCATCAGTTGTACAGGTGGTGAACAGGTGTAGCGGGCGGCGATGGCACGCCGCGCCGCCCGCCTCAGTGGTGTCCCGCGTCGCGCTGGTTGGGCGACTCGATGCCGTAGCGCGCCATGCGGCGGTACAGCGTCATCCGGCTTACGCCGATCTGGCGTGCCACCGCGCTCAGGTTCCAGCCCGCCGCGCGCAGGTATTGCATCAGCAGCATCCCTTCCGGCGGCAGCAGGTGGGGGTCGAAACCGGGCGCCGGCAAGGCCGGGGCGGCTTCGGCCGCCGCGCCCGCGGGCGCCGTGCCGGGAAATACCGGCAGCAGATCTTGCCGCACCGGCATCTCGCCCAGGCCATCGGGCAGGTCCTCCGCCTCGATATGGCCGTCGTTGCAGACGGCGCGCGCGTACTCGAGCGCGTTGCGCAATTCGCGCAGGTTGCCGGGCCAGCGATGCGCCTGCAGCCGCGCGCGCGCCGCGGGCGACAGGCTCACGGCGGCCTGTTGCTCGGCGCCGCCGAGCATCTTGTCGACCATCCAGTCCAGGTCCGTACGTTCGCGCAGCGGCGGCAGCATCAGCCGCGCGCCGTTGAGCCGGTAGTACAGGTCCTCGCGGAAGCGGCCGCTGCTGACCAGTTGGTCCAGTGGATGATGGGTAGCGGAAATCACGCGCAGGTTGACCGGCACCGGGCGCGACGCGCCGATCGCCAGCACCTCGCCCTCGGCCAGCACGCGCAGCAGGCGCGACTGCAGCTCGCGCGGCATGTCGCCGATCTCGTCCAGAAAGAGTGTGCCGCCGTCGGCCTCCTGGATCAGCCCGCGCTTGGGGCGGGAGCCGGCACCGGAGAAGCTGTTGGGCAGGTGGCCAAACAGCTCGCTCTCGATCAGGGACTCCGGGATCGCCGCGCAATTCACCGCCACGAAAGGCCCGTGGCGGCGCGAACTGGACTGGTGCAAGGCCTTGGCGAGATATTCCTTGCCACTGCCGGTCTCGCCGTTGATCAGCAGGTTGATGGGCGAGTCGACCAGCTTGGCGGCGCGCAGCAATTGCTGCTGCAGTGCCGCATCGCCTCCGCACAGGGCGGCCAGCGGCGCCTGTAGCGGCGTGGTCCGCTCGGCGGTGTCGCGGGCGCGCTGCCAGCGCAAGGCCGGCGGCATCACGCTCAGGTAAAGCCGCCCGCCGCTGCGGGCCAGCGCCAGCGCGCGCTGCTCGCTCGGGCGCGAATGCACGAAGCGGCCCAGCTCATCGAGCCGCGCCTCGAACAGCGATTCGAACGGCATGCCCAGCACCGGCGCGCCGCCGGGCTGCACGCCCAGCTCGGCCTCCAGCATCTGCTGGGCGCGGCGGTTGTGGCCGACGATGCGGCCGCCTGCGTCAAGCGCCAGCAGGTATTCCGGATTGACGTCGACGAATTCCGGCGCGGCATTGAGCTTGAGGATCCAGTCCTCCCGGTGGCTGCGCACGAAGCTGGCGTTCTCGATGCGGGTGGCGTAGATGCGCACCATCTGCAGCGCCAGTCCCTGGCTGTCCTTGGCCTGCGGCGAGGTCAGCGCGGAGATGTCGAGGATGGCGCAGAGGCTGCCGTGCGAATCGAACAGGGGCGCCGCGGTGCAGGTCAGCGGGATATGCGTGGCATCGAAATGGTCGGCCTGGTGCACGGTCAGGGCCTGGCCGGTGGCCAGCGCGGTGCCCACCGCGCAGGTGCCGGCGCCGGCCTCGCTCCATTGCGCGCCCAGGTACAGCCCGGCGTGGCGCAGGGAGGCATCGGCGCTGGCGTCGCCCAGGTAATCCACCGTCACGCCCTGCGCATCGGTCAGCAGCACCACGTAGCCCATGCCGGCCACCTGGCTATACAGCGTCTGCAAGCCGTGGCGCGCGATCCGCGCGAAATCGTCGATACGTTGCTGGTGCTCGCGCAGCCGGGTCTGCGGCAGGATGCAGGCCTGCTGCATGCGCGCCGGGTCCAGGCCGTACTGGTGCACGCAGCGCCGCCACGAATTCTGGATGATGGTTTCGGGCGCGCGCAGCATCGGCGCGCCGGCGCGGGTGGTGAGCTGGACTACCGTGTCGATGTGCTCGCGTTGCCGCAGGTCCATCGTCGTCTCCTTGTCGTCTCCTGGCGCGCCGCCGTCCTGGCGGGAGCCAACTCCCGGCTCTGGCTTGCCTCTGTGCGCCGCAGTTGCGGCGCGGGCGGCCGGGAGTCCTAATGTATCCGACAGGGAGTGGCTTGGGCAAACCTCTTCATCCGAAGTGCGCCGGCGAGCGCTTGCGGCACCCTGCGGCGGACCAGCCGCGTGTTACGCAAGCTCAGCCGCAAAGCCGGTCCGCCAGCGCCGTCAGGCTGTCCACGACCACATCCCAGTCCGACTCGGCCGCACGATCCTTCGACTGGTTCGGCCCGTACTCCGTGGGCCGGTTGACATAGGCGGTGCGCATGCCGTGCGAGCGGCCATGCCGCAGGTCGTTGTTGTGCGCCGCTACCAGCATCACCTCGTGCGGCTGCAGGTCGAAGAAGGCAATCACGCCCTGATAGATCTCCGTCTCCGGCTTGTAGTGGCGCACGATGTCCGCGCTGAACACGGCGTCCCACGGCAGGCCTGCATACCTGGCCGTATCGACCAGGCAGGGCACGCTGCCGTTGGAGAAGGTGGAGATGATGTAGCGCTGCTTCAGCCGCGTCAGCCCGGGCACGGTATCGGGCCAGCCGGAGAGCCGGTGCCAGGCGCGGTTGAGGTAGTCCTTCTCCGCTTCGCTCAGGTCTTCGATGCCGAACTGGTCGAGCAGCGCGTCGAGCCGCTCGCGATGCAGCACGTCGATATTGGCCCAGGGCCGCTCGCCCTTGCGCACGCGATCCATGCCGGGCACATAGCCCGCGCGCCATGCGTCGGTGAAGGCAGTCCAGTCGGCATCGACGCCCTTCTTCTGCCCGAACGCGGTCAGGTCCGCGATCACGCTGGTGCGCCAGTCCACCACCGTGCCGAATACGTCGAACACCAGCGCCTTGACCGCGCGCAGGTCCGGCGCCGCGCCTTCGGCGCCGCTGGCGTGGCGCTTCCTGTTTTCATGCATCCCGTATCTCCTCCAGGGTAGCCGCGCTCAGGCGCTGGCCTGATCGAGCAGCGCGATATCGCCGGCGCTCAGTGGCAGGCGCGTGGCGGCGATCAGGTCGTCCAGTTGCGCCAGCGAAGTCGCGCTGGCGATCGGCGCGGTAATGCTGGGGCGCGCGATCTGCCAGGCCAGCGCCACTTGCGTCGGGTTGGTGGCGGTGCGCGCCGCTACCTCGTCCAGCGCCGCCAGGATACGCAGGCCGCGGGCATCGAGGTAGGCCTTGACGCGCTGGCCGCGCGCGCCGCTCTTGTCCAGGTCGGCCTCGGAGCGGTATTTGCCGCTAAGGAAGCCGCTGGCAAGCGCGTAATAGTTGAACACGCCCAGGCCTTCGCGCAACACCAGCGGTTCCAGTTCGCTCTCGTACTCGCTGCGCGTATAGAGGTTGTAGTGCGGTTGCAGGCTCTCGTAGCGCGGCAGGCCAAGGCGGCGGCTGGTTTCCAGCGCTTCCGCCAGGCGCGCGGCGCTGTAGTTGGATGCGCCGATGGCGCGCACCTTGCCGGCCTTGATCAGGCGGTCGTAGGCGTCCAGCGTTTCTTCCAGCGGCGTGTCCTGGTCGTCGGTATGCGACTGGTAGAGATCGATGTAGTCGGTCTGCAGCCGCTGCAGCGAGGCATCGACGGCGCGTTCTATATAGGCGCGCGACAGGCCCTTGCGGCCCTCGCCCATGTCCATGCCGACCTTGGTGGCCAGCACCACGCCGGCGCGCTTGCCGCTGCGCTTGAACCACTTGCCGAGGATGGCCTCGGACTCGCCGCCCTGGTTGCCGGGCACCCAGCGGGAGTACACGTCGGCCGTGTCGATGAAGTTGAGCCCGGCACCGACAAAGGCATCGAGCAACTTGAAAGAAGTGGCTTCATCGGCGCTCCAGCCGAAGACATTGCCGCCAAATGCCAGGGGTGAGACTTCCAGCCCGGACCTGCCCAATTTGCGCTTGGTGATGCTTGAGGTCATGCGTTCTGCTCCGTGGGTTGCATCGGACGGCCCGTGATCCGGGCGCGGCGAAAGGCACATTGTAGGCAGGGATCGAAAAGCCTGCCGGCTCGGAATCGAGAATCTCTTAAGGCACTTTTCAATCGGCCGTTCATCGGCCATTCAAGTCCTGCCGGCGACGAGTCGTTAACCGGCTGTGGCCAGGCTCCGCGCAGCGAGCGGAATCGTCCCCGCTGTGCCGCTCTGTCAACACCAAGGTCAGGCCGATGCCGCGCCGCCGGCGCGAAGGACTGCCCGTTCCCGGTAAGCATGATCATGAATCGAATCTCGTTGAACACCAAACTCTGGGCCGCGCTGGCGGCGATGTGGCTGGCCCTGCTAGCGCTGGGCACCTGGGGCGCCGTGCACACCCGCGCCACCATGATGGCCGAACGCCGCGAGAGCCTGCAGTCCCTGGTGGCCACCGCCGAAGGCATCATCAAGCTCTACGTGGACCGCGCCGCCAACGGCACCATGAGCCTTGAGGCCGCGCAGGCAGCGGCCAAGGACACGCTGCGCGTGATGCGCTTCGGCGACAAGGGCTACCTGTTCCTGCTCAACTCCAAGCCACAGGTGGTGCTCAACCCCGGCCTGCCGGATACGGAAGGCAAGATCGTGGGCGACTTCAAGGACCCCGACGGCAAGCCGGTCTACCAGAGCATCGTCGAGGCGGGCAAGGCGGGCGCGCGCGCCGGCGCCAGCCCCGATGACAGCTTCGTCACCTATCGCGGCCGCCTACCGGGCACCGAAACGCCCGCGCGCAAGCTGACCTATGTGCGCTACGTACCGGCCTGGGACTGGCATGTGGCGACCGGCGTGTTCCTCAAGGACATCGAAGGCACCTTCCGCGACAACCTGATCTCGGCGGCCATCAGCACCCTGCTGATCGGCGCGCTGGTGTCGGCATTCATGCTGGCCATCATCCGTACGGTGCGCAAGAGCCTGGGCGGCGAGCCGGCCTACGCGACCGAAGTGGTCACGCGCATTGCCGCGGGCGATTTCACCGTGCCGGTGCAGATCCGCGTCGGCGACAAGGACAGCCTGCTCGCGGCCATGCAGGGCATGCAGCAGCGCCTGTCCGGCACGCTGGGCGAGATCCGCGGCGCGGCGGATTCGATCGCCTCGGCCACGCAGCAGATTTCCGCGGGCAATACCGACCTGTCGCAACGCACCGAGGAACAAGCCTCGGCCCTGGAGCAAACCGCGTCGAGCATGGAAGAACTGACCGGCATCGTGCGCCAGAACGCGGACAATGCGCGCCAGGCCGCCTCGCTGGCGGTCAACGCCTCGGATATCGCCCAGCGCGGCGGCCAGGTGGTCAACCAGGTGGTGACCACCATGGGCGAGATCAACGGCGCCTCGCGCCAGATCGTCGACATCATCGGCGTGATCGAAGGCATCGCCTTCCAGACCAACATCCTGGCGCTGAACGCCGCCGTGGAAGCGGCACGCGCCGGCGAGCAAGGCCGCGGCTTTGCCGTGGTGGCGGGCGAGGTGCGCAGCCTGGCCCAGCGCTCGGCCACCGCCGCCAAGGAGATCAAGGGCCTGATCGACAACTCCGTGGCCCAGGTGGACAACGGCTCCGCGCTGGTCGCCAAGGCCGGCCAGACCATGGAAGACATCGTCGGCGCCGTCAAGCGCGTGACCGACATCATGGGCGAGATCAGCGCGGCATCGAACGAACAAAGCACCGGCATCGAACAGGTCGGCCAGGCCGTCAACCAGATGGACACGGTGACGCAGCAAAACGCCGCGCTGGTGGAACAGGCCGCAGCCGCGGCAGGCGCGCTGGCGGAACAGGCGCAGTCGATGATGCGTTCGGTGGCGTCGTTCAAGCTGGCGGCCTGAGGGCAACAGGCTACAAACCTGATCGTGCCGCCTCTCCACTCAGGGGGGAGAGAAAAAAGGCCCGCGCCATACCGGCAGCGGGCCTTTTCACATGCGGACAGCTCCGTTCAGAGCACGATCTTCGCCACCGGCTCCACCGCCCGCATGGCCTGCGCCGCGATCTCGAACGAGCGCAGGCGCGCCTCATGGTCATGGATCTGCGCCGTCAGCATCAACTCATCCGGCCGGAACTCCTCGATAAAGTTGCGCAAGCCATTGCGCACACCCTCCGGATCCCCCACCACCGAGCACGCCAGCGAGCGCCGGATATGCGTGGCCTCGGTCTCCGTCCACAGCAATTCGATATTGTCCACCGGAGGCCGGATCGGGCCCGGGCTGCCGCGCACCAGCGCCAGGAACTGCTGCTGCAGCGACGTGAACAGCCGCCGCGCCTGCGCGTCCGAATCCGCCGCGAACACATTGAGTCCCAGCATCACATGAGGCTTGGACAACTGCGCCGATGGCTGGAAAGTCTGGCGATACAGATCGACCGCCTGGCGCATGAAGCCCGGCGCGAAGTGCGAAGCAAAGGCAAAAGGCAGGCCCATCGCCGCCGATAGCTGCGCGCTGAACAGGCTCGACCCGAGCAGCCACAGCGGCACCTTCAGGCCCGCGCCGGGCACCGCGCGCAGGCGCTGGCCGGGGCGCGGATCGTCGAAGTACGCCTGCAGCTCTTCCACGTCCTGCGGGAAAGCATCGGCCGTGTCCTGCGTGGCGCTGCGGCGCAGCGCGCGGGCGGTGGACTGGTCGGTGCCGGGCGCGCGGCCCAGGCCAAGGTCGATGCGGCCGGGGAACAGCGATGCCAGCGTGCCGAACTGCTCGGCCACCACCAGCGGCGAATGATTGGGCAGCATGATGCCGCCCGAACCCACGCGGATGGTGGAAGTGCCGTTGGCCACATAGCCGATCAGCACCGCCGTGGCAGCACTGGCGATGCCCGGCATATTGTGATGCTCCGCCAGCCAGAAGCGGCGGTAGCCCAGGTGCTCGGCGTGCTGGGCGAGCGCGAGCGAATTGCGCATGGCCTGGCCGGCGTCGCCGCCTTCCACGATGGGCGAAAGGTCAAGCAGGGAGTAGGGAATCATGGCGAACGCCTGCCGGCGTGGCAATTTATTGAACGATCACTATGTTAATCACCACTGGCGCCGCTGGCAACGGAAAAATATAATGACCACTATGAAAAAGAGTGTTTCCGGTGCGGGCCGCGGGCGGCCCAGGCAATTCGATCGCGACGAGGCGCTGGGCCAGGCCCTGTCGCTGTTCTGGCGCTATGGCTATGGCTCCACATCGATCGCCGCCCTCACCGGGGCGATGGCGATCACCGCGCCCAGCCTGTACGCCGCCTTCGGCAGCAAGGAGCAGTTGTTCTACGAGGCGGTGGACCGTTATGCGGACACGCACGGCGCCCTGCTCTATGCGCCGCTGCAAGCCGCGGGCGGCGCGCGCGAAGCCGTGCAGGGGCTGCTGAGCGGCGCCGCCGCGCTGTTCAGCGCCAAGGGCAACCCCGCCGGCTGCTTCCTGATGAGCGGCACCAGCTGCTCGGCCGACTGCGCCTACATCGAAGACACGCTGCGCGAACGCCGCAGGGAAAAGGAGCAGGCCTTGCAGGCCTGCATCCAGCACGGCATCGCGCGCGGCGAACTGCCGGCCGGCACCGATACTGCCGCGCTGGCCAAGTTCTACAACACGGTGATGCAGGGGATGTCGATGCAGGCGCGTGACGGCGCGTCGCGCGCCGCGCTGGAGGCGGTTGCGGCCACCGCGATGCTGGCATGGCCGGCAGGCCCGGCCAAGGCGCCGAAAGCCGCGAAGACCGCGAAGCCGCGCGAAACACAAACCACGTAGCGCCCCCGATCGGCGTATCAGGCCGCCGGCTCCGGCCGGCGCCACAACCACGCCAGCACGCACGCCATGCAGGCAATCGCCCCGTAGGCCAGCCACGGGCGATGCGTGCCGAACAGCAGCACGGCGCTGCAGACGCTCATCGCCACCGTGGCGCTCCACTTGGCGCGGCGGCTGACCATGCGGCCGTTGTGCCAGTTGTAGAGCATGGGGCCGAACACGCGGTGGCCGAGCAGCCAGGCATGCAGCCGCGGCGATCCCTTGGCCGCGGCCCAGGCGGACAGCAGCACGAACTCCGTACTAGGCAGGCCGGGCACGAACAGCCCGAGAATGGCAACGCCCAGGCTGAGCAGCGCCAGCCCGGTCAGCAGCAGCCGGGCCGCGCGGGTGCGCGCCAGCCGCAGCGGCGGATCGCCCGCAGGCGATCCGCCTGACCGGGACGCCGGGACGGCTTCGCGCGCGCAGGCTGCGTCGGCATCATCCAAGATGGTTCACCGCGGATGGAAACGGCGTTGCAGCATGTCGAGATTCTCCCGGTTCTGGCAATTCTGGCGATTCTGGCAACAGGCAAGGGTGGCCACATTGTCCGCGCCGCCAGGCCGGGCGGCAAGGCCCGGACGGTGACGGCGGCCTCCCCGTGCGGGTGCCGCGCGGCCTGGCGCCTTATATGCAAAGCCGAATTCCTTCGTTGGGCGCGAGGCGCGGCACGCATATGGTAATGGTTTGGCGGCCAGGCGCTGCCGTACTTGCGAAGGAGCCCAGAGATGACCGCTGCCGTACTGGACCAGACAGAGGACGCAACCCGATCCCGAGACCCGGACGTCCCCCTCACCGTACACCCGCTGTCGGCCCATATCGGCGCGCGCATCGATGGCGTGGACCTGCGCGCGCCGCTGCCGGCAGCGGAGGTCGCCGCGATCCGGGCCGCGTTGCTGAAGTGGAAAGTGGTGTTTTTCCGCGACCAGCATCTGTCGCACGAGCAACATATCGCCTTCGCCAAGCAGTTCGGCGCGCCGACCATCGGGCATCCCGTGTTCGGCCACGTGGATGGTTTTCCCGAGCTGTACTCGGTGGGCAAGCACCGCAAGGCCAACCGCTTCGAGGGCCAGGCGGTGCAACGTCCGTGGACCGGCTGGCACACCGATGTGACGGCGGCCGTCAACCCGCCCGCCGCGTCCATCCTGCGCGGCGTGGTGATTCCGCCGTATGGCGGCGATACGCAATGGACCAACCTGGTAGCCGCCTACCAGGCGTTGTCCGAGCCGCTGCGCCGTATCGTGGACGGACTGCGCGGCGTGCACCGCTTCACGCCGCCGGCGGGCGCCAGCGCCACCGACGAGTTCGCGCGCGCGGTCAGGAGCCGCGCGCTGGTCAGCGAGCATCCGCTGGTGCGCGTGCATCCCGAGACCGGCGAGCGCGCGCTATACGTCAGCCCGAGCTTCCTCAAGCACCTGTCGGGCTTCGCGCCGCGCGAAAGCCAGCAACTGCTGGAACTGCTGTGGGAACACGTGGTGCGTCCCGAGTTCACGGTGCGCTTCAAATGGGAACCGGGCAGCATCGCGTTCTGGGACAACCGCGCTACCGCGCACCTCGCGCCCGCGGACATCTTCGACCTCGACTTCGACCGGCAGCTCTATCGCATCACGCTGGTGGGCGATGTGCCGGTGGGCGTGGACGGCAGGCCCTCCAGCGCGCTGGAGGGCGATCCGGTGCTGGCGGCGCATGGGGCGGCGTCGTAGCGAGAAAAATCGCGCCGCGCGCGGCCACGCTCGGTATACTCGGAGGCACGTTTATCTCATGCCCGCAGACCGCCCATCGTGTCCAATTCCTCCGCGCGCAAGACCGCCGCGCAAAAATCCGCCGCCGACTACGATTTCACCGAGCAAGTCGGGCACCTGCTGCGGCGCGCCTACCAGCGCCATGTGGCGATCTTCCAGCAGACCATTGCCGATTCGCAACTGACCGCCGCGCAGTTCGTGGTGATGTGCGCGGTCAACGAACGCGGCTCGTGCTCGCTCAGCGAGATCGTGAGGGCCACCGCCATCGACCAGGCCACCGTGCGCGGCATCATCGAGYGCCTCAAGGCGCGCGAACTGGTGGCGGTCTCGCACGACACCAATGACCGCCGCAAGGTGGTGATCACGGTGACGCCGGCCGGCCACGCGCTGATCGAGGAAACGGTGCCGTTCGCGCACCGCATCTCCGAGCAGACCTTTGGCGACCTCAATCCCGCGGAACGGGTGGCGATTACCTATCTGCTGCGGAAAATGAGCGAGTTCGACGATCGCGGCGGCACGCCGGACGGCGAGCCGGAATAAGGCGCCGATACGCGCCTCAGGCAGGCTGGCCCAGCTCGCCGGCCAGCGCGGCAAGCACCACCTCCGGCGTGAACGGCGCACGCCGCAGCCGCACCCCGGTGGCATCGAACAGCGCGTTGGCAATGGCCGGCGCGCCCGGCAGCGATGCCGATTCGCCGGCGCCCATCGGCGCTTCCTCCTGGCGCGGCATCAGCACCACTTCGATGCGCGGCAGCTCGGGAAACGTCAGCAGCGGATAGCTGCCCCACTCGCGGCTGGCCACGCCGGCGGCATCGAAACGCACCTGCTCCTTGAGCACGCGGCCAAGCGCCTGCACCACGTTGCCCTGCACCTGGTGGCGCACGCCGTCGGGGTTCACCATCATCCCCGTGTCCTGCGCCACCACCAGGCGCTCCACTGTCACAAGCCCCGTATCGGGCGCTACCGCCAGGTCCACCACCCAGGCCGCCCACGCGGCGCCAAAGCCCGGGAATTTGCTGTGGATATAGCGGGCGTAGGCCACGCCGCGCCCGCGCAGCAGCCCATCGGCGCCGGGCTTGCCACGCGAGCCGCGCGCGCCCTCTTGCCAGCCGGCGTGCGCCGCCAGCGCACGCAGCAGATCGGCGGCGCGCTCGTCGGGCAGGTGGCGCAGGCGGAAGGCCAGCGGATCGGCGCCGCTCTCGTGCGCCAGTTCGTCGATGAAGGATTCGTGCGCGAACACGTTGGGCAGGGCCGAGACGCCGCGCAGCCACGAGGCGCGCACGATCGCGGGCGTATCGTCGCAGCCGATGCGCGTGTTCGCGTATTGGTAGGGTGGCACCGCGGTGCGGTCGCCCATCTGCAGCGTGCGCGGCGCGTTACCGACGATGCCGGTGAGCAACAGCGCCAGCGTGGGCGCATCGTTGGACGGATAGCGGCTGACGAAATCGTAGGCGAGCAGTTCGCCGCCGGGGCCGATGGCGCCGCGCACGTCCATCAGTTGCGCCGCGCCCTTGGGCTCCCACAAATGTTCCTGCTCGCGCGTGAGCTGCACGCGCACCGGCCGCCCCACCGCGCGCGACAGCAGCACCGCATCGGCGCAGACGTCGTCGGCGCAATTACGCCCGTAGCAGCCGGCGGCTTCCATCCGCACGATCTCGATGCAGCCTTCGTCCAGGCCCGTCAGCCGCGCCAGGTCGATGCGCAGCACATGGGGATTCTGCGTGCCCGACCACACCGTGAGGCCGTCTTCGCGGTAGTCGGCCACGGCGCAGGAGGGACCGATCGAGGCGTGCATCTGGTAAGGCCACGCATAGCCGCGCGACAGCACCCGGCCCGCGCCGCGCGCGGCGTCGAACGCCGCCTGCGCATCGCCGTCGTCCACCAGGGTGCGGCGCGTCGCGGGATTGGCGCGCAGCGCGGCCTCCGCGTCGCCCGGTTCGTTCAGCGCGGGCAGCGGCGGCACCGGCTTCCAGTCCACCCGCAGGCGCCGCGCGGCCTGCATGGCCTGCTCCTCGCGCTGCGCCACCACGCCGACGAAATCACCCTGCACTACCACGTCGACCACGCCGCGTACGTCATGGATCGATGCACGGTCGACGCCGCGCAGGCTGGTGCCGACAAAGTCGCCGCAATCGCGGCCAGCGTATGGCGGACGCACCACGCGGCCATGCAGCATGCCAGGCACGCGCACGTCGTGCACGAAGGTGAGCTGCGCGGTGGCCTTGGCGGGAATATCCACGCGCGCGGCGGCGCGCCCCACCACGCGGTATTCGCTGACGGGCTTGGTGGCGATGTCGTCGGCCAGCGGCAACTCGATATGCTCGCCGGCCAGCAGTTCGCCGTACGTCAGGCAATCGCCCTGCCCGCCGCGCAAGCGCAGGCGGCCGTCTTCCGCGTCCAGCGCTTCGGGCGGCACGCCGAGCCGCGCGGCGGCGCGCCCGCGCAGCCAGGCCATGGCCTGCGCCGCCGCGCGCCGCAGCGGCAGTGCCGAGATCTGGATGGTGGCACTGGCGATGGTGGGTCCCTGGTTGGGCGTCAGCTGGGTATGGCCCAGCGTCATCGCCACGCGCGCCGCCGGCACCTCCAGTTCCTCGGCCACGATCTGCGCCAGCGAGGTGCGGATGCCGGTGCCCAGGTCGACGTGGCCGTTGAAGGCCAGGATCTCGCCGTTGTCCCGCAGCGCCACGAAGATGTCCGGTTGCGCCGCGACATAGTCGGAAGCCGCGCCGGGCTGGCCGGGCGCGGGCCGGGGTGCCGCTTGCGGCGCCCGCGTCACCAGCAGGACGCCGCGCGCCTGCAGCAGGGCGTCGCGCAGCGCGCCGGGAGACATCGGTGCCGATGCGGGGAGAGACGCGGACTCGGGTCCGGTGGCGGGGGTCGTTTCCATTCGTTCCATGTCTCGGATGGGGCATGCGGGCAGGCCGCCGGATTCCGGCTCCGCCCGCCGTGGCCGTTATACTGCCAGCCTTGAACAGCAAGTTGTATCAAACTTATGAGCACCCCGACCGCTAAGAAAAGCGCGGCAGCCGGAACCCGGGCCCGGCAAGCTCAGGACACCCGAGCCAAGATCCTCAAGGCAGCCATCAAGGTCTTCGCCCTGCGCGGCTACGAAGGCGGGCGCGTGGAGAAAATCTCCTCGCTGGCCAAGACCTACGACCGCATGATCTATTACTACTTCGGCAGCAAGGAAAAGCTCTTTGTCGAAGTCCTCGAAACCATCTACCTCCAGCTCAACGAGGCCGAGCAGGCGCTCCAGCTCGATACCGGGGACCCGGTGCGCGCGCTGACCCAGCTGATCGACTTCGTCTGGGGCTACTACCTGGACCATCCGGAGTTCGTCGCCATCCTGTCCAGCGAGAACATGAGCCAGGGCAAGCACGCCAAGAAATCGAGCCGGCTCAGGGAGATCTCCAGCTACGCGCTGTCCGTGCTGGACGGCATCCTGGAGCGCGGCAAGGCCGCCGGCCTGTTCCAGCCCGATGTGCAGGCGCGCGATATCTACCTGGTGATCGCTTCGCTGGGGTACTTCTACAACTCGAACCATCATACGCTCAGTGCCTTCCTTGACGAGCCCATGATGAGCAAGCCGGCGCTGGAGCACTGGCGCAATGTGATCCAGCGCACGGTGCTGAGCACGGTCTGCGTGGCGCCTCCCGCCATCGGCCCGGCGGCGGACGCCGCCGCGCGCAAGAAGCCGGCGCGCGCCAGGCGCGCGTAACCCTGGCAGCCGGCGGTCGGCGCGCATCGCCGGATGACCTTCTCAGGCCGCCGCCCGGGCGAGCATCGCCAGGGCTTCGTCGCGCGGCATCACCGTGGCGTATTTCTGCGCCATGTCGAACAGGTTGGCATCGTGCGGCCCGATTGCGCGGTCGCCCACGCAATCGGACAACACCAGCGGCCGGAAGCCCAGCGACATGGCATCGACCACGCTGGCCCGCACGCAGCCGCTGGTGACGCAACCCGCCACCAATAGCGTGCGCACGCCGCGCTGGGTCAGCCACGCCGCCAGCGAGGTACCGAAAAAGGCGGATGGCACCGTCTTGCGCACCACCAGCTCGCCAGCACGCGGCGCCAGTTGCGGCACGATCGCGCTGTTGTGGCTGGCCTCCTTCAGCCCCAGCATGCCGGGCACCTTGAGCGTGAAGATGTTGTGGTCGCTGTCGTCGTCGGCGAACACGATGCGGCTGTGCGCCACCGGCCAGCCCTGCTCGCGCGCCGTGGCCAGCAGCGGCCCGGTGTTGGCGATGGCCTCGGGGATATTGCCGCCGCCGAAGACTTCCGGATTGGCAAAGCCGTTGACGAAATCGATGATCAGCAGGCCGTAGGGCGCCTTGGGTTCCAGGGTGGCGCCGAAGCCCTGGCGCTCGTAGGTCTTGACTTCGTCATGCATGAATGGCTCCCTTGGCCCTTTGTTGCTGCACTTGCTGCACTTGCTGCACTTGCTGAACCTGCTGCGCCTGCTGGTACTCGCTGTCCAGCACCTTGCCCTTCTCGACCACCGCCTCGCCGTCCAGCCGCACGGTGCAATGCCGCACCGGGATATCGATATGGCACGCCGTGGTGCGGCTGCCACCGGCCTCGTTGTTGGGGCCGAAGGAGCAGAGGAAGTTGCCCTCGAACGCGCGCGCGTCCATGCCGATGGTGGCCTCGCGGTCGTACATGGCGAGAGTGGACCAGCGCGCGCGCGGCTGCAGGCCCCAGCCGATATGCGACATGGCGTAGGCCTCGGGGTCGTTGAACGAGGCCATGTAGTCGCTCAGCAGCTCGGCGTCCAGGCCGCCTTCGATGCGGGTGACGTAGCCGTTCTCCAGCGTGATGCCGATGGGCTCCTGCACATAGGATTTCATCGGCAACAGGATGTCGCCGCGATCGAGCACGATGCGCCCGTTGGTGCCGCCTTCGTCCGGCCAGGTCAGCACAAAGCCGCTTGGCCAGTGATCCCAACGGCCGGGCTCGTCGACGAAACCGTACTCGCTGATGGCGGGAAACTCGCCGAGCGAGCAACGCAGGTCGGTGCCGGCGTCCGACACGATATGCATCTCCCGCGCGCGCGCCAGCCGCGCCGTGGCCGCTTTCACGCGGGTGCGGTCGCCTTCCGTGGGCACCAGCCGCACCAGCACTTCGGGCGGCTCCACCGCCAGCAGGATCTTGGTGCCGCCGGAGAGGATGTCGTGCTGTTCCGGCGAGAACAGCAGCGTCATCAGGTCCAGCACCAGGTCGCTGGCTTTGAGCGCGGCGATGGCGGCCGGGTTGCCGGTGAGCGGCGTGGTGCCGAGATAGGCCAGCGCGTCGCGGCTGAGCGCCTTGTCGCCGTTGACGGGCGGCAGGTCCAGCCGGTTGACGATGGCGCCCATCGCGGTGGCCGCCATCTGCGCCGTGCGCAGCGTTTGCGGATGCGTGGCGGCGCCGGTCAGCACCGTGACCGTCTGGCCCGGCTCCAGTTTTGACAGTGTGAGCACCTGGCGCCAGGCCTGGGTCAGGTCGTGATCGCTTACTGGCATGTGTTCTCCTTTCTGGTGAAGCCGGCGGATCAGGCTGCGGCCTGGTCCCGCAGCAGCGGCGCGCCGAGGAAATCGCCGAAGGCGCGGTAGAAGCCGGCCTCGTCGTCCCACGGGATCATATGGCCCGCATCCGGCACGCGGGCAACCTGCACCGCGGGCAGCAGGCCGCGAATCTCTTCGATGTCTTCCGCGCGGATCACATCGCCGCGCCCGGCCACCATCAGCAGCGTGGGCACCTGCACCGATGGCATGTCGGCATGCACATCGTCGCGATGGAAGTCCTCGAAGCTCGTCACGATGGCGCGCTCGTCGCAGGTGTGCAGCCACTCGGCGCGCAGGCGAAGCTGCTCTTCCGTCCACGTGGGGCAGAAGCGGCGCATGCCCTCGGCGTCGATACCTTGCCGCGCCAGGCGGATCGAATCCACATACCAGGGCAATTGCGACGGATAGGCACGGCGGCCCGGGCCCGACACGGGCGGATCCACCATCACCAGCCGCGTCAGCCCGGCGGGATTGCCGCGCGCGGCGCGGATGCCGATGCGCGCGCCCATCGAATGGCCGACGATGGCGTAGCGCGCCAGGCCCAGCGCCTGCGCGAACCCCGTCACGTCCGCGGCTTGCGCATCCAGGCTGTAGTCCAGCGCATCGCCCGCCTCGGACAAGCCGCGCCCGCGCACATCCAGGATGTAGGTATCGAAGTGCTTGCCGAACTGTTCGCCGACAAAGCCCCAGGTCACGGCCGGGCTGGTGATGCCGGGCACGATCACCACGGCGTCGCGCCCCTGGCGCGCGCCAGTGGCGCCGCCGTAGCGCAGGTAGTGCTGGCGGATGCCGTTGGCGAACACATTGCCGCCGTAGAGAAACTCGCTCATTGCTGACTCCTTTGTCGAACTAGCCTGACTAGCCGCATTAGCCGAAGACGGTTTAGTAGGCACCCGACAGCAGCGCGCCGGCGCCGGGCACGACCGGCTCCAGGTCGAGCTGCTTGAGGATGGCGTAGGTGGTGGCGATGGCCGCGGTGATCACGGGCTTGCCGGTCATCGCTTCCACCTTGGCCACGGCCGGCAACGAAGGCATCTGCACGCAGGCCGACAGCACGATGGCGTCGACGTCTTTGGTGTTCATCTGCGCGACGATGCCGGGCAGCCTGGCGGGATCATGACGGCCCACCTCGAGGTTGTCGGGAATTTCCAGCGCGCGCCAGTCCACCACTTCGTAGCCTTCGTTGCGGATGTAGTCCACCAC
>NZ_JBFTSG010000087.1:0-25252 GCF_056399885.1 Cupriavidus sp. 01L45 | reverse complement strand
GGCAGCGCCATCATCCAGGCGCATGACCTCGCCGGTACGCCGAATTCAGACATCCCCATCCAGATCTGCGGCGACTGCCACCTGGCCAACTTCGGCGGGTTTGCCAGCCCTGAACGCTCGCTGCTGTTCGACCTCAACGATTTCGACGAAACCAGCCTCGGGCCCTGGGAATGGGACCTGAAGCGGCTTACCGCCAGCTTCGTGGTGGCGGGCCGGCATCTGCGCCACAAGCGGGGCGTGATCGACGACCTGGTCTACCGCATCGTGCGCAGCTATCAGGAGCGCATGGCCAACTATGCCGGGATGGGCATTCTCGACACCTGGTATGACGCCATCACCTTCGAGCGGCTGATGGCCGAGACGCCTTCGCCGCAGATCCACAAAGCCCTGGAGCGCGGCATGGCGCGCGCGACCAAGCGCGCCAGCCAGGCGCTGCTGCCGAAGTTGTCGGAGCGGGTTGGCGAGCGCTGGGTTATCCGCGACGCACCGCCAGGGATCTTCCACATACGAGGCGAGAACACGCTGTTCTCCCCCGAGGACGACTGGATGAAGATCACCGACACCGACAAGGCTTTCGACAGGGCGTYCAAGGAATACCTGGGTACCATGGCGCCAGACAGGCGCCAGTTGCTCAGCCATTTCACGCGCCACGATGCCGCCTTCAAGGTGGTGGGGGTGGGCAGCGTCGGCACGCGCTGCCTGATCATCCTGATGATCGACAATCACGGCAAGCCGCTCTTCCTGCAAAGCAAGCAGGCCACGCAGTCGGTAGTGGCGCGCTATTTCAAGTCGCCGCCGGTGACGCATGAAGGCCGCCGTGTGGTGGAGGGCCAGCGGCTGATGCAGGCGGCCAGCGACGTGTTCCTTGGCTGGAACAACGGGCCGTCCGGCCGGCATTTCTATATGCGGCAACTGCGCGACATGAAGCTGTCGCCCGAGATCGAACTGATGGATATCGAACTGTTCAGCGAGTTCGCGGCGGTGTGCGGCTGGGTGCTGGCGCGAGCCCATGCCAAGGCCAGCGGGATGGCGCTGGAGATCAGCGGCTACCTTGGCAATAGCGATGCGATGGCCGATGCGCTGTTGGCGTATTCGAACGCGTATGCGGATCAGGTCGAGCGCGACTATGACGTGTTTGTCGCCGCTTGCCGCTCTGGCCGCCTGGAGGCGCGTACGGATGCAGACATGGCGGCGGATTTCCGCATCTAAGGCGCCAGAGGTCGCACAGAGTAGCCGGATTTCCTCCTGTGCGGCATGCCGGTCCCGGTCCCGCCAGATTTAGCAAAATTTGGTAGCCGTCCGGACCAGAAGCGCGGACGGCTGGGGCATTCCGCAGCGCAGCAAGGCAAAGTACCGCCTCGTTTGCGCGAAGCGTGGCGRATTCGCCGCATGTAGCGTCAATCGACCCCCGTTTCCCCTCCAGAAGAATTCAATACACACGCCGATAGATTTCAGATGGGGAAAATGTTGATATTGGAAACGATAGAACTAAAGTTCGTCACTGAGGACTAGCGCGCCAGCACGGCCGCCGAGACTGGAAACCAAATTTTCCAAAATATCGGACTCAGGTAGGTGGGGCACTGGCCTGATGCCAGGGCAGGCGCCAGTTTCATCACGATGCTCCGGAGCCATCCATGCGCCAAGCCCTTGATTCGCGCCAATCGAATGCGATCACATCGGCGGACAGGGTGCCCGGCGCAGATGGGACGGGCGGGCAGGAAAGCGTGGGCGCGGCAAGGGATCCGCGAAGCTGCATGCCTGCCCGCAGGGTGAACACGCGCGTGCTGCAGACATTCATCGCCCTGCTGAATGCCGGCTCGATTGCCTTCGTGGCGGACAGGCAGCGGGTATCCCGCGCTACCGTGCTCTACCAGTTGCACTCGCTGGAAGAGCGGGTCGGCACCTTGTTTCATGTCCAGTCCGACGGGGCGCTCTGTCCAACGCCGCTGGCTGTCGATATGGCGCCCAAGGTGCGCGGCATGCTGGATATCTGGGCGAGCCTCGTTGGCGGCCGCGCGGGTGAGCCGGCTGTGCAGGCGTCCGGCAGCTTGCGTATCGGTGTCTCGGGCGTGGCGGAACTGGTGGCGCCGCACGTCCTTGGCCATGTCCGCAGGATGCATCCGCTGATGGATGCCATGCTGGTGCCCATGGCGACGGACGCCGCGCTGATGCAGGCACTGCGCCGCGCGGACATCCATCTCGGGCTTTCCCTTGGCGCGGACGACGCATTCCAGGTGGTCACGGACTGCGTGGAAATGCGCTGCCGGATGGTGCCCGTATGCTCCCGCCTGCGCCACGCCGAATTCATGGCGGCCAGGGTTGATGCCTGGCCGTGGTTGCTGGAAGACAGCATGCCGGGCCTTTCCGCGGATCTCGGCGTCTGGTTCCGCGCGGTGCTGGCCGGCGGCGAGCCACGCGTTCGCGCGCAGTCTGCCGGCGTCCTGATGGACTTGCTGACCGCCGGGCTTGGCGTGACCTTGCTGCCCGAGGTGGGCTTGCCGGGATACCTGGCCGAAAGACATCTCGCGGTGCTGGAGCCGGCGGTGCCATTCATGCCACCCCCGTCAGTCCACTTGTGCGTGGTGGCCCCGGCCGCGGCCCGTCGCGCTGCCCAGCCGAGAGCGCTGGCGCGGGATCTCTATCGCGTGCTGGTTGCCGATGTCGAGTCCGGGCAAGGCAGGCAGCGTGACGAACCTCACCCGGTCAGGTGATTGCGCCATGCGCCTGATTGCTCATGATCTGCGGCTGGGGCGGACCTCGCGACCCGCCTTTTCACACTTAGCCCTCGACCACCCCGGCCGAGGGTTTTTTTCTCTGGCGGGAAAAACACCAATTCTGGCGAAACCGCTTTTCGGGCAAAATCTGTAACCTTTGCCGGAGCGGTGCGATGCGCGCAACCAGCGGCCGGCCAACACAAGATTGCCGATCACCCGACTACAAGGGAAAACCTAAATGCACCCCAGGAAGACGAAGCCTCTCGCCATTGTGTTGCCACTGCTGCTCGCTGCGGTGTCGGCGCATGCCACGGAGGGCGCGTTGGGCCGACCCATTTCCGGCACCAGCGTGGTGCCGAATGCCGGCATCGTATCGCCGGAGCCGATCCTGGCTGTCAACCTGGCCGAGATGTACCTGAATGGCTCTGTCGACGGCGGACGCCAGGTGCCGATCGGGGGGCAGGCCTCGCTCGGCATCAGCGGCGAGGTAGCCTTTACGCTGGCCACCATCATGAAGGTCTGGGACACCAGGACCGGCGCGTGGAATTTTGCCTCCAGCTTCACGCTGCCCTATCTGTGGAACAAGGTGGGTGCCAACGTGACGCTCGGGCGTTTCAACGGTAGCAGCCAGGACACCGCGTCCGGCCTGTTCGATATCTACTTCACACCGGTTATCGCCGGCTATCACTTCTCCCAGACCGAGCACGTGGCGCTGAGCCTGAACATCTGGGCGCCCACGGGCAGCTACGATGCCAACGCGCTGGCCAACACGGGCCTGAACAACTGGACCTTTGTGCCGCAGGTGGCGTACACCAAGATCCTGCCCGAGCAGGGGTGGCAGTTCGATGTGGTTTCCGGCCTGCAGTTCTACACGCGCAACAACGCCACCAACTACCAGAATGCGCCGCTCTTCACGCTTGACGTCATGGCGCGCAAGCTGTTCACCAAATCCTTCAGCGCGGGGCTGATCGTCGGCACCACGCAGCAGCTCGGTAACGACAGCGGACCCACCGCGGATCGCCTCAATGGCTTCCGCGGGCACGACTGGGCGATCGGGCCGGTCATCAACTACGACACCAGGATCGCTGCCAAGAGCACGCTTTCGCTCGGCCTGCGCTGGGTGCCGACGGTGGCGAGCCAGAATCGCATGGAAAGTACCAGAACCTTCATGGGCACGGCGACGCTCGTGTTCTAGCGGGCTGTGCGCAGAGCCGTTCCGAGGTCGGAAGCGGCTGGCGGAATGCGCCGACAAGACTGTGCCGGGACCGCCGCCGGTAACACGCCGGCTTGCCCGCTGGCGTTATTCCTCCACGATCTGCTCGAAGCGCAGGGCCAGGAAATCGATCAGGGCGCGCACCGCGGGCAGCAGCCCCCGGCGCGAGGGATACACGGCATGGATGACGCCGCCCCTTGGCCGCCATTGCGGCACCAGCATGACAAGCCGGCCTTGCTTCAGCTCGTCCTCCACCACCATGCTCGGCAATGCCACCGCGCCGACCCCCGCCAGCGCGGCGAGGCGCAGGGCCAGCATATCGTCGGTGACCAGGCGCGGGCTGTGCCGGATTTCCATGCCGGCGCCATCGGGGCCCTCCAGTTGCCAGCTATGCGCGGGTTGCGGCGGGCCCCAGTCGAGCGTCGGCAGCGCGGCCACGTCGGCCGGCACGGCGGGCAGGCCGCGCTCGGCCAGCAACGTGGGGCTCGCGACCAGGCACCAGGCGCGCCTGCCCAGCGTGCGCATCACCAGATCGCTGTCGCGCAAGGGCGGCACGCGGACCCGGATCGCCACGTCGATGCGCTCGGCGATCACGTCCACGCGGCGGTTGGTGGCCTCCAGATGCACGATCACTTTTGGGTAAGCCGCCATGAACTCCGCCACCATGGCGCCGATCCGCGCGTGCAGCAGCGCCACCGGGCAAGCCAGGCGGACGATGCCCTGGGGCTCGGAACGCGTCAGGTCGATGGCCTGCTGCGCGGCGTCCGCCTCGACCAGCATGGCCTTGCAGTGGCCGTAATAGCTTTGCCCGATCTCTGTGACGGAGAAATGCCGGGTCGAGCGCTGGATCAGGCGCGTGCCCAGGCGCTCTTCGAGTACGCCGATACGGCGGCTCAGCTTTGACTTGGGAATGCCGAGGGCACGGCTTGCCGGCGCGAAGCCCTGGTGATCCACCACCTGGGCGAAGTAGAAGAGGTCGTTGAGGTCGGGGTGCATCGGGGGCATCGTCCTATCAATAGGACACTGAGGATAGCGCACGCCGACTACCGACGGGCCTGGGGACCGCCTAAGCTTTTCTTCAACAGAGGCGCAGTCAGCCCCCATCGTCCAGGAAGCTTCATGAAGCAGATCATCGGCACCTATAGCAGCCCGCATGCCCACTGGGTGGGCGACGGCTTTCCAGTCCGCACGCTGTTCTCCCAGCAGAGCCTTGGCAGCCACATGAGCCCGTTCCTGATGCTGGACCATGCCGGCCCGGCCGAATTCACGCCCGCCACCCGCAAGCGCGGCGTGGGCGAGCATCCGCACCGCGGTTTCGAGACCGTGACCATCGTCTATCAGGGCGAGCTGGAACACCGCGACTCCACCGGGCAGGGCGGACGCATCGGCCCGGGCGACGTGCAATGGATGACGGCGGCGTCCGGCATCCTGCATGAAGAGTTCCACTCGGGAGCTTTCACCCGCACCGGCGGCACCCTGGAAATGGTGCAACTGTGGGTGAACCTGCGCGCCCGCGACAAGATGGCGGCGCCGGGCTACCAGACCATCCTGTCGGCGGACATTCCTTCGCTGCCCTTGCCGGGCGGCGCTGGCCGGATGCGCGTGATTGCCGGCGAACATCAGGGCGCGCGCGGACTCGCTCACACCTTCACGCCGATGGATGTCTGGGATCTGCAGTTGCGCGAGGGCGCGGATGTCGACTTGCAGGCGCCCGAGGGCCGCACCGTGGCGCTGGTTGCGCTGCGCGGCAGTGTGCGGGTCAACGGCAGCCAGGTCGCGCAGGCCGGGCAGATGGTGCTGCTTGGCCGCGCGGGCACCGCCTTTGCGCTGGAGGCTACCAGCGCCGCCGTGGTGCTGGTGCTCCATGGCGACCCCATCGACGAACCGGTGGCCAGCTATGGGCCGTTCGTGATGAACACGCAGGAAGAAATCGCGCAGGCGCTGCAGGACCTGCGCAGCGGCCGCTTCGGGCGTATCGAGGCAGTGCAGGAGAGGCGCGTGCAGTAAGCGCGCATCAGGATGGGGCGGCCCTCAGGGGCCGCGGCAGGCCAGGCAGTTTGCATCCGATCGCGAAACGCTGGATTCCCGGCGCGGCTGAACGTCAATCGATGAGCCTTCATCGCGATTGACCGTTGTTAATCGTTAATCCTCAAAAAGGAGATTCGCATGACTACCCCGTACAAGCGCCTGGACAAGAGCCAGGCCGCCGTCCTCCTGGTCGATCACCAGGCTGGCCTGCTATCCCTGGTCCGCGATATCGAGCCCGACAAATTCAAGAACAACGTGCTTGCGCTGGCGGACCTGGCCAAGTATTTCAACCTGCCTACCATCCTGACCACCAGCTTCGAAGATGGTCCGAACGGGCCGCTGGTGCAGGAACTGAAGCAGACCTTCCCGGATGCCCCCTACATTGCGCGGCCGGGCCAGATCAACGCCTGGGACAACGAGGACTTCACCAAGGCGGTCAAGGCCACCGGCCGCAAGCAACTGATCATCGCGGGCGTGGTGACCGAGGTCTGCGTGGCGTTCCCCGCGCTGTCGGCGCTGGCCGAAGGCTATGACGTCTTCGTGGTGACGGACGCCTCCGGCACCTTCAACGAGATCACCCGCAATGCCGCCTGGAGCCGCATGGCGGAAGCCGGCGCGCAGATGCTGAGCTGGTTCGGCATCGCCTGCGAGCTGCATCGCGACTGGCGCAACGATATCGAGGGACTGGGCACGCTGTTCTCCAATCACATTCCAGACTATCGCAACCTGATCGCGAGCTACACCACGGCAAAGGGCGCCAAGTAGGCTCGGAGGGCCGGCGCTTCAGGCGCTGGCCCTCCGCGTTTCACCGGCCTGCGCGCGCAATGGCGCAGGCCCGGCGGGCCGGTTTCCCCTGGCCGCGCCTGCCAGGATCGCCTTGACATCCTTACTTAAGATATATATCTTACGATATGTCTTTCGATAGTAGGGGTTGCGATCGTGCGTCACCATCCGCTTCTGGGCAGGCTTAGCCATCACATGCTGGCTCACCTGTCGTCTCATTTCTCCGCCCATCCCTCGTTGCCCGGGGCGCGCCATGCCATACATGCTGTTGGCCACCATCGCCATGGCGGCGGTCCGGGCGGCTTCTTTGGCGGCGGCGACGGCTTCGACGGTGACGGCGATAGCTGGCGCCGCGGCCGCAAGTTCAGTTCGGACGATCTCCAGCTGATGCTGCTGTCCCTGCTGGAGGAAAAGCCCAGCCATGGCTATGAACTGATCAAGGCACTGGAAACCCGCACCAACGGTTTCTACAAGCCCAGCCCCGGCATGGTCTATCCCGCGCTGACGTTCCTGGAAGAAGTCGGCTATGCCACCGTGGATACCGAGGGCAACAAGAAGCGCTACCAGTTGGCGGAGCCGGGCCGGGCGCATCTCGAAGCCAACCGCGAGCGGCTGGCGCTGATGCTCAACAAGCTCAAGCACGTGGCGCGCAAGATGGAGTGGGTGCGGCGCGCGCTGTCAGGCGAAGGGGCGGAGGGCGGCGAGGAGCGTGAAGCCGAAGGCGGGTGGCTGCCCGAGTTCGTCGAGGCGCGCCTGGCGCTCAAGCGCGCGCTGCTGATGCGCACCGAGGCCACGCCGGCCGAGCAGCGCCGCATCGCCGCCATCCTGGCGCGGGCCACGGCGGAGATCAATGCCGGGCAGGGCGCTACCTGAGTGCTGACCCGGTTCCCGACACTCCATATCCCGAATTCCAACTCCCAGTCATCAAGGAGATCCATGCATACTCGCGACCTCACCGTGCAACGCGTTCGCCATGAACTCAAGATGCGCCTGCTGCAAGTGGTGCGTACCCAGGCCGTCTCCCCGCAACTGCTGCGCGTCACGCTGGCCGGCGACGACCTGAAAGGCTTTGTCTCCGCGTCCTTCGACGATCACGTCAAGGTGTTCTTCCCGGCGGCCGGACAGGACAAGCCCATACTGCCGGTAGCCGGCCCCAACGGCCCGGTCTTTCCCGAAGGCGTGCAGAAACCCGCGGCGCGCGATTACACGCCGCGCCGCTATGACCCGGTCGCGGGCGAACTCGACATCGAGTTTGTGCTGCATGGCGATGGCCCTGCCTCCACCTGGGCCGCGCAGGCTGCGGCCGGCCAGCATCTCGGCGTGGGCGGCCCGCGCGGCTCGTTTGTGATTCCCGAGGGCTTCGACTGGCACCTGCTGGTGGGCGACGAAACCGCGCTCCCCGCGATCGCCAGGCGCCTGGAGGAACTGCCGGCCGGCGTGCGCGCGCTGGTGGTGCTGGCGGTGGACAACGCCGCCGCCGAAATTCCGCTGCCCAGCCGCGCCGACGTCGAACTCCGCTGGCAGCACCGCGACGGCGCGCCAGCGGGTGCAACCGCTGGCAGCTTGCTGGAGCAAGCGCTGCGCGAGCTCCCGCTGCCGAGCGGCGAGGGCTATGCCTGGGCCGCCGGCGAAGGCGCGGCAATCCGTGCCGTGCGCCAGTACCTGGTGGGCGAGCGCGGCATCGAGAAGGGCCGCATCCGCGCCGCCAGCTACTGGAAGGCCGGCGCCGCCGCCGTGCATGAGAACATCGACGACTGATGATTGACGGCTGCGGCGTCCGTTCGCGCGGAGGTTGAAGACCGGATCGGCTGGTTTTACAATGCAACCGCCTCGCCGTGGGTGCCGGAACCGGCGCCAGCGCAGCGCGCCGCAGCCCGCGGCGCCGTGCCGGCGGCGCGCAGACGGAGTTGCGATATGGTCCGGCGAACCAGCCTGGAAGGTGCGGAGTGCCCGGTGGCCCGCTCGCTCGACGTGATCGGCGACTGGTGGTCGCTGCTGATCGTGCGGGATGCCTTCGACGGCCTGCGGCGCTTCGGCGAGTTCCAGCGCAGCCTGGGCCTGGCCAAGAACATCCTGTCCGACCGGCTGCGCACGCTGCTGGCGCACGGCATCCTGGAGCAGGTGCCAGCATCAGACGGCAGTGCCTATCAGGAATACGTGCTGACGCAGAAAGGCCGGGCGCTGTTTCCCGTGGTGGTGGGTTTGCGCCAATGGGGCGAGGCGTTTTTCTTCGCGCCGGGCGAGCCGCATTCGGTGCTGGTGGATGGCCAGGCCGGCAAGCCTGTGCGGCAGCTCGAGGTGCGCGCCGAGGATGGCCGCCTGCTCGGGCCCGATGACGCCGTGGTGAGGAAGGTGGGCGAGGCGGCATGACGCTGCGCAATCCATCGCAGACGTAGCCGATCCTTCGGTCTTCATTCATACGTAGTCCACACCGCATCGCCATGCCAACGGATTCTTCCTCCCGCCCCGCGCTCCTTGTCAGTTCCTGCCTGCTCGGCCAGCCGGTGCGCTACGACGGCCAGGCCAAGGCCCAGCCCGAGCCCGTGCTGGCCGTGCTGGCGCGGCATTTCGACCTGATTCCGGTCTGCCCCGAATCGCTGGGCGGCTTGCCCACGCCGCGCCCGCCCGCCGAGATCGTCGGCGGCAGCGGCGCGCATGTGCTGGCCGGTGCCGCCATCGTGCGCGACGCCACCGGCGCCGATGTCACGCAGCCCTTCACGGCAGGCGCGCGCGACGCACTGGCGATCGCGCGGCAGCGCCAATGCAAGCATGCCTTGCTCAAGGCGCTGAGCCCGTCCTGCGGCAACCGCGAACACTACGACGGTTCGTTCAGCGGCGCCGTGCGTCCGGGGCAGGGCGTGGCCGCGGCATTGCTGGCCGAGGCGGGCGTGCGCGTGTGGAACGAAAGTGAGATCGAGGCGCTGATCCGCACCGCGGGCGCGTCGCCGGCCGCGTTGCAAAACCCGTAGACGCCGTGCGTATTCGCCGCTAAGATCTTCCGGTCGGCCGCACCAACGGCCGGCAGCGTCGCTCGGACGGTTCCGGGCGCTTACGTTCAAGGAAAATCCATGTCCGCCTCCGCAGGCAAGCGCCGCTTCGCGCGTATCGATCGTCTTCCCCCCTACGTCTTCAATATCACCGCCGAGCTGAAAATGGCGGCGCGCCGCCGTGGCGAAGACATCATCGACATGAGCATGGGCAACCCCGACGGCGCCACGCCGCCGCATATCGTTGCCAAGCTTACCGAAGCCGCGCAGCGCCCCGACACCCACGGCTACTCCGCTTCCAAAGGCATCCCGCGCCTGCGCCGCGCCATTTCGCACTGGTACCGCGAGCGCTACGACGTCGAGATCGATCCGGATACCGAGGCCATCGTCACCATCGGTTCCAAGGAAGGGCTGGCCCACCTGATGCTCGCCACGCTCGATCGCGGCGACACCGTGCTGGTGCCCGATCCGAGCTATCCCATCCACATCTACGGCGCGGTGATTGCCGGCGCCGATATCCGCTCGGTGCCGCTGGTGCCGGGGGTGGACTTCTTTGCCGAGCTGGAGCGCGCCATCCGTGGCAGCTATCCCAAGCCGAAGATGATCGTGCTGGGCTTCCCGTCGAACCCGACCGCGCAATGCGTGGAGCTGGACTTCTTCGAGCGCGTGATCGCGCTGGCGCGCAAGCACGATATCTTCGTGGTGCACGACCTGGCTTATGCCGACATCGTGTTCGATGGGTGGAAGGCACCGTCGATCATGCAGGTTCCGGGTGCCAAGGATATTGCGGTGGAGTTCTTCACGCTGTCCAAGAGCTACAACATGGCGGGCTGGCGCATCGGCTTCATGGTCGGCAATCCCGACCTGGTGGCGGCGCTCACGCGCATGAAGAGCTATCACGACTACGGTACCTTCACGCCGCTGCAGGTGGCCGCCATCGCCGCGCTGGAAGGCGACCAGCAATGCGTGAAGGAGATCGCCGCGCATTACCAGACGCGCCGCGACGTGCTGGCGCGCGGGCTGATCGAGTCCGGCTGGCCGGTGGAGATTCCCAAGGCCTCGATGTATATCTGGGCGCGCATTCCCGAGCCGTATCGCGCGCTGGGATCGCTGGAATTCTCCAAGCAGTTGCTGGCCAAGGCCAAGGTCTGCGTCTCGCCCGGCATCGGCTTTGGCGACTACGGCGACGAGTACGTGCGCTTCGCGCTGATCGAGAACGAGGCGCGGATCCGGCAGGCGGTGCGGGGCATCAAGGCGATGTTCCGCACGGACGGACTGGTGAAGGTGCCTGTGGACGAGCACCAGCCGCACGGCCACGCGCCGAAGCCGAAGGACTGATCAGCCGCTGATTGGACTCTGGTTCGATGACACGCCGGCGCAATGCCGGCGTGCAACGTGCGCGGCGTCAGCCGAGCGACGCCAGCGGATGCGATTCACGCGGCCACGGACTATCGAAGAACGATTGCACCGTGGCTTCGCTGACTTCGCCCACTGTCTTCACGCGCCAGCGTGGCGCATTGTCCTTGTCGACGATCAGCGCGCGTACCCCCTCGATGAAGTCGCCCTGCGTAAAGGCGTGGGATACCACGCCCAACTCCATGCGGAAGCAGTCCGCAAGATCAAGGTCGCGGCCACGCAGCAGCATTTCCCGCGTCACGGCCATCATCAGCGGCGAGCGTCCGCGCAGGATCTCCAGCGTGCGCTCGGCCCAGCCGGCATAAGCCGGATCGGACTCGGCCGCCAGGCTGTCGAGCAACCCGGCCACGCTCGCGTCGGGACGGAAGTGCCGCAGCACGGCCGGCAAGGCCGCCTGCAATGGCGCATCGGCGCCGCCGGCAAGGGGCGTTGCCGGCAGCGCGGCGCGCAGGTCCGCCAGCACATCGCCCGTCCAGCGAATGCCGGCCAGGGTCTGCTCGATGCCTTCCAGGCTCGCGGCGGGCACGGCGATATCGGCCAGCTTGCACAGCAAGGTATCGGCAGCGCCGAGCGTCACGCCGGTCAGCCCGACATAGAGCGCCAGTGCCGGCGGCAGCCTGGACAGGAAATGGCTGGCGCCCACGTCCGGCACCAGGCCGATGCCGGTCTCCGGCATCGCCACCCGCGAGCGCTCCGTGACCACCCGCAGATGCGCGGCCTGTGCCAGCCCCATGCCGCCGCCCATGACGATGCCGTCCATCAGCGCCACCACCGGCTTGGGATAGCCATGCAGGCGGTAGTCGAGCCGGTACTCGTCGACGAAGAACTGCTGGCGTAGCGATGTACCGGCGTGGAAACTGTCGTACAGCGCGCGGATATCTCCGCCGGCGCAAAAGGCTTTGCTGCCCGCGCCGCGCAACAGCACGGCGGCGATGTCGCCGCGCGTGGCCCACGCCGCAAGCTGCGTATCGAGCGCGCCGATCATCGGGTACGACAGGGCGTTCAGCTGACGCGGGCGGTTCAGCGTCATCACGCCGACGCCGTTGATCTCCTGGAACAGCACTTCGGGCTCGGCGTTCATGGCGGCGGCGGGGCGTTCCTGCGCAGCGTCGTTCGGGTTCAGGCGCATGGCGTGGCTCCTAGGCATTGCGCCATTGCGGCGCGCGTTTTTGCAGGAAGGCGTTGACGCCCTCGCGCTGGTCCTCGCCGTCGAACAGGTCGACAAAGCGCTCGCGCTCCAGCGCCAGCGCGGGGCCGCGCGGCACGCCCTGGCGGGCCAGGTGCACCAGTTGCTTGCTGTAGGCCGCCGCGCGCGGGCTGACATGGCTTGCGCGCTCGGCCAGGCGCATCGCGGCGTCGAGGGCCTGGCCGGCCGGCACCACCTCTTCCACCAGGCCGATGCGCAGCGCGGTGGCGGCATCGATCCGTTCATTGGCCAGGATCATGCGCTTGGCCCAGCCCTCGCCCACCAGCCAGGGCAGGGTCTGCGTGCCACAGCCGCAGGGCAGCAGGCCGACGCCGGCCTCGGGCAATGCCATCTGGGCTTGTTCCTCGGCAATGCGGACATCGCAGGCGAGCGCGCATTCCAGCCCGCCGCCCATCGCGTAGCCGTTGATGGCAGCGATCACTAGGGGGCGCGCATTCTGCAGCGCTTCGAAGGCGGCGCCGAAGCGCTGCGCCATTACCCGTGCATGGGCGCGGTCGCCGTCGGCGAAGCCGTTGAGGTCGGCGCCGGCGCTGAAGAAGCGGTTGCCGTCGCCGGTGACGACGATGGCGCGCACGCGCTCGTCGGCGTTCAGCGTGCCCACCAGTTGCTGCAGCTGCTGCAGGCCTTCGGCATTGAAGGCATTGGCGGGCGGGCGCTTGAGGGTCAGGCGGGCGATATGCCCGTCGATCACGTGTTCGATCATGCCGACGGCTCCTCTTGCGTCATGTACTGGCGGATCACGCCCGAGAAATCGAGCTGCCCGTCGCCGGCCTGGCTCACGGCCTGGTAGATCTGCTGGGCCAGGGCGCCCAGGAAGAGCGGCTGCCGCACGCTGCGGGCGGCGTCCGCGGCCAGGCCCAGGTCCTTGAGCATCAGGTCCGCGCCAAAGCCGCCGCTGTAGCCGCGGGAGGCCGGCGCGGCCGGGATCACGCCGGGGTAGGGGTTGCAGGTGTCGGCGGCCCAGCAGCGTCCGGTGGAGGTGTTGACGATGCCGGCCAGCACGCCGGCGTCGATGCCGAGCTTGACGCCGAGGGCCATGGCCTCGGATACGCCGATCATGGAGATGCCGAGGATGAGGTTGTTGCAGATCTTGGCGACCTGGCCCGTGCCGGTGCCCCCGCAGTGGACGATGTTGCGGCCCATGCCGGAGAGCACAGGCTGCAGTTGCTCAAACAGGGCTTGTTCGGCGCCTACCATGAAGGTCAGCGTGCCCGCCTGCGCGCCGCCGGTGCCGCCGGAGACCGGGGCGTCGGCCATCGGGTTGCCTTGCTTGCTGGCTTCTGCGGCCAGCGCGCGGATGGTGGCGGGGTCGATGGTGCTGGAATCGACCAGGGGGACGCCGGGGCGGACGCCGGCGAGGACGCCTTCGGGATCGAGGTAGGTGGCGCGGACGTGGGCGGCGGCCGGCAGCATGGTGATGACGAAGTCGGCTTCGGCGGCTGCCTTGCGGGCGGATTGGGCTATGGCGGCGCCGTCGGCTTTTAGTGCTGACAGGGCGGTTGGGTTCAGGTCGAATACGGTGAGGGTGTGGCCTGCCTTGAGCAGGTTGCGGGCCATGGGGGCGCCCATGTTGCCTAGGCCGATGAAGGCGATGTGCATGTTGGCTCCTTACTCTTTGTATCGGTTGTGTTTTGGCTGTGGCGGCTGCTTTAGAGTCAAAAACCTAAAGTCAAAGGCGGTTTCACCCCCCTGCGGGGGGCGACCTACTTTCTTGTCTTGCCAAGAAAGTAGGCAAAGAAGGCGCGCCATACGGCCTGGTACACCTTCACGGCTCGCTTCGCATCGCTTGGGGGGCTCGCTTCGCATCGCGCCGGCAGAAGGCAATGCCTTCAAATTTCTGAAAGCTTGCCCGCCGCCCTTCGTTTCACCGCAAGCTGATGGTCGTATTCACTCCATCGTTCACCGTCGCGTCATCGAACCAGCGTGCGGTCACGGTCTTGGTCTGGGTATAGAACTGCACCACCTGCTTGCCGTAGGGACCCAGGTCGCCCAGCTTGGAGCCGCGCGAGCCGGTGAAGCTGAAGTAGGGCACGGGTACCGGGATGGGGATGTTGACGCCGACCTGGCCGACGTCGATCTCGCTCTGGAACTTGCGCGCCGCCGCGCCGCTTTGGGTGAATACGCCGGTGCCGTTGCCGAAGGGGTTGCGGTTGACCAGCGCGATGGCTTCGTCAAGTGTGTCGACTGCGATCACTACCAGCACCGGGCCGAAAATTTCCTGCGTGTAGATGGACATTTCCGTGGTGACGTCGGCGAATACGGTCGGGCCGATGAAGTTGCCGTCGGGGTAGCCGGGTACCTGCACGTTGCGGCCGTCCAGCAGCAGGGTGGCGCCTTCGCGCTCGCCGGCTTCGATCAGGCCGGTTACACGTTGTCTGGCCGCTACCGATACCACCGGGCAGACATCGACACCGGGCTCGCTGCCGGCGCCGACCTTGAGCGTCCTGGCCTTGGCGACCAGATCGGGCAGCCAGTCGCGTGCGGCGCCTACCAGCACCGCCACCGAGGTTGCCATGCAGCGCTGGCCGGCGGCGCCGAACGCCGCGCCGACCAGGGCGTTGAGGGTGTGCTCGCGGTGCGCGTCGGGCAGTACCACGGCGTGGTTCTTGGCGCCCATCATCGATTGCACGCGCTTGCCGTGCGCGCCGGCCAGGTTGTAGACGTGGGTGCCCACGGCGGTGGATCCGACGAAGGAAACGGCCTTGATGTCCGGGTGCGTGCACAGGGCATCGACCACCTCGCGCGCGCCGTGCACGACGTTGAGCACGCCGGCCGGCACGCCGGCCTCGACGGCCAGCTTGACCAGTTCCATGGTGGACAGCGGATCCTGTTCCGACGGCTTGAGCACGAAGGTGTTGCCGCACACGATCGCCATCGGGAACATCCACAGCGGGATCATGGCCGGGAAGTTGAACGGCGTGATGCCGGCGCAGACGCCGATCGGCTGTTGCAGGGTGTAGGTATCCACGGTGGCGGCCACGTTCTCGGCAAAGCCGCCTTGCTGCAGCGTGCCGATCGAGCAGGCGTGCTCCACCACTTCCAGGCCGCGGAAGATATCGCCTTCGGCATCGGCCAGGGTCTTGCCCTGCTCGGCGGTGAGGATGGCGGCGATGCGCTTGCTGTGTTCGCGGATGAGCGCCTGGTATTTGAGCATGATGCGCAGCCGCGCGCCCAACGGCGTGTGGCGCCAGGTGGCAAAGGCGCGATGCGCCGCGCCGACGGCCGCATTGACTTCGGCCGCCGTGGCCAGGGGAACTTGCGCCAGTACTTCCTGCGTGGCGGGATTGACCACCGGGCGGAATTCGGTGGCGGCGGACTCCACCCACTCGCCGTTGATCAACAGCTTGACGGTGGGCACGGCGGCGGTATTTGCGGAAGCGGGCTGGGCACTCATTGGGTGGTCTCCGTCGGTTCTGGGTTTTGGTGGGTCAATGCAGGAAAGGAGCAGGCACGCCGCTCAAAGGGTGCGCGCGATCAACATGCGCTGGATCTCGCTGGTGCCTTCGTAGATCTGGGTAATGCGGGCGTCGCGGTAGTGCCGCTCGACCGGGTAGTCTTCCAGGTAGCCGTAGCCGCCGTGGATCTGCAGCGCCTTGGAGCACACGCGTTCGGCCAGTTCAGAGGCGTAGAGCTTGGCCTGCGAGGCTTCCGACAGGCAGGGCTGGCCTGCGGTACGCATATGCGCGGCGCGGTGCACCAGCAGGCGCGCGGCGTTCAGCTCGGTAGCCATGTCGGCCAGCATGTTGGCAATCGGCGGGTGCTCGCGCAGCGGGCGGCCGAACTGCACACGCTCGGCGGCATAGCGGCAGGCGGCTTCGAAGGCGGAGCGGGCGATGCCGAGCGCTTGCGCGGCGATGCCGATGCGCCCGCCTTCCAGGTTCGACAAGGCAATGCGCAGGCCCTCGCCGGGCTCGCCGAGCAGCGCGTCGTGCGGCACGCGGCAGTCTTCCAGCGTGATGGCGCAGGTGTCGGAGGCGCGGATGCCGAGCTTGCGTTCCGGCGCGTGCACGATGAAACCGGGTGTATCGGTAGGCACGACAAACGCGGACAGGCCGCGCTTGCCTTGCTCCGGCTCGGTGGCGGCAAACACGATGGCCACGCCGGCGCGCTGCCCGTTGGTGACGAACTGCTTGGAGCCGGACAGCACCCAGCCGTCGTCGGTGGCGCGGGCACGGGTGCGCAGGTTATGCGCCTCCGAGCCGGCCTGCGGCTCGGTCAGGCAGAATGCGCCGATCATCTCGCCGCTGGCCAGGCGGGGCAGGTAGCGCGCCTTCTGCGCCTCGGTGCCGTAGTGCAGGATGGGGCCGCAGCCCACCGAGTTGTGCACGCTCATCAGCGTGGCGCAGGCGGCGCAGCCCGCGGCGATCTCCTCGATGGCCAGCGCATAGGCGATGTAGTCGGTATACGTGCCGCCCCATTCCTCGGGCACGATCATGCCGAGCAGGCCGAGCGCGCCCATTTCCGTCACGACCTCCGGCGGCAACTGGCCGGCACGGTCCCAGGCCGCGGCGTCCGGCGCCAGCCGTTCGCTGGCGAAGGCGCGCGCGGTGTCGCGGATCATGGCTTGCTGTTCGCTGAATTCTTGATGCATGGCGGCTCGGGTTGCGCCGGGACCGGCGTGGGGTTGGCACGCGATCGCGGCGTCTGGCGGTTGGTCGGGTGGCCCGCTGTGGGCGGGGGGCATGGCAGCAAGTGTAGGAAGACAGCGGGGGCGCTCCTATGCCAGAATCCGCCAACCTTGCTGAACTCGTTTGCCACTGCCGGCGAGCCCGGGCAGGCAAACCGTACCGTACCGATCGTTGCATTCCATGGAAAAACACAGCGTCGCCATTTGCTTCGTGCATCACGCCATCGCGGGCCTGCGAGCGCGCGGCATCGCGCCGGAGCCGGTGTTGCAGGCCGCGGGCATCGCGCCGGCGCTGCTGGCGGTGCCGCAGGCGCGGGTGTCCGCCGCAAGCTACAGCGCCCTGTGGCTGGAAGTGGCCGCCGCGCTCGACGATGAATTCTTTGGCCAGGATTCGCGCCGCATGAAATGCGGCAGCTTTGCCATGCTGTGCCACGCCGTCGCGGGCAGCAAGACGCTGGCGCAGGGGCTGGAGCGGGTGGTGCGCTATTTCGGGCTGCTGCTCGACGATATCGGCGTGCGCCTGGAGCGCGAAGGCGCTGGCGCCGAAGGCGGCCGGGGGGGCGGCAGCGGGGCCGGCAAGCGCCGGCGGGCGGCGCTGGTGCTCACGGCGCCATCGGCGCAGCCGCCGGGCGTGTTTGCCCAGGAGACCATGCTGATCATGCTGCACGGGTTGATGAGCTGGCTGCTGCGCCGGCGCGTGCCGGTCCTGCTGGCGGCGTTCAGCTATCCGGAGCCGGCCTACAGTGCGGAATACCGGCTGATGTACTCGCGCCACCTGGCGTTCGGCGAGCCGGCCACGGCGCTGGTGTTCGACGCGGCCTGGCTGGACCAGCCTGTCCACCAGGACGAGCGCAGCCTCAAGGCCTTCCTGCGCGACGCGCCCCACAACGTGGTGGTCAAGTACAGCGACCGGGGCAGCATCATGGCCCGCGTGCGGCGCCAGTTGCGTGCCCAGCCGCCGGAACAGTGGCCCACGTTCGACCGGCTGGCGCACGATGTCCATATGTCGTCATCGTCGTTGCGGCGCCGGCTGATGGAGGAGGGCGGCACCTACCAGCAACTGAAGGACGAACTGCGGCGCGACCTGGCCATCGAGGCGCTCAGCCATTCCAGCCGCCCGCTGGCGGAGATTGCCGCCGAACTGGGCTTTGCCGAGCCGGGGGCTTTCCACCGCGCGTTCCGCCGCTGGACCGGGCTGCGGCCGGGCGCGTATCGGGCCACGACGCCCGCGATGCCCTAACGGCGCTGGCGCTCGCCGGAAGGGCCCATGGCGGAGGGCTGCGCCGCATGTGCCGGAGCGGCGTGCGGCATGACGTCAGGGGCAGCCGTATGCGGCAGCACGCGGTTGCGCCCCGAGAGCTTGGCCATATAGAGCGCGGTATCGGCGCGCGCGGTGAGTTGCTGCAGGCTCTCGCCGGGCTGCCATGCGGCATAGCCGCCGCTCACGGTATAGCGCACCGTGCCGGAAGGGCCGCCGACGGGGCTGGCCTCGGCCAGCGAGCGGATGCGCTCCGCGACGTGGCGGGCATCCTCCAGCGAACTGGCTGGCAACAGCACGACGAATTCCTCGCCGCCCATGCGGCCGATGCGGTCGGGCGCGCGCAGGCTGGCGGTGACAAGCCGCGCGAACTCGACCAGCACGGCGTCGCCGGCGGCATGGCCGAACGTGTCGTTGACCGACTTGAAGTGGTCGATGTCGACGATCAGCAGCACCGGCGGGTGCCCGCCCCGGGCGGCGCGGGCCAGTTCGCGAAAGGCTTCCTCCTCGAATGCCTTGCGCGACATGGCGCCCGTCAGGTAGTCGCTGTTGGCAATGGCTTCGAGCCGGTGCACCATCGCATCGTGGATCATCAGCACCGCGCCCATGGTGAGACCCGGCGTGGCCATCGCACCCAGCACGAGAAAGGCGGCATTCAGTCCGGGCGAGGTCATGGTGGACGGGTCGTCCATGACCGAGAGCACCGACAAGATGCCGCGCAGGGCATGCGCGGCGGCAAGGAAAAAGGCGAAACCGGCCGTGGTCAGGTAGTGGCTGGTGGGGCGGGCGCGCGGGCGGTAACGCACCAGCACGTACCCCGCGCAGGCGCACAGCACGGCATGGAATACCGAAACGACGACAACGCGCGCGTTGAAGTCATTGTAGATATAGCGCCACGTCACGATGCCGGCCACCACGGCGAGGGCCGCCGCCGCCATGGCCCGCCAGGGCGGCTCTCGCCCGCAGAAGCGCGCGATGCCGGCGTGGAACAGCGCCAGCGCCCACGCCAGCGCGCCGTTGGCTACCACGATCGACAGGATGTCGGGGACCCGGCCACGCAGCGTAAATAGTACAAGCGCCACCATGGCCGTCAGGTTGGCCTGCCACCAGTGCCTCACGCCGGGCTGGCCGCAGCGGCGCAGCGACCAGACGATCGCCAGCATCATGACGCTGAGCAGCGTCGTGACGGCTAGCAGGGCGAACGGGTCCGACATCTGCTGATTTCCTCCGGTTGTATCGCGTGATTGGGTGCGGGTGCCCGGGCGGGCGGGAAGCTCGGGAGAATACCCTAGCGGCGTCGCCGCTACCCACCTACGCAAGAGGGGGTGGACCATTGGCTTGCGGCGGGGCTGTCAGGTCAGGGGACTAGAATGGGGAGCGGGGCGCTTTGATCGGTACTCCGCATCAATGCCCTGACGCTGGCCGTATTGCCGTCATCCTGTCCTTCCCCTCTTGTTTTCATTGCCGCAGCCTGGAAAACCATGCAACACATCAGATTCGACCTCGGCGACCTGCAGGCCATGGTGGCAGTGGTCGAGCAAGGCGGCTTTCGCGCGGCGGCCGAAGCCCTCAACCTGTCGCAGCCGGCGCTGTCGCGCCGCATCGAGAAACTGGAGGAAGCGCTTAACGTCAAGTTGTTCGAGCGCACTACGCGCCGCGTCACCCTGACTGTGGTTGGGCGGGAGTTTGTCGGCAAGGCGCGTGCGGTGCTGACGGAAGTGGAGACTTCGCTACTTGGCATCGGCGATGCCGCCACGGCTCGCGCCGGCGAAGTGACCATTGCCTGCGTGCCCTCGGCCGCGCACTATTTCCTGCCGGCGGTGATCGGGCGTTTTCGTGCGCAGTATCCGAATGTCCGCGTCAAGATGGTGGACGAAGGGGCTAACGTCGTGCTGCATAGCGTGGCCAGCGGCGAGGCGGATTTCGGCCTGAACTTTATCGGCACGCAGGAAGCCGATCTGCTGTTCGAGCCGTTGCTGCGCGATCCGTTCGTGCTGGCCTGCCGCCGCGACCATCCGCTGGCGCGGCGGCGCTCGGTGAAATGGGCCGAACTGGCCGGGCACACGCTGGTGGCCCTGGCCAAGTCCAGCGGCAACCGCCTGATGCTGGATCTCGCCCTGGCGGAGGCGCCGCGGCGGCCGGCCGCCTTCTACGAGGTACGCCACGTCAGCAGCGTGCTGGCGCTGGTGGAGGCCGGCCTTGGCGTGGCAGCGGTGCCGCGGCTGGCGCTGCCCGATGGCGACCGCTCCGGGCTGGCCGCCGTGCCCCTGCGCGAGCCCGCGGTCTCCCGCATGCTGGGGATCCTGCGGCGCCGGGGGCGCATGCTGTCGCCGCATGCGCAGGCGTTGTACGAAATGGTCGCGCAGGCGGTGCCAGCGCGGGGCCGGGCGCGGTCATTGATGCGTGAAAGCGATCAAAGCTGAAAAAGATTGCATTATCGCGGCGCGCGGCGCGTGCATAGAATGGGCTGCCTGCCCTCGGAGACCGATGCGGGCAGGACTTTTGTCTTTTGTCTTTTGTCTGTTCCCATTTCCCATTTCAATGCCCATCGAGAGCGCATATGCCCATATCGTCCGCCGCAGTGCCCAGCCCCGTCGTCACCTCCCTCCGCAGTCGTCCTTCGAACTCCCCTGATTCCCGCAAGCGGCCGTTGCTGGCGCTGGTGCTGGCCGGCGTGGCCAGCCTTGCGCTGGGCGCTGGCAATGCACTGGCCGAGGAGGTCAAGGTCATGAACTCGGGCGGCTTCACCGCAGCCTACAAGGCACTCGGACCCGGCTTCGAGAAGGCCACGGGCAATACCTTGTCAACCGCGTGGGGCCCGTCGATGGGCAAGTCCTCCGAGGCGATTCCCAACCGGCTCGCGCGCGGCGAGCATGCCGACGTGGTGATCATGGTTGGCTACGCGCTGGATGAACTGATCCGGCAAGGCAAGGTGGTGCCGGATAGCCGGGTAGCCCTGGCCGATTCGCGCATCGGCCTGTCGGTGCGGGCTGGCGCGCCAAAGCCGGATATCAGCACCGTCGATGCGTTCCGCAAGACGTTGCTGGAGGCGCGCTCCATTGCCTATTCCGATAGCGCCAGCGGCGTGTATGTCGAGAAGGAGATGTTCAAGAAGCTGGGAATCGAGGAACAGGTCAAGGGGCGCGCGCATAGGATTGAGAAGACCCCCGTGGGTAGCGTGGTGGCGCAGGGCGATTATGAGGTCGGCTTGCAGCAGGTCAGCGAGTTGCTGCCGGTGGCGGGTGCCACGTTTGTCGGGAAGATTCCGGAGGCGGTGCAGCAGGTGACCAGCTTTGCGGCGGGTGTGCCGGTGGGCGCGGAGCATCCGGAGGCCGGGCGGGCGTTGATTCGGTATCTGGCTTCGCCTGCGGCAAGAGGGGAGATCGAGAGGAGCGGGATGGATGCGGTGGTGGGGGATAAGCCGGGGCAGTGAGAGGGGCGAGGCGCTGGTTGCGCGCTCGCGCTGGCGCTAGCCCTGGCAAGCCGGGGCCGCGGCGATGCGGCTCCTGCGTGTCTGCCGCAGCGGGTTGCTGCCGCGCCGCGCGCCACCCCGTAGCGCATCCTGTCGCCAAACAATCCGTCTGGCTGGTATGATCCGCCTCCATGACACAAGCACACCGCCGAAAGAAGCAGCCCGACGTGCTGCGCCCGCAGCTATTGCATGCCGCGGCCCAGCTCGCCCTCGAATCCGGCCTGCGCGCCGTGACGCTGGATGCGGTGGCGGCGCGTGCCGGTGTCAGCAAGGGCGGATTGCAGCATCATTTCCGCAATAAGCAGGCGCTGCTGGACGCGCTCTTCGACGACGCGGTTGAGACCTTCAACGCCGATGTGGCCGCCGCGATCGCCAGCGACACGCAGGCCGAGGGCCGCGCGGCGCGGGCCTATATGCGGGCGACGCTGCAGGAAGAGAGGAAAGAGGACGCCGCCAGCTATCTGCACCTGTTGTTGGCGCTGATGCTGACCGATGCAGATACGCGCGATCGCTGGGCGCCACGCATCGCCGAAATCGCACGCCCCGATCCGCTGCCCGCGGCAGATGCGGCGAGGCTGATGATTTGCCGCCTGGCCGCTGACGGGCTGTGGCTCGCCGACCTGCTGGGCAGCCAGTCGATGGAACCCGGGCTGAGGGCGGAAGTCCTGCGCCAGCTGGACCAGATGACGCGGTGCCAGCCGCAATGAACGCACGATCGAATTTCCAATTGAATACCCAACCGAATACCCAGCCAAAGGCTCAACCTGGCACCTGGCATGACGCCGGCGCACCCAAGCAGGAAACGCCCGCCACGCCGGGCGCCGGCGCGGACCTGCACCGGGCCATCGACGCGGCCCGCGAGGCCCTGCTAAGCCACCAGCATCGCGACGGCCACTGGTGCTTCGAGCTAGAGTCGGACGCCACCATCACCGCGGAGTACATCCTGATGATGCACTTCGTGGACGAAATCGACGCCGAATTGCAGGCGGCGATGGCGGTCTACCTGCGAAGCATCCAGAGGCTAGACCGTCATGGCGGCTGGGACCAGTATCACGGCGGCGCGCTCGACGTGTCATGCAGCGTCAAGGCCTACTACGCGCTGAAGGCGGCGGGCGACGACCCTGAGGCCCCGCACATGGCCCAGGCCCGCCGCGCCATCCTGGCGCAGGGTGGGGCCGCCAAGGCCAATGTGTTCACCCGCATCCTCCTGGCCACGTTCGAGCAGGTGCCTTGGCGCGCCACCCCCTTCGTGCCGGTCGAGCTGATCCTGTTCCCTCGCTGGGCGCCTGTGCATCTGGACAAGATGGCCTACTGGGCGCGCTCCACGCTGGTACCGCTGACGGTGCTGTGCTCGATGCGGGCCAAGGCCGCCAATCCGCGCCGTGTCGGGGTCAGCGAACTGTTCGTCACGCCGCCCGAGCGCGAGCGGCACTATTTCTCCCGCGAAGGCCTGATGCGCAAGGCCTTCCTGGTGGTCGACAAGCTGGCACGCGCGATCGAGCCGCTGATTCCCTCCTCGGTGCGCCGGCGGGCCGTTGCCCGGGCGCAAGCCTGGTGCGTGAAGCGCATGAACGGCGAGGATGGCCTGGGCGGCATCTTTCCGCCGATGGTGTACTGGTACGAGATGATGGCGCTGCTCGGCGTGCCGAAGACGGATCCGGCCCGCGCTACCTGCCTGGCCGCCATCCGCAAGCTCGTGGTGCGCCGCGCCGACGGCTCGGCCTATTGCCAGCCCTGCCTGTCGCCGGTGTGGGATACCGCCTGGAGCATCATGTCCTTGCAGCACGCCGGCACCGACGCGCGCACGCAGGAGGCGGTGCAGCGCGCCTACGACTGGCTGGAAGCGCGGCAGGTGCGAGACCTGCGCGGCGATTGGGGCAAGCACGTGCCGGCCTCGGTGCAGCCCGGCGGCTGGGCGTTCCAGTACGCCAACGCCTATTACCCTGACATCGACGACAGCGCCGTGGTGGCCGCCATGCTTGCCGTGCACGCGCGCCGGATCGGCCAGCCCGAACGCTACCAGGACGCGGTCGCGAGCGCCGTGAAATGGATGGTGGGCCTGCAATCGCGCAATGGCGGATTTGGCGCCTTCGATGCCAACTGCGATCGCGAGTACCTGAACCGTATCCCCTTCGCCGACCATGGCGCCCTGCTGGATCCGCCCACCGAGGACGTTTCCGGCCGCGTGCTGCTATGCATCGGCCTGAGCGGAAACCGCGAAACGCACGCCGCCGCCGTCGAGCGCTGCGTGGCCTATCTGCGCCGCACGCAGCGCGCCGACGGCGCCTGGTGGGGACGCTGGGGCAGCAATTACATCTATGGCACGTGGAGTGTGCTGGCGGGCCTGGCGCTGGTGGGCGAGGACGTGCGCCAGCCCTATGTCCGCAAGGCAGTCGACTGGCTGCTACGCTGCCAGCACGCCGACGGCGGATGGGGCGAGACCAACGACAGCTACTTCGACCACTCGCTGGCGGGCACCAATGGGGGCGAGAGCACGCCCAACTGCACCGCCTGGGCGCTGCTGGCCCTCTTCGCCGTGGGCGAGGTGGATACGCCCACAGTGCGCAGGGGCATCGCTTACCTGCTGGGCTGCCAGACTGGCAGCGGCCTTTGGCAGCATCCGTCGCACAATGCGCCGGGCTTCCCCCGCATCTACTACCTGAAGTACCACGGCTACACCGCCTACTTCCCGCTGTGGGCGCTGACGCGCTACCGTCAGCTGACAAGGCGCCCGGCGGCGAAGTAGGGCCCGGGGCGGCCCATACGCTCTGGCACACCGCTACGGCCCGCTTCGCAGCGCGGGCCGGCGTGCCCCCCTTGGGAGCGCTCCACACGGCTGCAGCCGGGGAGCCGCGTGCTCGCATTTCCCGACTTGCCAGTCCCCAATACCCACCAACTACACGACGTTGAGCCGCCACGCGCAGGGGCTAGTGGGCAGTACCGGCGTGCATTGAATAGGCAATGCTACCACCGCCGCTCGATCAACGATCAATAAGGTATTCCGCCGCGCTTAATAGCACGGAGACCTGCCGAGATATATAGGACTAGTACGAGTTTAATTTAAAAGTACTATTTTGTTTAAAAATTGTATAAAAGGCATTTATGGCATAAGGAAAGCCGTTTAGAGTCCTGCGTCAAGTTCGATCACGCTGACAATGGAGCGAAGACCATGACGGATCCTGTTGAACAACGGAACGCATACGGCGGTGCGCGCTGGGCGTACTTGCTGGAGGTGGCTGGCGGTAGCCTGTGCTGCTCCGTCCCTTGGCGGATCAAGTGGGGCACAGATCGTTCTCGTTGGCCAGGGAAAGCACATCCATTGCGCGATATTGACGTGGACGAGCCATCAAGACATGGCGCGCTGATCTCCGGGTGGAGGATCGTGTGATGGGCCCCGTATTGGCACGTCATTCCAACGCTTCGCAAACCAGGCAGACTCATGAGTAGCCCTATGAGCAGCAGCACACCTGACGTAAATCCGCTCGCACAAGACAATCAAAACGCAACGGTCCCCGACACCGGACACGGAAGTGATGACGTTGTCCGG